>CAYOVU010000263.1:0-40233 GCA_964407505.1 uncultured Acidobacteriaceae bacterium | reverse complement strand
GGTTGTTATCTCGGACCACGCGAGGATTGCTGATTCGGTGTTTCAGCGACCTTGAATATTGCGATCACTGTGTTATCGGGCCGCGGGAATGGGGTGAAGGTGACCTCAGCGTTGATATACCCCTCGTCATTGTACACGCTCTTCAAGTTTTCAATTACGCGTTTGACTACGGGGGGATCTAGAATCTCCCCGTTTATGGAACCAACTGCTTGAACAACTCGTGAATCGGTCCTCGAAAGCGCATTCATCCCATAGATTTGTACGTCGATGATCTGCGGTCGTTCACGGACCGTGTAAACGAGCACAGGTTGACCCTGGATGTACTCCAGGTTCGCGCGGACAGACTCGAAAAAGCCCATTTTATAGATGGACTTAAGATCGTAGTCGACCACGCCCGGGTCGAGTGCTTGTCCGGGCTCTTGCTCAATGTGAAGGAGGATCGGGTCTTTGTAGACCCGCTGATTACCTTCGATCCGGATCTGCGCGATTATTGGCGGCACCGCCTGCGCCTTCACCGGAGCCGACATCGCTAACCAAGAGCACAATGATAGCGCCGCCAAACGTCGTAGCTTCTGGCTTACCTGTGCGTCGATTCGTCCGCGCATTGGAACCTTCAGGTCCGTGGAAAATGCGACGAGCAAATGATGGTGCCCCCTGCGGGATTCGAACCCACGGCCCCAGGATTAGGAATCCTGTGCTCTATCCATCTGAGCTAAGGGGGCGACCCGGAAATTATCTTATAATTCCAATGGCTTGGGATGCATCAACGATCTTCGAGACTTTCTCGCGACCTGCAACAGTGCCCACTTTGTGCCCACTCTTTCTGGAAAAAGGCGCCGGTCTCCTCTTCGCGAATCTGAGCACCGTTTCCGAGACCTCCTCGACGAAGTTCGGGCTGCATCTCAACTCGGCCGGCGGAAAGTGCATCGGCCGAGCCCAATGCATTGTCAGCACCATGTAGCAATCCGGATCTCGCGGGATTCGCTTTTCGAGCGCGTCGAGCAGGCACACGAGATGAGCGCGACGGTATCCTCGCGCCCAAGCGAAGGCAACCCATGCGAGACCATCACCACTGTCGCATTCGCAAGAAGAGCAAGTCGTGATTTCTGGAAACTCATTCAGGGCTCGAACCAGGGACACAATCCCGGCATCAGCCTTGATCGTTCCCTTTTTGGTTTCGATCTTCACTTCTCGATGCTTCATCATCGCCACTCTTCAACCCCTGGCCGCTGCGCGTAGCGGTGCGCGGGCTGCGGCCTTCTTCGCTTGCTCAGGCAGGAACGCTTTCGTGAACCGGTCTGCCGCGCCCGACGACGCGCCAGCGAACCAATGACTGTACACTTTGAGCGTCACGGCCGGGTTGCTGTGACCCATGAGGGCCTGCACTTCGGTGACTGGAGCACCAGCCGCGATCAAACCGCTCGCGAATGAATGTCTGAGCGTCTTCACGTTTGCGCTTCTTAGTTCGGCACGCCTCAGTGCCGGATACAACCCTTGTCGGAGAACATTCGATCGGTGCAGCGGGCGCCCATCCGGCCGACAGAATACCAGGTCGATTTCCGACTTCGGCGACCGCAGCTTCCATACGCGCAGCATTGATACTAAGCCGGTTGGAATTGATAGCGTCCGCGTTCCCGCTTTGGTCTTTGGCGCATAGAATTTCGGCCGCACTGACCCTTTCTCGTCGGCGCCACGCGCCCACGACAGCGAGCGACGCACAAACATTCGCCCGCCATCAAGTTCAAGGTCAGTCCATTTCAGCGCGTACGCTTCTTCGGGACGGAGTCCGGTGGCCGCTACTGTCGCGAATAGTGTGCGGTAGAGTCCGGCGTCAGCGTGTTCGATCAATTTGGCGATTTGAGTCGTGGTGAACGCCTCATCGGGCCGAATCGCGCGCAGTCCCTCATCGCGCTTGTCTTCACTCTGGCCGGTCAGCTCCACGGCTTCGGCGCGCGGACGTTCGGCCAGCGCAGCGATATTCCGGCTGACGTAGTGGCGTCGAACCGCGAGTTTGAAAACCGCCGAGCACGTTGTGAGAATCGCACAAACGGTTCGCGCATTCAGCGTCTTGCGCAGTTCATCGCGCAACTGTTCGATGCGGGCAACGTCGATGCGATCGAGACGGATCGGATCGAGCGGTGCCAGATGCTTCAAATGCACGCGCCAGCCGGCGAGCGTGGCTGGATGACGACCCGATCTATCCGTGATCCATTCCGCTGCCACCTGGGTGAACGTCGGAACCTTGACCGGATCCACATACTCGCCGCGGGAAACCTTTACGGCTGTCGCCGCGAGATGCAATTCGGCCGCTTTCTTCGTCGGGAACTCCATTCGTTTGCGTGGTCCGGCAATCCCTTGAGGGCGGTAATCGAGACGCCAAGGACAATCGCAGTTCGCGCTCGAGCAGCCGGCGGCATGATGCTTTTTGATCTGAGCCAATTGTTTACCCCTGGTTCTTTCGGAGAGTCTGTTTTAGCAAGCAATCGCAGCAACTTGGCCGCTTTCCCGGAATCCCATGAGTCCCAACGCCGAGCGCGCCACTGGGTTGCGAGACGCGCCGACTTTGGGGACCGGTTCGTTTTGCGTAGGCAAGCCAAATTCGAATCGCTCTCATTTCCACGCCCCTCATGCAGGTAGCGTGACGGTTGGTCAGACATCAACGGTTGGCAGCTGACGCGATCGCTGCCTGGACATCGTCCGGGCGAAACCGCATATATCGTCCAACAGCGACGAACGGAATCTTGCCCTGGCGCGCTGCACTGCGGACCCAGGACTCGTGACATTTGAGCAGGGCTGCCATTTCCTTCGCGTCGATCAGCGGCTCAGCGCCGGCATCGCGTGACACCATCTGCGCGGCGATTAGCCGAGCGGCCAACGCTGATTGCAGCGCCGCCAGCTTCGTGAGTACTGCAGGAATTTGTTCGGCGGGCAGGGTCGAAGCCCAAGTCGTTTCAGGAATCACAGACTCATCATAACGAGTCGCCGCGTGCCTAATTCTCCCAACGCCACGACCTGTGATCTCAGGCTATCTCACGCCCGTCGCATCTGTCGTATTTAAGGGTGTTTTGGCCTTAAGCCTTATGAGAACGAGATAGCCGTCTATCGGAAAAGTGGCCCTAATACGCCAGATACGTCGTAATATCGCTTTCGCGTTCCGCATCAACCGGCAAAGAGCTTATCGACTTGCGCTTGCGACAGCGCGAAGGGCTGGAGCGCACTCCAATTGCTTGCCAAGCTGGCTAGATCGCCCTTGTTGACCAAAAAGATCCGACTTTGGTCAAGCCATAAGGTCCTGTCTTCACCTTTAAGCCACACGACAGCGAGGAGGTCGTATAGGCGTGCCCTTGGGGGGCGTCGCGGCACTTGGTTGGTTTTCGTCGTCCTCACCTGGATTGTGCGTACCACGGGGCCCCGAAGGGCAATTAAGTCGTTGCCCGAGTCTTTGAGTGGCGGCGCCGCTTGGACGTCGTACTGCAGCAAGCGAAGCTGAACAAGTAGTTCTCCCAGAGTTCCTGTCTTCAAATTTTTCGTGATTGGGTTTGCCATCGCACCTCCCAGCCAGCCAATGCTATCTATAACTTTGTCGTCCGATATTGCAGTTCAGTATCGGCCAAAACCGCCCTCCTCGGACGACGTTCTCATATATCAGTGAATCGCGCGATTGCTAAATCGCGCGAAGTCTAACGGCACGTTGGTGATCGTGTCGATTGCTGGTGGCCGTGGCCCGCGTTGTTTTTCGGTTTGAGCTTGAGCGCGTTAAGCGTCCGTCCACGCCAAGGAGTGGGCACCACGTGGGCACTGGCGTGGAATAGACCACGAGTTGCCAAGAGTTTTTTGAAGCGACGGGATTGCCAGTCCTGTGCCATGTCAGATGCTGCGCCTAGTGTCTACTCGGTGCTCATTTTAGGTGGCCGTAGCGCTATGCCCTAAATTTCCTTTGTCCCTCTACACGAAATGCTTCGCAGGCAGCGCGACCCACGGCTGTGTCGAACCGGCGAACTTTTTCGGCTCACTGCCGGACTTCACAGCGCCGTCTAGCCGCGCGAGATATTGCGCCCAGCCGTTCTGGCTCCACGGATGATCACCGATGACCTTCGAAAGGCCGTCATTCCGATTCGCGACCCAAACGAACCGCCCTTCGGTCTGGTCGTCCTTCTTGCCAGTACCTTGACCGACCCGGATTCCAAATCGCGCGAGCGTGGCAACGCGCGGCTCTTGCCGTTTGTCCTTCTTCTCCACGGGATTATCGGTTGGATCCTCAGCGAGATCCTCAGCGAGCACCTGTTCGATCAACTCGCCGATTGTCCTTTTGTCTTGGTTGACATGCACGAAATTACCGTGCCACTGATCGATGAGAATCGACACCTGCGCACCCAGAATCGAATTCAGACATTGAAATTGGTCGAGGTTGACCTCTATCGACTCGCCGTGGTCCGCGTCCCACTCGAGACTTTGCACGAACTTAGTCGCACCCGCCGGGGAGATGACGTCGGACTTCACGCTCATGTACGCGCCTGCGATTAACGTTCCATACAACTGCCCTGCGCGGCCGTCGTCCTGAAACACAGCTACCGCGTCCTGAAACGTGGTGATGTTCTTGCGTAATGTTGGCGCGAGACCAACCAGCCTTTTGAAAAAACTCGCACCAAACTCCGGCGTGAAGGTTGCCTTTATCTTTGGGACCAGTTCTTTCCACGGCCGGTCGGCGCGCTTGATGAGTTCGAGCCTCGCGATCCGGTTTAAGTCCGGCGTCTCCTTGATGCGAACGTAAATCGAGCCGAGGGCGGACGATGTTCTCAATGCGTAGTCAACGGGTCGTCCGCCTGGCGTACCCTTAACTATCTTGTTGTTCCAGCCGGATGATGTGCCGCGCATCAGCGCTATTACATTTTTTACGTTCTCGCCCTCAGCTTCTTCGAACAGGATGGGTAGAAGATCGTTTCCGAGTGCTTGCCGGATACCCGCCTCCGTCGACACGCCGCTGAACGTCGTCGTGTACCTGAACGGCATCAGCGGCGGCAACACGTTCTCAAAGATCCTGCTCTTGCCCGAGTCCGACTCACCGGTCACCCATATATGTGGCCGCCACTCCAGGATCCCGCTGAACGGTGCGGTCACGATCCATCCCGTTAGCAGATAGGCGCTCAGCGACGTACTCCACGGACACTTCTTGATAAGCTCAAGGACTTTCCGTGAGTCGCTCTCTGCCAGCGGCTTCACGTTGAGCTCTAGAGGAATGCGGCGGCCGACCTCGTACATTCCTTCGGGCTTCGGAAATTCATCGATGGTGCACTGATGCCCATCAACCCAAAGGCTTTCTCCCAAATGCAGGACGATGCGCTGACCGTCGATCCAGGCTCCGCGTCCCCGAATGTCGTCCTTCCGAAAGAGCTTCGGCTTACCCAGTTCCATCAAATCGGAAATTGCAGCCTTCCAGTTCACACCACTCTTCGAGGCATATCTGGCTTCCCAATAGGTCAGCGGCGCGAGCGACAACAGATCGTTCGGCCCCATTGACCGTGCTGGAACCTCGAGGACTTGCGGGTGCCGCCGGCGCCGGAAAAAGAATGTATTTGCGTCGTGGCCGAGCACAACAAAGAATTTGTTTTCAGCGGCTCTATCCGTGCCGTTGTTACGATCGCCTAACACTCGGTCCTGCGGGACGCACAGGGTCTTGACGAATGTCTCGATCTCAAATGGACTCCAATGCTTACCCTTCGAGCCGTCTTCGGCGTCGGCAATATCGAACTTCCTTGGATAATCATCAGGGACACCGATAACACGGACTGTGCGCCTCGAGTCGAGCTTGATGAGGTGCGCCTTGACGGCATCTGCGAACGCGATGCCTGTATCGTCATGGTCGCCCCAAATCGTCACGTTCCGGCCGTTGAGCGGCGCCCAATCGGTATCCGTGACCCTCTTCCTTTCACCGCCTGATGCGCTGACGCTGAGATAGCCAGCAACGCATCGCTCGCCCGCTTCGGCGCACTTCTCGCCCGCGACGATCAGAACCGGCGCGTCTGGTTTCTGCGCGAGACGCCATAGACCGTAGAGCGGTCGCGGCTCCGGAAACGCCTTCGAGTCCCATCGCAGGGCACCCGTCTTTCTGCTCAGCCAGATCGTCTTTGGATAGAACTGCTTGCGCTCATCCTCGCGTCTCGGTTCGACGCGCTCGACGTGACCAAGGATTCGGCCATCGGCGTCGCGATATGTCCACATCATCGATGCATTGGACGACTTCTGATAAACCGGCGCATCTTCGGGAACTGGCATGACGATGACCCAGTTGTCGTCTACTTTTTTCTTAGTCGTGGTCGCTGGCGGCCGAAATGCGATTGGATCGCTGTTGTGCCTCTGTCGTCCGCAATCTTTAAGTGCGTCGCCAACAGCGTCCTGGCTGCACCCGACCCGACAGATCCAAAGCACGGGCACCTTGTCGCCAACCTTTAGTGAGAGCGACGGGTTCCGATCCAGGTGAGCTGGACACAGAGTCAACCAAGAGCCGTCCGGCTGCTGACGCTCTTTGCCGCCACCAAGCTCGTGCGCGAGCTTTGCGACAAGCTCACTACCTTCCTCCATCCCCACAACCGCCCCCACGCCGCTCATCGTTATCTACTCGGCGACCTGGAGCAGTTTTTCGATCGCTTTGCGCGGAATGCGTCGCAGCCCAGCCAGCCGGACGCATGGCAACTGCCCGAGCTTCAGCGCCCGCTCGATCGTCCGCCGATCCACGCCGGCCGCATCTGCGGCCCCGGGTATGGTCAACAAAGGTCCTTGGCTCACACGTGTTCGTCTCATACGCGAAATAATGCGAAACTTTCCGCGTGCCTAACTTCTGGGAGGGCCCAAAGCCTTGGCGCATGGACAAAACAAGGATCCAGAGGTTTAACGCGATCTGCTCGCCCTTATTTCTCTTCCAGAAAGGCTAATGTTTTCAGACGGTTAGCGCCACGCGAAAATTTCGAGGTGTTTTCACGCAGGTCATGACGCGCGCGAAGCCCTTATAGGCGTATGAAAAGACGCATCCTGGAAGTCTCAGACGCGATCTTGAACAAACGTTCAGAATTAACCTAACGAGTGTTAGGGTACGGGTTAAAACCAGTTCAACGCTGTGGGCTCGCTCACTGCGACTTACTCCTAACTTACCGCCGGGCTTACCGCCAAAAACCCCATAAAATATATATAATTTATGCTTTAGTAAGTGAGTAAGTAGTAATCAAGAAGATATTATATCTGAGAGAAGGGGATTATCTTAAGTGTGTCTCTCTCTGGATATAGATGTCTCTATCCGGAGAACTTACACTTACCGCTTACCGCAGGCGCACCGGGGGAGCTTCCCCGCGCATTACATCGAGGAGATGCCGGTATGGCGGTCGAGATGCGCGAATAAATTTTTCAGTTTGAATGAAGAGCCCAAAAGGTCGCTGCCGACGCGACCGCTAAGATCGCCCAGATCATCAGCGAGCGCATGATCATTTGTCGCTCCGTCAGTGGCCCGGATTGCCTGGGTATCCGAACGCCCAAGCGCTCAAATCTGCTGTCCATCTCCCGAACCACGCGTAGGGTGTGTTGGGCGCACCGGATGTTCCACTGCTGAGCCTCAGCCTGATTTCTGATTCGCCACGCGCTCGACCACGATAGCAACCGACCTCCGAACAACGACAAGCCGTTGCTCCGCTGCGATGCCGGAATTCAGGATCATCCAGAACGGCACGCTGCAGTTGTGCTACCCCGATTACGAACTGACCGAGTTCGGCATTTTGGGGCAAACAATGGACTTAACGAAAGCAACCGACCGGACGAACAACCGTCGACGAGAATGGCGACGGCAGAGGGGCGCCGCCCCGCGGGATCGAGTTCGCTTGTCGAATGGGTTGAGCCTGTGTGCCAGGGCCGTCGGCATCGAAGTGGACAAATCTGTACGCCAGCGATTGCTCGCGCTTAGCGAAGATGAATTTCGCGCCATCCTGCTTCAGCTGGTCGGCGAGATGGAGTCGATTTTACGTGGCGATATGCGCGCGGCAGTAGTGTCGATCGATACTCAGCTCGAAAACTTCCGCCTTTGGCAATTTTCGAAAGGCGCCGAGTACTACCGCTGGACTGACGCGGCGATGGCGGCTCTGCGCCGCAAACTAGTCGAGATCGGCGAGGGCAACTTTGAGCTGATTCCAACGTTCGCTATGTCGGTCCAAATAAAATTGCTGCCCTCCGGGAAATTCATTCTCGTTGGACGCAACGGCCAAGAGGTTGAGAGCTGAACGGAGATGCAGCTCGGTCTTGCAGTCTGTAGTCGTGGCGCCACGCCGCCATCTATGCCGATCGTGTTGACCTTCCCGCGAAAAGTCTTCGTTGAATACGTTCTCGTCTTGGCGCTTTGCCTTTTTTGCGCCGTCAACGTAAACCGGCACGCCACGCGAGGCTTGCAGACAGACGCATGCGGCCGCGGCACCCATATCGTTCGATGGGACGGCGGTCGGATTGCCGTGGCATCGAGACGGGAATCCTTCGCTGAACAATCGATAGGAGGTACACGAACAATGGATAAACAGCAGGCGGATGTTGAGACGTTTCTTCAAAAAATTGGCGCAATCGAGATCGATCCGCGAAAACGATTCCACGCCGCGTTCGAAAACATCGTCGATCGAGAACTGTACGGTATTGACAAAGATATCGTAGAAGAAATTCTGTCGTCACGACTACCGGCGATCGTTGAGCAAGCGACCGAAGCGATTTTGAGCGGCGATTGGAGCCGTTCTGCCAGGGTCCTCTCTGACGTCGCGCTCGATTTGCAAAGGGTTGCTCAGCTCGCGCGCGCTAAAGCAAAGCCAGTGACACCAGAGAGCGAAACGAGACGGATGGCTCGCGAACTCAGGCGGTACGGGTGGACCGGTCTTGAACTCGACTGTTCAGCCCTTCAAACCGGCGAAAGGATCTTAGAAGTCGGTCGCGACGAGATCCGAACGAATACGCGCACGATCGATCGAAGGACCCTGCTTGCATTTGAACTGTCGGTGCGACGAGTGTTCGAACGCGAGCTGAGCGGTTTCCCCAATGAGATTGTTGAAGATTTGCAAGCAACTCGCCTGCCACGACTGGCGGCGCTTGCTAACGAAGTGCGCCAGCGTGGCGCCTATAAGGAGCTGGGCGAGATTCTCGCCAAGCTGTCGGCCGACTTACAGACGGTCGCGAAACACGAGCGAACACATGGACGACTCGTGCGAAGATCGCCATCGGAAGAGGTCGAACGAGTCGCAGACCATTTCTTTCGATACAAATGGAACGGGTTCGAGGTGAGCTGCTTGACTCAGACGCTTCATGGTGGCGAACGGATTCTCGAGGTCGCCTTTCGCGAAATCCGAACCAGCGAGCGCACGATCGGCCGGGGGTTCGACGAACTCCGTACCCACGGGTGGTCGATCGAAGGTTGGCGTCGGCAAGGAACTCCGGAGCACGTGATCAAAGAGGCGGAAGCAGCGGACCTGCGCGCAGCTGACCGAGCTTCTCGTCCATTCTCGGATTCTTCCGGGCCAGATGTGAGGCAACGATGAGCAGCATCAACGTCGACGGACTGTTTGTCGAGATAGGAACAAATACGGACTCGGGTGTGACCACGATGAATTTATTACCAGCCGAGCGCCGTGTTGCTCTCTCGATGGGTGTGCCGCTGGAAGATGTCGCGGCGCTTAAGCGCGTGCACGGCCGTAAAGGGCTCGCGGGCGTTGCCCTGCATAGCGGACCGCGCGCGACGTCGCCATTCTCACCGTCGAAAGATTGGCGGCCTTCAAACTCGAGAGTCGCTGAGGACGACCAAGACGAGGATCACGATCGAATGAATCCGATCTTCAATCCGCGACCTATGGGAGTCGCGTTCCCGGATGGCAGGAAGCCGGGAAGCCGATAATGAATTCTGAGATTTTGCCGAGGCGCGAGTGCTCCAGCTCACGACGGCCCGCCAGCTTGCCACTCGGCGGGCTTCCTCGGCAATGCTGGAGCGACCGGTGGTGCAACCGCGAAACCTTAGCTGCCCTTCTTCCAGCTTCTCTCGTCTGAACGGATGTCGATAATGCTAATCCGAGATAGAATTAAGGCACTCGTCCGCGTCAAAGCCAGTGAGTTGGTCCCCAATCCCCGGAATTGGCGGACTCATAACCGTGCGCAGTCAGACGCCCTCAAAGGAATATTGGCCGAGATTGGGTATGCCGACGCGTTACTCGCCCGCGAGTTGCCGAACGGCAAGATGATGCTAGTCGATGGCCACCTTCGCGCCGAAACAACGCCTGACCAACTCGTGCCGGTACTTGTACTCGACGTGAACGAAGCTGAGGCCGACAAGTTGCTCGCGACGTTGGACCCTTTGGCTGCGATGGCTGAAACGAATTCAGACGCGGTCAGAGCATTGCTAGCGACCGTCCAAACTGACAGCGACGCGGTCCGCGCCCTGCTGGAAAAAACTGCTGGGATTACGCATGAGGCGACACAGGACGCGATTCCCGCGCTTCCCGTAACCCCTGTGGCGCAGCCAGGGCAACTCTGGCGGCTCGGCAAGCATCGGCTGCTCTGCGGCGATTCTACGCGCCATGAAGACGTATCTCGCTTGATGGGCGAGGAACGTGCGGTCCTCTTCCAGACCGACCCGCCATACGCGGTCGGCTATACAGGTGGGTCCCACCCGGCTACCAGGGCAAATCGTGGTAAGGCGAACCGCAACAAGGACTGGTCGGGCCAATACCGCGAAGCTGCTCCGTCGCCTGACATCGAGAGCGACTCAGAGATTGGCCACGACTTCTACCTGCGCTTCATTACGACCGCGATCGAACGCGCGATCATGCCCAATGCTGCCTGGTATTGCTGGCACGCTAGCGCACGTCAGTCGATGCTCGAGGCGGTGTGGAACAAGGTCGGCGCTTTCATGCATCAGCAGATCATCTGGGTGAAGAGCCGGCCGGTGCTGACTTACTCAGTATATATGTGGGCGCACGAGCCCTGTTTATTCGGTTGGGTCAGAGGCCAGAAACCTCCTATCGAACGCGTACAGGAGGGCGGCTATCCGGGAACTGTCTGGGAAGTCCCTACTGCTGAGATTGAGACGAATGAGCATCCCACTTCGAAACCGAACCGTCTTTTCGCCATACCAATGCAGCTCCACACGCAGATGAATGATCTATGCTACGAGCCGTTTTGCGGCAGTGGCTCGCAGCTGATCGCGGCCGAGCAGATGGGGCGGCGATGCTACGCAATCGAACTTGAGCCACGCTTCGTCGACGTCGCCATTTCGAGGTGGGAGAACCTGACGGGACGTAGAGCCGAACTGATCTGATCTGATCTGATGATGCTCGAACTTTCACCTGAAATTGAAAAACGGATCGAAGGTTTTGTTCGTGGCGGCGCCGCGCCGCTTAGCGCCGCAAGGGCCGCGGGCGTCGACGCCGACACATACGCCAGGTGGACGGAACTGGCCTCGGCCGGTTCAGCTCAGCATCACAATTTCCAAAAAAGGATCGAGATGGCCGAGGCCGAAACCCGAGCCGCGGCAGAGATCGAGTTGCGCCGAAAAAGCCCAAAATCCTGGTTGCAGCCAACGCGGAGCGCGATCGCGCCGGTGGCGAAGGGCCCCTATTCTTCGACCCGAAAACGTGACCAACAAGTTCGCAGATTTGCTGCGCGCGTTCGTTCTCTGGCGCCTCATATTGACAATCCGATCTTCGCACCGTTGCTGGCCACATTCGCGCGGATCTCAATAATGCTCGAGCGAGGTTACGCGTTCTTGCGCGATCAAGACTTAGTCGGAGCTGATGGTGAGCTTCGCCCAAGTGTCGATGCCGTGCGGAGACTGGCAGAAACTCAGACTCGCTTGGCGAGAGAGCTCGGGCTGACGCCGCTCACGTTGCGCGTGTTGTCACAGGAACGACCTGTCGATTTGGCGGCTGAGATGGCCAGACAGATAGAGGAAACCGATGGCGAGTGATATTGCGCGTTGGCGCTCCGATCCTGTCGCGTTCATTACTGAAGTGCTGATCGATCCGGAGACCGGCGAGCCGTTCACTTTATATGCTGCGCAAGAACGATTTCTCCGTGAAGCATTGACACTCACGAAAGAAGGCCGGCTGGCGTACCCTGAGGCCGTTTTTTCGGCTCCAAAGAAATCCGGAAAGACCGCGACGGCAGCGATGGCCACGCTATATGTGATCATTGCGCTGGGCGGCCCGTATGCAGAAGCAGTTTTAGTCGCAAACGATTTCGACCAGGCCCAAGGGCGAGTATTCCAGGCAATCGGCCGCATCATAGAAGCGAGCCCAAAGCTCCGCAGCTCCGCGAAGATCACGGCAAACCGGATCGAGTTTCCAAGTACGGGTGCCACTATAACGGCTATCGCGAGCGACTTCGCTGGCGCTGCCGGCGCGAACCCGACCATTACTGTTTTCGACGAGCTTTGGGGGTATACGACGGAGCGCGCCCACCGCCTGTGGGACGAGATGATTCCCGTCCCGACGCGCAAGGTCAGCATTCGCCTGACGACGACCTACGCGGGCTTTGAAGGCGAATCTGATCTCCTGGAGCAACTCTACAAGCGTGGCTTGCAGGGTGAAGAGATCGCGCCAGCTCTTTATCGGCAATCCGGACTACTCATGTTTTGGAGCCACCTTCCAGTCGCCCCGTGGCAATCGCCTGCTTGGCTCGAGGCAATGCGAATGCAGCTGAGGCCGAATGCCTACCTGCGCATGATCGAAAATAGATGGGTGACGTCCGAATCCAATTTCGTCGAGATGAAATGGTGGGATTCGTGCACCGACGCCGATGCACATCCCGAGCTAGTCGATCCACGGCTAAGTATCTGGTGCGGCGTGGACGCGAGCGTAAAACGCGACAGCACCGCGATCGTATGCTGCACGTTCGACCCTGGCGTGAAGAAAATCCGCTTGGTTTGGCACCGCATCTTTCAACCGTCGTCAACAGATCCATTGGATTTCGAAGCGACGGTGGAAGCTACGCTGCTCGATCTTCGACGCCGCTTTTATGTTCGCGAAATCCGTTATGACCCCTATCAACTGGTCGCAGTTGCCCAACGGCTGACGGCCGCCGGCCTGCCAATGGTTGAGTTCCCGCAAAGCGTCCCAAATTTGACCGAAGCCTCGACTGGCCTGTACGAAGCTATTAAGGGGCGAAACATACTCGTCTATCCGGACGATGAGATCCGCCTAGCGGTTAACAGGGCCGTCGCGCTCGAGACCACGCGCGGTTGGCGTATCGCCAAGGAAAAACAATCGCACAAGATAGACGTCGTGGTCGCTCTGGCGATGGCCTCGCTCGGGGCCGTGCAGCAGGGGCAGACGGCACAAGAGTACGCCTTCATTCCGGTGCCACGGGGAACGGCGCCTTTCGCGCGAAGTGCCGGCCTTGGAAAGCAGGAAGCGATCGACGCGGCCGAAGATGCGCGCGGTCAATACTCGCGACAACGAATGCGGAATCGCCACGGCAAATGGGCGGGCTTCTGAGATACCTTTATGAAGATGTTCTCATTTCGGGACGAGATTTCAGTCCTATCGTGCAAATGAGGGATGCGGCTGCAGGATCCAAGTCAGCGGTTCGTTGTTCACAACCGCGCTATTCAAAAGTAAAAGTGCATTCACTCGTCCAGGTCGAAGAATTCCCCGGTGGGCAAGAGGGAGACGCCGGTTCCGGTTCTGTACACATGAGCGAATAGGAAAAATTAGTGCTGTCCTCAATTGAAATGTCACAGGTTCCTACACAAGGGGCCCACACAGAATCCGACATAAGACTGCTCTCACAAAGATCTGTGTAAAGTGTCGTCATCGTCGTGGATGGAAGAACATTATATGGCCCTCCGGTTTGATAAGAATATGGACCACAACCCGGCGAATCCGTTGTAGTTACTACTGAATTGCAAACACTATTATAGAGGCCATCCTCAAGCGGAAGTTCCTGGCACTGACCTCCAGTGCATTGACCGGTCGCCGTGCACTCGTTTCCGCACGTGCCGCAATTGTTGGGATCAGTCTGGAGATCTGTGCACTGACTGCCGCACACATCTGGATTGCTCAAACCGCAAATTGTGAGCGAAGCACTGCCCGTGATCGCCCCTGTCGTAGCCGAAATTGCAACTGGCCCCCCCGCTCCGACCGCAGCGAGACCGCCTGAGGCGCTGATCGTCGCGACCATATCATCTGAGGACTCCCAACCAGTTTCTCCGGTGAGATTCTCCGTGGTCGCATTCGATAGAATACCTAACGCGGTGTATTGTTGACTCTCTCCGACAGCTAATGCCTGCGTATTAGGACTAACCCGGATGAACAGCAGATATGGTGAGGGCCCTGGTTGCGGGCACATAGCCAGATTCGCCAAGTTCGCGAGTTCCTCTTCTAGTCCGGCATAAAGAGTATGAATCAACACCAATTTTTGGAGAAAATTGCCCTCTGTCGGTGACGTTTGCGTTAGCGCTCCCAAGAGTTCAATCACGCGTTTCTGAAGGTAGTCATTGGAGAAAGCGAGAGCATCGCAGGTGTACGGATATTGATTAACAGCTACGCTCGCGGCCGAGCCAATTGGGACAATCGTATTGGGTAGAGATACTCCCTGTAGAGCCGAGGCGGTGCCGCCAATAGGAAACTTGCCAGCGCCGATCTGAGAGAACACCTGTCCTAAGCTGGACGCACTAGAGCTGCCGACTAGAGATGAAGAAAAGAGCAAACCAGCACCGGCGTTCGCGACGGCAACTGAGGGAAACAGAACCAGTGGATTCTGACCGACGAGAAGTGACACGCCCGAGCTATCGGTGGTCGGCGCGCAAGCTGCTGATAGGGCCGGAGTGTAGAGCTGGTCGAAGCCTTCTTGCGGGGGAGTAGTGCTGGAACCGAAGATCTGCTGTTGCAGCGTTTGTGCCGCTGCTTGGAGACATCCTCCGCTGCTTGCGAGTGCAGTAATGTAGCCACCCAGGAGCTGATCCGACACCTGCAGGTCTGCGAGGGCGATAATTATCGGGATCCCGTTCACTGTGCCGAGGTTAGCTGAGGGCGAGGAGCCAGCCATGACTGCGGCGATCAATGGCACCGTTTGGGTCAGGTTGGTCTGTAACCCAGTGAGCCCGTTCTGCGTTTCTGGATTGTCTGCTGCCGTACCGTTTACGAATGTCTCAAGCGCAGGAAGAAAGTCGAGCGCCCCTTGCGAGAGTCCCAAAGTCACTGACCCAACCGGGACAGAAGGTGACGGAAGATTTTGAATACTGAACGGAACCTGATTCGAGGTTTGCGAACCGGAGCTGGGAGTCTGTACCACGTCAATCATGATCGCGCTATCGGCTCCTAGGCTACCCGATTCAGGATCGATAAAAATCGGGACGCCTACCGTGAGCGCGCTTGACGAGATCTGGACTGGGCCTTCCTGCGCTGAGAAACCGTTAGAACTGTCGACGAAATTGACCTCAACTTGATCGCCAATCGTGCTGTCAAAACCGGAGCCATTGAGCGTTAGCAAAGTGAATGGTGCCGCCGAGTTAACGCTTAATGAAGTAACCATCGGAGGCGTCGGCGTGGCGGTCGGCGTCGCCGTGACAGTGGCTGTCGCAGTCGCCGTTGAGGTCGCGGTTGCCGTTGCAGTTGGGGTTGCCGTTGCAGTCGGGGTCGGCTTCTTCTGCGCGGCTTTCCCGTTCAGATGGAGGGTCGCGTCTTGCTTCCCCTTAGTCGCGCCGCTGGCAATGCTGATGGTCCCGTCATCGGTCCCTTTCCTCGTAGGGATGAACTCAACGTCGACCGTGAGGCTTCCTTTGCCAGGAATCGTGCTGGGAACGCTCGTGGTGATTTTGTAGTCCGGATTGGAGGGCGCGCCGACGGTTAAGTCATCCAGCTTTAGCTGCCCATCGTTCTTGATGGTGAAACGTTCGGTCTCGGAGCTCACTTCGTCTAAATTAACGTTGTATTTCAACTTCGTCGGCTTGACAGAAAGTTCACTGAAGGAGGATTTTACATCAGGAATCGACTCCTGTGCACTCGAAGTCACACGACCAATAAGAACAAACGCAGCCACGAAGAGAAAGATTACGCCCAGGCGAACCCGCGAAGTGATGCCTAATGTCGAGCGGAAATCGCTCGCGTCCGAGAGTCCCTGCAGGCATCGAAAGATTTTAACTGGCCGCCCCCGCGAACCCGAGATGATTCGCGAGAATGTACACAGCCGGTCAGGGGAAGGCAAACGGCAAAAACGCATCAAATCGGAGCATACTTGTAACCAGCTGTGTCCGACGCTATTTGGTCATCCCGCGCGTGGCTGTTTAACCGAACCGGGATTCCCCTGCGCTACCAGCCAGCGCATTCCGTGCACCGGGCACTTTACCCAAAAGTTGACTGCACGCGCTCCAAACTTGGCTTACGGTGCAACCTGGCTACTCGAGGTGATGGACGATTCCAGCGAGCCGCGCAAGGTGAAACTGACCGACAAGCACCTCACCGACCAGCGCGGATTTCGGCGGCTCATGCTGAGTCAAAGAATCTGCGCTATGCCCCCTGTGAAGAGGCCGGCTTTCGAAGCCTTCGTCGCGTCGATTCATCGGGCGGCAAAGGACACCCCTATAATGATGCCGTTCGAATCCACGGCCGCGGGACAGTTCAAAAACTACCTGTGTGAGTTCGTGGAATTGAAGCATACGGAAGATCCTGCAGACGTTCGGGTCGGGATGGTTTACCACTGCGCCAAAGACCAGGAGGTCCGATTTCGCTTGGCAGACCTGACACAGTGGTTGGATGTTCGCAAACGCTGGACTGTGTGGGATCGACGCGTCATCTTGCTCGCAATCACGCAGACGTACCAAGGCCGGCAAACAAGGTTGTCTGACCCCGGCAGAAGCTCGGGCTATGCAATCAGGTTTTCAGTGCTCGGGATGACGGCGGCGCCAGAGCGGCAGACGGAAGGCGCCGGGGAGGTCTTGTGAGGACGGCCCAGCTTCCGCGGTTGGCGCGTTGCCGTCCAGCGCACTACTGTGCATCCCCACGGAGAGGAAATCTCGACGTCAGGGGGAGGCTATGGCATTCTCGCAATGGCTGCACGAACCGGAATTCAATCGCTGGTACATCAAATGGATCGCACTGGACTTCGTTCGGGCCGCGCTGCTTCTTCTAGCCCTGTGGATCTATCAACATTTCTCCCCTGTATTGGGCAACATCAGCAGCATTTCTGGATTTGCGTTGGCTTGCCTCTTGGTGCTCGTTGTCGCAGCCATTTTAGCGATTAAGCCGAAGCCGCATGAAGTGGTTCCCACGAAGCCCGAAAGTGAAGCACTGAAAACTGTCGTTGCGATCGAATCGCCCGCGGGCGGCAAAGTGCCCCTGTTTAAAATCGTCAGGGGGTTCGCCTATCCATCACCAGCCCTAGTTCAAGTGCTGATTCTGGCTGGTCCGCCAAATGATAGGCGTTGGTTTCCTCAACTCGACGCGGAGATAGCGCGTTATGGGTGGACTGCGAAATGCCGATTCGGTGATGAGCATGCACCAGTCACTGGATGGGACTTTGATTTCTGTGCGGTGATTCCCAGAACCAGAATCAATGAAACAGTGAAGGAGATTCCGACAGACGCTATCGTGAGCCAGATTGTTCATGTCTCTTTGGATCGAAAACTTCCCGATGAGGATTTCCCGTAGTTGAAAGTGCCGCTGATCTGATCGCCCTTATCGCCAGTCTCGCCGGTCCTGAATTTCGAATCCGCGCGCCCTCTCGCGAGCGATACCGTCTGCGCGTGCCGATCGCAGAGTTCGATTTGTCGAACCGGCCAGCCGGCCGCGTCAACAAAAAGTTTGACGCAATCCCGCCGCTCTGTTAACCCACGACACGGAGGTTACTTGAAAATGGCTAATGCAACGAAGGCTGGAGATTCCTTTGATCCCAGAACTGCTCCGATGGCCAAGAGTTTGACGTCATTGCCTCACGTAATGAAGCCTGGGGATTCCTTCGGTCCAGGAGCTATTCTGATGTCCAAGAATAAGCAATTTCTGCTGATTTATCAGGGTGATGGAAATTTGGTCATCTACGATGTATCGCTCACGCCTCCCCTAGCTATCTGGAATACGATAACTATGGGCCATACACCCGGATCAGTTCAGATGCAGCACGACGGTAACTTTGTGGTATACGACAGCGCGAACCACTCCCAATTTGACACGGGCACTTTCCTCAAGACAAGGAAAGGCCTGTCCATAAGGCTGCAGGATGACGGTAACTTGGTGCTCCATGGTATCGCTCCCCTATACACGTCGTTCTCCAGTCCTGGAGTCATAGGACCTCCAGCCCCGCCCCCAGTGCAGCAAGGGGGAGGGACAGATTTGATCAGTGTTTTAGAAACAGCCGAAGACGTAATAGACATCGTGGCCAGTTTCCTATGAAGCTAGCTTCGACAGACAGTTAGCGCGACCGACCGAACCTAAAACGTCGCGCAAGATCGAGGTCATGTTCGGGCACGGTGACTTTACCCCAACCGTGCCTGAACACCTGATTATTGAAGGCTCAGCCGGGTCGCTATCGCCAGGCCGCGGGAACGCTCGCGCTCAATGACGATTTGGCAGTGCCGCTGGCACAGTTCGATCTGTCGAATATGGCGGCCGGCGGCGTCAACCTTCTGGGCGATCAGGGTCGCGCGGGCAACGCAACCGCGAGCCTTGCATTTGGAGACGTAACCGCATCGGTCGATGCATACTGTAGTGGCTTCGGATTGAAAATCCGGCTGGAGCATCCGAAAGCAGTTCTTCGAATTGTTTAGCGTTTATAGTGATCCCGATCTTTTCCACTCGACCTCGAAAACTTCTTTCCAGTCGGGGGAGAGCTTCTCGAAAGTGGTTCCACGCTCCCACCTACGCCGGAACAGAGTCGAATACTTGGCTATCACCAAATCGAAAGCGTCTAGCGCGTCATCGATCTCAGTGTACTTAATGCGAGCCGCACCTCTTTCGTCAAAGTGAGCGAGACGCTTGGTCGCGAAGCGCTCGACCTTCTTTGCTTTGCGTTGAATCAAGGTTAAATCTTGCCCGATTAGTTTCAAGTCGAGACGGTCCGGTCGAGATTCGGTAGCGAGAGTCTTGTAGAATTGATCCAGAAGACGCAACTCCATCTGGAGAACCTCATCATTTCTGATACCGTGACGTCGGTGTCGCTTACCACGTCGTCGAGCCTCAATCACCGGTTGGTTCAACACCAGCTGCCGAGTAACCACATTGGGGTCCGCGATCAGATCGCGCAGAAAATTTGCCAATGAAAGGGCACGCTTATCTGTGTCCACCGCTCGACGAATGCCAAGAATGGTTGAGTTAGCGTAGTTGATCCTTATCCACCTTGTGAAAAGACCTTCGAGAGTTCGGTTATGGGCAATTACCGTCTGCGTCTCGCGAAATAGGTATCGCCCAAGCAATAGATTTCCGACATCAGAGGAAATTGTTATAAAACGATCTCGCCAATCGAAAAACTGATCTATCGGGAGCTGCTCTTGTTTTTTGGTCACAGTTCGAGCTGGCGAAACATGGCGACTGTTTTTACTTCACGGGCGGGATCTTGCTTGAAACGTGATGCCCTTGTTCCACTAGCCAGCCCCTTCCATGTTCCGGGCATATGACCCAGAAGTTGCGCTGCACCACCCGCAGCTTCGGTTTACGAGTTAAGGCCTCGCCTTTTAGAAGTGGGACTTCTTCGCCGTTGGGTGCTTCAAGGGTTGCTTCGCGTTCACAACCATCGACCGGACATTTGAATTTTCTCACTCTGCCCTTCCTTGTGAGGCCGTCTGTCTACATTAGGTGTCTACATTTCTATGGCGCTTCTATGACACTCAACTCTTCAACAACGCTGATCGTATGCAATATCTCATTCTCTCCGTGTGCTTTTGTGCTGGATGCGAGAGGGGGGACTTGAACCCCCACGCCTTGCGGCACTGGATCCTAAGTCTGTTCCCAGCTCCTTTTGGACCACCCTTTACGCTGTTCGGCGGCGGCGCCGTCAGTGTAGCCAGGGCCTGGCGTAAGCCTCCTTGGTCGCGTCCGGTGCCGTTGGACGAAAGCGCGGGGTGTCAATTTCGTTTTCTGGCCCCTATAGACGCCAGCACCCTTTCCCGTAGTTTGTCCCGGAGGTCACCTGGATTGTCCCAAACGATATGGTTGTACTGGCGCGTATCGAAATGTACGTTCGGGAAATCGTTCTGTTTGCAACTCCAGATCACCGGGCGACCAAGCGCCATCGCGAACCCGGCCTCGAAATAGACTCCTTGCCTTTGCTTTGTCACATCGGCCACGAGAAATTGCGCGCGCCGGATCTCTGCGAGAATTTTGTCGCAGATTTTCTCATTGTGATGGATTTTGTCGACCCGCACCACCTCATACCCGAGGTCGTCGTCGATCGCCGGTCGTATGCCATTTGCGAAAGCCTGGTCTAGCGACGGGTCGAAAGACATCGCGATGAAACATCGGCCCGACACCTCCGGCGACGGCCCGCCGCCAAGCCGTTCCCAACCTTGGACCGCGAGCGCTAGGTTCCTCTGCGGTCGAATTGTGTCGCTTTTGAGTCTGATGTACCCGAGGTCCACCGCCGCACCCATAAGGCCGCTCGCTTCTTTGTCGTTGACTGCAGCTATAGCTGGCCAATCGAGTCTGGGATCGTAGTCTACGGGTTGATCAAAGAAATGCGTGTTCCTCTCGAGGAATTTCAAGAGGTAATCGATTTTTTGGAGAACTCCGGTGTGGCGATAAGTGTTTGCAAGGTCATCCAGGTTTGCTGTCTTCAGGACTTCGGGTGTGATGCCGGCCTCCGTATTCATCCTGGTATAAATAGATAGGTAAGGTCGTCGTTCGTCGTTGAGCGCCAGAGTTGCCTGGTGGGTGTAAGAAAAAGTGCCGCACCGAGGACATGTAAGTTTGAAAGTCAAACTCGTGGCTGGATCATAAGATGCCTGTTCGTCACAAAGTGGGCAGTTCGTCATTGGTTCTCTCTCTCCCTGATTTTGCCTAGCCCTTCAGAATATCTCTCAGTCGGCGCTTCAGCGTCATTTCCGCAGGGCTCCAGGGCGCTGACTCCAACCAGATTTGAAAATCTCTAATTCGAACCTTATGCTCAACTTCCGCCGGCTTGATCGTCACCACAACGCTGGCAGAGCGGCTGTTGGGCTCATCGCTCCAGTCGTGTTCCCGGAAAACGCGAAGAGCTTGAGCGACCGCCTCGAAAAGGCTTTGTGCGGTAACTTGAACCGTATGCTCGATGCCCTGCGCGTCCCGGCATGTGACTTTGCATGTTCGGAGAGCCATTCATCGAACGTAGCAGTTTCGTCTTTTGTTCGCTAACATCTCGGACGAGAATAGATCGCACAAACCAGGAGGTTCGCGATTTATGAACCTGATTTGGCTCCGAGAGGTACTCCCGTTTGTGACTGCGGTCGCCGCGATATTCTAGGCGCTCTCGCATCGGCGCGAGAGTGCAAAACGTCGGACGGTGATCGAAGCCCAGCCGCTCTGGCATCCGAGAGGTTTGCCGGCAATGGCGGTCGTGGTGCGAAACCTGGGCGACGAAACGCTCCTGGTCGCCGAGGCGGAGATTTGCCGGCCGAGGGGTTCGAAGGTCGCCATCGACTCCGAAGGGCTCTTTGGTTTGACGCCTCCTTTCAATCCGCCGCAGCAGCAGCGTGTTAAAGTAAACTTCGTCGCATTTTCGTTGATAAGAATGAAAGGCAGTTCGGCGCTTTCTGTATTGAACGGTGCGGTAGTCCCCCTCTACTTTGAGGCTTCAAAGAATTGGGACGGCGGTTGGATCAAAATCCGCATCGCGGTTGCGTCTCTAGCATCGGATGCGAAGCCGCGATGGATTACCGTCAAACGGTATCTTGATAAGCGGCCGGCTGTGGCCGAAAGAGCCGAAGAACAGCGACATCAAGAAGTTGCCGTAACACGGGACTGGCCGATGACCAGCGTTTGAGCCAATGCATGAGCGCGAGCCTGGTCCGTCGGACGACTGGAGTGATATCATTAGCTTCATAACTCGGGGCGGTGATCCAACATGAGTTGGCTACATCAGATCCTTTTACGCCTGCAGGGCCTGAGTTCTCCGCTTGTCCTGCTCCTCGGTGGCTTGGTCTTCCTATTAGCGACTCTGACAACGATCTCGAACGGCATTTCGATTCTGGCGCGCCACTACAGATCGACTATAGGCGCCAAGCGCAACTTGTATCGGCAATTGCGTCGGCTCGCCGCCGGAGTACACATTCGATACTTTGAAGCCATCCTGGGTCCCTCGGCGTTCTCTCGAACGAAGGGTGAACATCGTGAACACACCTTCGTGAAGAAATGCTGTTACGTCCAAGTCATAACCGACCTCGAGGGAACTGTGGTCCTATACTCCGTGACCACTCGAAGGAGCGATTTCAGCCCAACTCTGGTTCCTGGACCATACACTCTGGATAATCACTGTTTGACGATTCGGCTGGGAAAGACCAAGTTCGCCGAAGCCGAAACGTTTGGGAAACCTCGAAGCATCAGGTCGACGGTGGGAGCCCGCCGATTCTATTATTACGACGAGTATTACTTCGGGAATCCTGCCAGATATCAGACGTTCCTACTTGGGATATGCGACGCTGGCTATTGTCATCGAGACCACCCTGGAATTCCGGTCGTCGATATCGAAGCGAACGACCCCGCGATCCAGGAGTTTCGACAAAACGCCGTGATCAATACCTATACGGTGACCGCGCCGCTTCTAATTGCAGAAAATCTTCTCAAGGGATTCTGGTTCGGGGCTGACCGTGATCAAGTGAGGGTCGTCGACCCTCCGGTCCGACTCAGCAGGCGCGAACTACGCCGTTTGAAGCGGGTGTTCGAAAAGGGGCCGTATGAATATTTCAAAGAGAATCCCAAGCCGCGAATGTATTGGTAGTCAGCGAGTTCTAACATTTTGCGGCTGTCACCTAAGGCAACCATCCCCACCCGATACCGCGCGCGGGTCAGGGCGAAGTATAGGGCTCGGCCATTTCCGACGTCCCGGTCTGAGCCCGGCACCGAGCCGTGCGACCTCGTTCCCGCTCAGGCGCGTATGCTCACGCGGTCCCACTCGCGTCCTTTCGCTTGATGTATGGTCATGCCCGGGCACAGGGCGTACGGGCCAGAGCGCACTCGCGCTGCAATGGATTTCAGGCGGTCGAGTTGGTGCTGCTCGTCGTTGCTTAGTGCGGGCGGAACATGAGCTCCGACGCCGCGACCTGGATCGACAGATTAGCTACGCTCCGCTGCGTATGAAATATCAGCTTTTGGTAAACCCCTGACCAGCCGCGCAGATCAGTGAATTTTCGAATCGGCGAATGGGCTGCAACGCAGCAGCGCCGGACGTATTAGTTCGTCTCGGACCCGAGCGGCCCACGCAGTGCTATTCGAAGACATATGTGACAACTCACCCAGTGCGATGTCCAATCGTATCAACAATGGATACGATTCGCTGCTGATAGCTTCTTCTACGAACTGGGGAGCTAATTCGGCATCGCGCCGCAGAAACTCAAACAATGAGAATGTGATCGATTCGACAATGCCACTTTCATGACAAACGATCGAAAACCGGTCCGGGAAATCGTGAGTTGCGAAACCTTGCCCAATAGAATCGGGGTTCGGCCGACGCAGCGGAATGGGACAACTCCCTATCGTTAGTAGGAGCGTGGGGTCAAATCGTCCGACTATCTCCCCAGTTTTTGACATTGCGGCGATCGGAGCAGCGGCGAGGTGGCTTAGAATTAACCAACCCTCCATATCCGAGTACACTTCGCCTAGGGATTCGTCCGAATCGACCTCGATTTGCGCAGGTATTCGGCCCTCACTACTCGCCATGATAGCCTGATTCGTCTCGAACTTTAGTTCGACTATTTGGCCGGTTGGTACTCGCATCAAAGCACATTGCCCCGGTTGAATCTTTTCATGCCGTGGCGGTTGATTCAGCAATTCAACAAAGAAGCTCGTCGGCATCACTCCAAGCTGATCTCCCGCGTCGAGGACAGCTTGCGCGCCGATGATGTCGCCAAGTGGTAACTTCGAGATTTTACCTATCAACCAACCGGACACGCCAACGGGATCTTTCCTAATCTTTTTCGCGAGCTCTTCACCAACAACCGAAGCGATCTCTTCCGCGAGAAGCTCGGGAAGGCGCGGCACTGCGACAACCTCGCCCGACTCGCCCAATGTTTCCTTCAGAAGGCCGTTGCCGATCATCTTATCTAGGTCGGTTTGGTCTATGTATTCTGCGAGTGTCTTTTGCCGTACAACAAATGCCTCCAATGCGTGGAGAGTCAATGTCACATCCCGGCTGCTGTCTTCGTATTCGACGAGAACAGCTCGGGCAAGCTCGCGGAATTGCTTACGAATTTCGACCTCTGAGAAGCGTTCACGAACGTACGAAAATAGTCGTAGTCCCAGTAGAGGCGGCAGCGCGCCTAATAGGTCGCCGCTCTCAGGTTTAGAAGAGATCAAGCCGGCGCCGATAGCTCGCAAGATCCAAGGTACGCGAAGTTCCGGTGATGAAGTATAACCCGGCATAAAGACCATGCTACTCTCACGAAGTAGTTTGGAAGCCACTTTAAGCTCAGCATCATCGAGAAGTTCCACCTCAACGATCTTTGCCAGACGCCCAATACGAGTTGCTTTACGTCCCGTTGAATTCAAGGTTAGCTTTGAAATAAGCGTGTCGTCGAGCGATACAACTAGGCTTAATTCCTTGCCATAGGTGTTGGAGAGGAGCTCATCTAAGTCACTGCGATTCTGACCGTCTGTGGCATCAGGTGCGTCGACTACGATCACTAGTGCCGGACCCGGCGAGGATCTTGCGATGCCTCGCAACCATCGGCGCACATCATCTAGTGTCACTGTCCAGCCGAGCTCGTTGCTCAATTCGTTAGATAGAATCTGCAAGATGCCTTCACGGCTTGAGTCTGCTTCTACGAACAAAACTGCGAGATCGTCCGACGCTTGGGCTTGAACCGCGACGTCTCGCAATACGCTTGTCTTTCCAACAAGCGGAGGGCCGCTCACTATAACGATCCTTCTCCTTGAGCGAATTTCTCGTAAAACCTCCCCTGTTGCTTTACGGGGGATCAGGAAATTCTCGAGAAATGGTTTGAGAGGCTCGTCCCATCGACCGCACATATCCTGAATCACTCTCTGGGTCAGCCTCCGAACTACGCTTACCCAGACTTCCGATCCACGTCCCAACAGCACTTCCACGGCATTCTTGAGATCATTGGCCGCAGCTCGCGCAACTGATGCAATAAGCTTCTCAAGCTCCGCTTCGTTTTCATCGCTAGGTTGCCAAGCCTTGCCGGTTTGCGTCTCGAGTTTTCTAACTTCGCTGCCATTAGTCACGACTACGAGAGGTGGACGTGGATGCAACATGCGTGCATACGAGAGTCCCTGGGCTTCATCAGCTGATGTTAACTTCACGCCTTTCCGCTTCAACTCCAGCACAGCCAGTGCGCGATCTCGATGCCAGATTATGATGTCCGCTCGCGCCTGGGACGCGGACACCTTAGCGCCGTCGACTTCGATCTCCTCACGACCAAACTTGAAGCTAAATTTCGTTTGATGGCGGAAGGCAGCGCGATCCAGCCAAGGAAAGGCAAGTTGTAAAGCGCCGTGTATGGCGGCCTCAAGATCGGCTTCAGTTTGGTAGGTGGTGAGTTGTCGAATGGTCATAGGCGCGGTGAGAATCGATGGTTTGTTTTTGAGCTCATCGCATTGTGACTTTATACGCGCAGATCGTCGAGAAATTCCGAGGGCGTATTTCCGCTCGTTACTAGCAAATGATCGCGGGCACGGGTGCAAGCGACGTAAAGTAAGTGCCGCTCCGTGTCATACACTTCCTGCAAATCGGCGTCGTCGCCGACGGTCTCGATGCGCTCCTGTAAGGGAATAATCTCGTCGTCGCAGGCCATCACGACCACGGCGCGGAACTCTAGACCCTTGGCAAGGTGCATTGTGCTAATCGAGACGTGGCCGTTGGTGGTTTCGACATGTTCGTCGAGAACTTTGAATGCGATGCTCGCTTCCTTGACGGCCGCACGCGCCCGATCCAGTTGTGCAGCCGATCGCACAAACACTCCGAATTCGTGCGGAAGCACACCGTCCTTGGACCGTTCTGCGATCCACTTTCCGACTGTCTTGATCTCCTCGTCTTCATCCTTCAGCTGGCAAATTGTTGGTGGTGGGCCGTTGAACACGGATACCGTATCGCTCCGGTTTTCGCTGTTGCCATCAACGTCGGTCACGACGGGGCCGAGCAAACGATCTGCCTGCGTTCTGATTTGGTGGGAAGTGCGGTAGTTGACACGCAGGGTGCGGGAGCGACCCCGGATGTCTACGCCGAGGGCTTTCCAGGAAAAGGGCTGCTGGAAGATGCGCTGGCCCAGATCACCGGCGAGGAAGAGAGCATTGGGCCGCACTCCGCCCAACGCGGCAAAGAATCGGAGATGAGAGACGCTGATGTCCTGCGCTTCGTCCACAACTACGAAGTCGAACACCACGTTCTTGCTCTTTGAGATCACGGCTGCCAGTGAGGTAAACAACTGTGCGTGCGTCATCAGCTTGCGCCCCTTCAATTCGCCACGAACGCGCTCGAAGATTGACCACAACACTGTTCGCTGCGCCTCGGGAAGCCGCGTCTTTCTTCCGAGCCTCGCTACATCGCGGTACTGCTCCCACGTGTCCAACTGCCACGCATCGACCACCTGCTCCCATTCGGTGAAGAGAAAGTGTGGGCCAAACTTGTGGCCGTCCTCGGCGCGCGCAGCCTGTTTCATCAGTTCGTGAACTATCTCGGGGCTGGCGATCGTTACCGGCCCGACGTGTGCCTTGTAGAGCCGAAGGCCGATGGCGTTGAGCGAGTGAACATCAATCCGTTCCGCGAGGCGTGGCTTATTGCCCAACAGTCGTTTGAGCTTGGTTTGCAACGCATTCGCCAGTGTGTCGGAAAAAGTAGTCAGCAGGACGCGAGCGTCGGGATGGGTGCGCGCCAGATGAGCGGCACGGTGCAACGCAACTATGGTCTTGCCTGTGCCCGCTGAACCGGAAACGCGCGCCGGGCCGGCGTAGTCTCTCTCTACCCATTGCCGCTGCTCTGGGTGCAAAAAGACTGTCCACTTTTCCCACGGGAAATCGAGCGCGCGCTCCAACTCCTCTACGTTCCTCATCACGCGGAAGCGCCGCTGGGCATCAGGATGATCGAATGGATTCGGAACCACAGTCTCTGGCCCAACCCCGGCCTTGCGCTTCCTCGCGCGAAAGCGCGGCAGATTGCCGGCAGGATCGGGGGGACTCGAAGCCGCAAGCCCAAGCCGGGCCAGGCGGGGCTTGCCTCCGGTCGCCAGCTCCAACAGCGCCTCCGCAGCCTCGGCGGGCAGATGATCGGTCAACGAGAGTAGGGTGTCTTCGGTTGCGTTTTTAACGTCGTTAAGCCACTCGGCAGGCACACCATAGCCGAGTAGCTGGTCATCGGACGTTCCTGAGAAAATAGGATTCTTCTCAGAGGGAACTTTCGAGTCGGCGGCAGGTTCTGCGTGCACGTAGACCGGGACAACGACCTCTTTCACCGTCTCGCGAATCTCGACCAACTGCGCGGCACCCGTTTTGGGATGCGTCTCCAGTTTCCGCTTTTCCGCCCAGTCATAAGCATTGTCGTGATGGCCGACGTAACAAAGCAAAAGGCTCGTTTCGCTCTTATGAACAATCAGCCGGATGTCGCTGTTAACCCGCACCGACCAGAAGTTCTTGTCCCTAGCTTTGTCGAGCTTGTGAAAGCTCATTCCAGGACTGGTGGGATTGAGCTGCAAGTCGAACGCCGTCGTCTTGACCGCCTTCTGCTCGTCGCCCATCAGGCGAGCGAGGCTGTCGGTAAAGGTGTCTGCTATTCGGAATTCCATAGCTTTCGTGCTGTGACCAATTTGAAAACTAAACGCTCACGTTCATTGCGGCGCGAAGATCAATTCTCCAACCAGACGCAGTCCTAGCAACTAGTCCGCGCCTCTCCAAGTCACTTGGATTCGGAATAAGAAACATCTTAGGTGAATTTCTGACGTTTACAACTCGAACTAAATAGTAGTGTTCTTTGAATCTTTGCGCCGCCTTCCATTCAGTTCTTGACACGTCGACAAGGGTTCCGCTCGACGTAGTAGTCTTCACCTCAAGATACCTCTTCGTCAGCCCGTCGTCTTCAAATGATAGAATGTCAAAGCCTTCTCCTACTGACCAAAGGCTGACGCGCTTAACCTTGTTCGCCTGATCTCTATGCCCTAGACTGCGCAGGCGCTTCCGCTCTGCTGTTAAAACGTATTGCTCACCGAGAGCGCCAATTTCATCGCAAACACTCAGAATCTCCTTGAGCTGGGCTGGAGTGATTTTCCGGCCGGCAAGATCATTCTGTTCGACAGAAGCGACCAGTTCGGATGATATTCGACGCATCGCTCTCCGACTCTCGCGGCTGGAGAAAAGCACAAGGTCTTCTCCTGTCGCGAAGTACTTGCCGGTATTGGGCCACGCACTGTTTCTTCGGCGCAGAGCGCCACTAAAGGCACCCTGAAATGCATATCGCCCCAGGTGGATTTCCTCCTGGTTGAACAAATACTCGGAAAGACGACTAGGACCAAAGAACGCATGCTGTTCAACATCTTCGGGAAAAACGGGACTATCCACGGACCTCGGGTTGATCAGCAGTTCATCAGTCTTGACAGACAGACCCTCCAGATCAAAGAAACTGGAGGCATTGTGCGTCTCGCCGCCTATGGTCAAACGTCGGCTATCAACGCCGACATACTTTCCACTGTCCACGTCTATGCCCAAAACCACGTCGCGGAATCCTTTTAGGTGACCCAATCCACTTTTGTAAGTTGTAGTGATTTCGATGCGCCTTTCGTGAGGACGATTGCGCCCAGAGGTAGTAACCTTATACGCGAAAACCCGTAATTTGAGTTCTTGGCCTTTGGTCCTCAGTATAAGTGTCAATCCATTTCTAGGGATCTTCCCAAGATCGGGCATGCTGTCGATATTCCAACCCCAACAAATAAGATCACGGATCACTTTGGAAATATGGCCGCTTTGATTCGGGATCAAACTCGTCTTGTGCATGAAAAGGCGCTCGACTATGGGCCGACCTTTAGGACCGTTGCATTACTCCGCCACCCTGAACACTTTCATGACTTCATCGCCGAGATGGTTGATAACCTTAACGGCGATCCGGCCCGTCTTCGGTTTGTCGAACGGACGTGAAGTGTCGCTGTGCAGCATAGCCCATGCTGCGGGGTTGATTTCTGCCTTAAGCGTCGTCTTGAGGGCACTGTAAGGATCGTTGGCCCCGAGGAAGTAGGCGTGCCGTACGAAGAAGCTTTCTTCATTGTAGTCGGTGTCAATGAACCAGCAGGCAATTCCGTCGGCATTGTCGCTGATGACTTCGCCGGTCTGGGGCTTGAAGACATCAACTCCATTCACTTTCACTCGGAGCTTGCCGTTTTTTTCGGTGATCAGATCGATGTCAGGCTCGCCGAAAATGACGAATAGGTTGCCTTTGCCCGTGTTTTTAAGGTCGTCGGCCATGTGCAGGTCGGCGTTCATGCGGGCCTTGAGAACAGGGATGCGTCCCAGCTTATTGAATTCCGTGGTATGCGCCTCGTAATTGAAGGCGCAGGCAATCAGCACATCGAATCCGGCATCTCCAGCCTCGCGGGCGGCAGCGACGAGGTCGGCGCGCAGGACGGTGCCGAATTCCGGGCCGATGAAGATGGCGGCCCTCTTTTCGGTATCCCCTTCCATGTAGCGGCCTTCTGCACAGATCAAATCGCCTGGCCAGGGTGTGAGTGCAGTGAAGGTGATCCGGTCTTCCTTATGCGCCTGTTGCACGCCGCCGGTCTTGAGATTCTCCAGAATCATCTGAGGGAAGGTCTGTTTGGCGCCGTATTCGGCGGCGTCTTCCTTCGTTGTGCAATCGATCAACTCGTCATTCTCATCTATGTCCAGAACCCGGTGCGGGCTTAGACTTTCCACGGTGAAAGGACCGGCCACTCGGACCTTCCTATTGTCGGGGTAGGGCTTGTCATAGAGATGTTCAAACTCAACCTTTGAGGCGATAGATGCGTCGATCTCCTTTTGCCGTGCGATGCGTCCTTTCCACCAATCAGAGTGCAATTGTTTCGCTGCTTCCGGCCATACGTTTTCCGCCTCGCGTGGAATTTCCCATTCCTGTAACTGCTTCCTCAGCGCGGCACTTAGTTTCTCGCGCAACGGCTCCAGCACGGCTTGCCACTTTTCCCAAATGACATCGATCTCCGCATTGTTTGCGATCGACTTGAGGGTGATGTGCGGCACACGCTCATAGATGAAGCCATGCCGGATATTCCCATGCACGGGTTGCGAACTCGGCGCGGTGCGCGTGATTTCGGCTTCTTTGAGCTGACCTTCGCGGGAATCTGCAAGCAGGAAAAACGGATAGCGCGCGCCCATGATGCGGGCACGAGATAGAGCAAGCGCAACCCGTGATGTGTCAATGGCGATCCAGCGCCGACCCCATTGCTCGGCAACATAGGCTGTAGTGCCGGAACCGCACGTAGGGTCGAGTACCAAGTCGCCAGGATCAGTGGTCAAGAGCATGCATCGTTTAATGATTTCCACGTTGGTCTGTACGACATAAATAGGATCACTCTGGCCCAGAAATCCTTCCCACAGGTTGCCAATTGCTACTGCCGTCGATTCGTTTTGGAATCGGAGTTGGCGAAGAGCATTACCAAATTGGTCAACGCGGCCGGTTTTGAGCGCACGTTCGAGAGATTCCGGTGTCATCCCCCACCAACGTTTCCCGGAATCAAACAGTTGCCCCTTGAATTCAATTTCAAACTTACGCCCGGGCCCCGGCTTCGTCAGTGAAACATCACCGAACAAGCGAGCATTTTGTGGCAAGGGCTGCTCACCCGACTTTTCAGAAGGAGTTAGTCGCCTAATTTGGCCATCTGGCATTTGAAGCCAATTGAAATTCGGATCGAGTTCTTCGGCGCGCAGCGTGTAGAGCTGACGGAACTTATGGGTCTCAGGTTTACGCGAATACCAAATGATGTAATCGAGTCGGGCTGGTAGCCGATCCGACGAGCCCAACCCTGTCGCGCCCTTAGTGAATGCTACCAATGATACGAAGTTGTCCTCGCCAAATACTTCATCCATAACAGATCGAACCCGATGAACGTTTTCATCGCCAATCTGCACGAATATTGAACCAGAATCCGCGAGCAAGTCGCGGGCAACGGTGAGGCGATCGCGGAGATAAGTTAGATAGCTGTGGATGCCGTCGCGCCAAGTGTCACGGAAGGCTTTAACCTGCTCCGGCTCGCGCGTGATCTGGTCGGTGTTCCCATCTTTCACATCGCGGCTTGTGGTGCTCCACTGAAAGTTACTGTTGAATTTGATGCCGTAGGGCGGGTCGATAAAAATGCATTGCACCTTTCCGCGCAAGCCCTCGCGCTCGGCCAAGCTGGCCATGACCTGGAGGGAGTCACCGAGGATCATGCGGTTCGACCAGTTCTGATCGTGTTGATAGAACTCGGTCTTATCGGCGCCTTCGGGAATGCCGTTGAAGTCGGCGAATAAGTCAGCCTGAGATCCCGCTTCAAGTGTTTTGGCGTCTTTTGTTTGTCTGAGCAGATCGTCGATCAGGACCTTGGGCTGGACTTTTTCCTGAATATAGAGCGGCGGCGCGTGGACGACGAGGTCGCTCCAGTCCTGCTCATCCTTCCCACGCCAAACGAGTTGAGGGTCGAGGTCGGTGTTTCGGGGGTATTTCACCTTGCGCGACGCCCCTTGCTCCTTGTGGAGCACGGACTCGTATTCAGCCGTGGGAATGTTCTTCCGCTTGGCCTCGTCGTGCTTGAGGGTCACGACCGTCTTGGTTGTGGATTTCTTCGCCATTATTTCTTCTCGGTCGCCGGTTGTGCCGTGGCCGACGCAATCATCTTGTTGAACTCAGTTTCAACCTTGGCCTTGAAATCAGACTCGATTTGGTAAACCTCGGTGAACTCGGCGAATGCCCAGTGGCCATAGTTCCCGAGATGGTTCACGCCAGGCACCCAGTAGGTGTCCATCGTGGATTTCTTCTCTTTAGCGTCCTCGCGGCGGTAGCCCTTAATCTCCACCACAAGATGCAGTAGGTTGTCGGCACCGCGTCCATCATCCACCAGCACAATGAAGTCGGGGTGATACTGGCGCGTTTCGGAACCGTAACGGTAAGGCACTTCCAGGCCGAGATTGTGGTTCTTGGTGTAGGCGACCACTTTGGGATGCGATTCCGCGACGCGACAAAACTCCGCCTCCCAGTCGCTGTCGAGCACGACCCAGTTGACCTGGTTCTTCGGCGGTGGGCCACTCGTGTCCCATCTGTCGGTGCGTGAAGTGTTGAAGCGGACGTTCCTGGTGGACCCAGTGGGATTGTAGGGATCGAGCAGCGCTTTGATTGGCCGCACGCCGACGAACTTCCGGGTGATGGCTGCGGTGATCCGATTGCAGGCCATGTCCGCGAGTTCCTGATACATGAGCTGCGCAGGATAGGTCTCGCCTTTACAGATGAGGCAGGTGTCGAGCCACTGTTTGGTGATGCGCTTGAGCTGTCCGAAAAGGTAGAGCTTCGGTTCCTCGCCGGGATCGCGCCATTTCGTGTAGAGCAGCCGCTGGGTGACGTGGAAGACGAGCGTGGAGGGTCGCATGTCAGCCAGATGCTCTAGATTCATGTCCACGCCCTCGCCGATGATGCCGAGATTGCGAGTGATAGACGGGCCGACGAGGTCGGGGCTGAGTTCGAAGATTGAGTCGTCGTTGAAGATGGCTTCGAGCCGCTCCTCAGGCAACTCGACGCGATAACCCTCGACGCTGGGAAAGCGGATTTCGAGCGCATCGCGTTCCGGGCTGATGGCTCTCACCTGAATCGTTTCGCGCGGCGGCTGTGGCGGGGCGATGACAGGCTTCGCCGTGAAGTCGAAGGGAATGCCGAAGATGTCGGCGTATTCCACGTTGAAGAGTCCTTTGTCAGGTCCTTCTTCGTTCAACTCATAAGACTGACGACGTAGCGCGCGACCAATAACCTGCTCGCACAAGAGCTGGGTGCCGAAGGCGCGAATGCCGAGGACGTGAGTGACGGTATTGGCATCCCACCCCTCGGTGAGCATCGAGACAGATACGACGCATCGGATCGCCCCACCAAGTTGGCCGGGCTTGCCGACAGTGTTCATAACCTCGCGGAGCAATTCCTGGTCGGTGATGTTGTCGCCGGCACGAGCATCACCACTTCGCTCTACGATCTCACGGCGAAAGCGTTCAATCTCGTCTATAGCCATGCCGCGAAAGTTGTCGTCGAGAGCATCGCCCGCTTCGAGTTGCTCACTATCGATGAGCAGCGTGTTCGGACGCGGAAGCGGGTTGCCGGTGGTTTCGTCGAAATTGCGGAACAGCGCATGGCGGCCATTAACCAGGGTGGTGGTTCCGTCTTCGTTCTTGCGATGGAAGCCAGAGATGAAATCGTAGACGAGCTTTGAAATCGCGGTGTTTTGGCAGACGATAATGAAGCACGGAGGCACCTTGATGCCCTTGTCCTCCCAAAGCTTGAAGGTTTTTGCGTAGTGGCCGTACAGGGCTTCCAAGGCCGTCTGCAAACGAGTGGGTAGTTCGAGCGGGTCCAGTTCTCCGCCTTTGCCGCGACCCTTCTTGGGCATCTCGTTGCGGATGTTCTCCCATAGGTCGCGGAACATTGGCATCTCGTTGCCGGAAATATTTTCCGCGACTGGGACCCGAGGCAGCTTTACGATGCCACACTCGATGGCATCCATGAGCGAGAAGTCGCTTACCGTCCATGTAAACAGCGTGCCCTCATTGTAGCCGGAACCGCGCAGGAAGAAGGGCGTAGCAGATAGATCAATGACGCGGCTCAGGCCGAGTTTTCTGTTCACGATTTCGAGCCCGGAAATCCAGGTGCGTGCCGCCTCGTTGTTCTTTTCGGCCTCTTTCCTCTCGTCGCCTTTCAGGCTCTCGTCGTCCGCGGCTTTCGGCCTTTCCCGGTAGCAGTGGTGCGCCTCATCATTGATCGCGAGGATGTTCTTCATCCCCATCAATTCCGGCATGACGCGCTGGAGCATCTGCCCTTCCGTTTCGAGCGTCTGGGGTTCCTCACCCGTGCGACCTTGGAGAAGCTGACGGCCGCCTTTGGAAATCTCGATGCGCTCTCGGAGCATGAAGGCGTGGTAATTGGTGATGACGATCTTGGCGCGCTGCACATCTTCGAGCATGTCGGTAGGAACGAGTTCGCGGGTGGCGTAGTAACTGTCGGGATCGTTGGGTTGGAGAACACGCAACCGGTCTTTGATCGTCAACCCGGGCGCGCACACCAGAAAGCCGCGCGTGAAATTCTTGCTCCCAGGGTGTCGCTCCGCGTTGATCGTCTGCCAGGCAATGAGCATGGCCATGACGGTCGTCTTGCCCGCGCCGGTGGCGAGTTTGAGCGCGTAACGCAGCAGCTCAGGGTTCGCATCTTTGTTGGCTGCGGCGAGTTTGTCGAGAATCCGCTTACCATTTCTGGATTGCGGTGCTACCTCGATGAGCCAGATTGCGGTTTCTACCGCCTCGACCTGGCAGAAGAAGGGACGGATGTTGCTGAACTTGTGTTGCCTCCAGTGCAGCAGGAGCCGAGCAGTCTCCGGTGTAACTTGCCACTGATTCGGGTTGGGTAGTGAGCGCCAAGCGTCAACGCTCTGTCGCACTTCATTGACGATGGAATTGGGATCGTATTCCTGCTGTTCGGTCGAAAGCCCTTTGCCTTCGTCAAATACAAATCCCTTCTGTCCGGCAACCTTCCGTTTCTTTGGCTTTGGGATCGGCGTGATGAACTTGGCAGTCCGTCGTCGGTCGATGATTTTCTGCGTGGGCTGCCCCGCCTCATCGAGTTCCCAATGTCTCGACGGATATTCGTAGGGAGAGTTTAGAATCGGGTGCTCAAAAAATTCAGTGACCATATAGACTCAGTCCGGAACGCACGAGCGGACGTGGTATTGACGTTCGGCAAAGTAATTTACGTCGTCGGCTACCACTGGGTGCCTTTTTTTTCATTTTTGGTCCACGGGTGAATAATGGCTCTTATCATACTTTTTGGGCGAGCCTTCACTCCCGAAAGCATACCGCTGTCGAATTTTGCTACAATTAAGCTCAAAAGCCGTGTGCTGATTCTGATCTCATACTGTCGCGATCACCGATGAAGCGAAGGCTGTTGAGATCGCCGTTGCGGCGAACCCGGACTCCTTCTTTAACCCTGCAGTCTTCTGCAGCAAGTCAGGTAACAGCGGCGTGGCGCGTTTTGAGAGCGAACTAATTCAGGATGCTCTTAATCCTGTTGGCTAGATCCACATACGGCTGCGGCACTGGGTTGAGCGCGAACCACCCCGGGAACAGACTCATCGCCTGCACGCGAGAAGGTTTTGAACGGAGACCGAAAATACCCTCTAGTTTCGGTCGCTGAATAAACAGATTTACGCTGCTCAAGATTTCTTTTGTCTGAGTAAGTATCGCGGCGGTATTGGTATTACCCGGATCTTCATCCAGAAGAGCCAGGGTCGGAGTATCGAATTGAACAAGCACCTGCGCAAGCGGCGGAACTTCTGAGTTTCCACCAACATCGATGACCGAAATACTCTGCCGGTCGAGATCAAGTCCTTGCGCCTCCAAGGCGCAGCGGCAGGCGACTTCGTCTCCTGGTCCCTCTACTAAGACAACGCAGGAAGCGAAAAACACCTCATTCACTCTTTCATTGAATTTGCTGTGGATACGCAGACGATCTCTAGGGCTGCTCGGCAAAGATATTGAACTACCCGATTTAACTAACGTTCCGCAGGCGTTCTTCCTCACGATGTGTATAGCATCGAATTGACCTGCGTCGACGAAGGCTCTGTTGTGGGTAGTGTACACAATTTGAAGATTTTCCGTCTCAGCAAGGGTACGGAGCAGGTGATAGAAATTCCGGCACCCATGGGGATGCAGGTACAACTCAGGCTCTTCGACAGCCAGCATCAACGGTGTCCGAACGAGGCTTGCGTATGCCCGCGCGATTGCTATAGCAACAGCACTTTGGACACCAGCGCCGACTTCCACAACATCGAAGCTCATCGAGCCGTCGAGAACAAAAGGACGTACATTCTTCAATACATCCGAGGGATCGAGCGTCTTGAATTCAAGGTTGACTTGAAGGCCGGTCTGCCGTCGCACAAACTCGTCGATAATGGTCTGAGCGTTTTCTAGGCTGCTGCGGACATGCGCATCGAATGAGGTCGTTGCCTCAGACGCAAAGCTTCGCTTGTGTTCCAGCAAGATGGTGCTTTCGATGTGTGCTAGCAACTTGCCGTACAGGGTCCACTGTGTGGCGCGAATCTGGCGCTCCGCCTGACGTTCTAGATCGAGGTATAGTAGCGCTCTCTCGCTTCTCATCTGATTCGAAATTCGTTTCTGATTGCCGCCCGGATACCTGCAGCGATCTCCGGCAGAGTCGATTGGAAAATATTCTGGACCTTGGTCCGGCGAATAACGCAAGCAGAAGCCTCGAACACTAGTGTCGGACAAGAGTGGCTCGTCAAAAGTAACCTTGATTTCGATCGGTCGATCGGGATCGTCGTTGTTGTAGTTGTGGTAGTCGCTCTCGGGCAACGGCCTGCTAGGCCAAGTCTCGCCTAAGACGAGATTCAGAGCCGTCAAAATGTTTGACTTACCGACGTTGTTCGGACCGATTAGAGCGTTAATCGAACCGAGGTTTAGCTCCAGGTGATCGATTGACCGAAAATTATCAATTACGAGCCTCTTGATTGTCATAGATCGATGCTGTGTTTGCTTCGCTCAGGGCAGGTTTTCCGACAATTGCGAGCCGCCGCGAGGCTCGAGACCCGATTCTAGCGGGAAAATGTGCGTTCGGAAACCAAAGATTAGCGGAGGATCTCTGCCGACCCTGAAATCCTCTGCCCCGCGCGAGGTAGCTATCGTGTGTCGAGCCATTCATCCGCTATCCGGTGTTCACTACCTTCAATCGGCCAGCGACCAAGGCGGTCAAGCATATTCGAGGCGGTCCTGTCGGCATGGAACCCGGATTCCTAAGGAGCAGAGAGGGCAGACGAAGGCCGTTCGAGCTCAGTAAAACTGCCTGCTGGGTCTGTGCCCCTTTCCAGTCGGCAGCGAGCTTGGCGTATTGCCACGCTGGCTCGTTTCCTTTTCGAATCGGTGGATTGACGATCATCTGAGCTGTTGACAGCGGGATCCGAGCGAATAGTCTTTAGGTCGTGTTGATTCACGGGGACGCCCGCCACATACCGCTCAAAGATCGAAGCGTACAGTGCGTCTGCACATCGCCGCCCTACTGGGCGCAACGCGACTATGAGATAGACGGTCAGATAGGGCTCGAGCCGACGCCTGATGATTACGTCGCCAAAATCGTCAGCGTGTTCCGCGAAGTGCGCCGCGTCCTTCGCGATGACGGCGTCTGCTGGATCGTCCTCGGCGACTCATATTCTCATTCCGGGTCCGCCCATCGCGATCCTGCGCGTTGGCCGAAGCAGGCTGCCGCGCGTCATATGGTCGGACGCATCAAGGAACGAACAGGCGCGAAACCAAAAGACTTGCTTATGATTCCAGCGCGTGCCGCGATCGCTTTACGCGATGATGGTTGGCGATTGCGATCAGACATAATCTGGCAGAAGCCAACGCCATTCCCCGAGGCTGTGAGAGATCGGCCAAAGCGGTCGTTCGAACACATTTTTTTACTCGCGAAGTCGAAACGATATTTCTATGATGCCGACGCGGTCGATATGAAACGCGACGTCTGGACGATCGCGAGCGACCGCCGCCACGACGGCGATTTTTTCGCGGCGTTTCCCAAAAAGCTGGCCGAGCTGTGCGTCCTGGCTGGCTCGCGGACGGGCGATCTGGTCTTCGATCCTTTTCTCGGTTCGGGGACGACGGGATTTGTGGCGGAACAGCTCGGTCGGCGCTGGATTGGGCTCGATCTCAATCGCGACTACGTTGTACAGGTTCAGAGAAGTGTTGTGCCGACGCTGGCCGATCTCTGTGAAGATTTGTCTTCTGTGGAAAATCTGCATTCAGCGGCCTCCGCTCTGATGCGAAGATCAGCTAGCTACAGATCGTGTGTGGCCTCGGAGCGGCAAGACAGGAACACCGACGACGATCATAAAGCGCCCAATCGGCGAAAACCAAAGAAGCTACCGGGCGCGGCCTTAGCAGATCAACACAGACGAATGCGGGCTAAATTCTTTACGAAGAAAACTTGATCGTGGACACGGCAAAACTGGACGAAATCGAGACGCGCGTTTCAAATGCGATCAGAGGCGCTGTCGACCTCGCGCGTGATACAGATCCGGACAACAGACCCCTGTGGACGCGCGCCCTAAACGTAGCAGTAATGAATGTGGGCGACGAAATGGGCTACGTTGTTCGCGTCCGTCCATCCACCACAGCAGTCACTTCGGGATGGCTGTGGGATATGACGTGGTTGGAGTTCCAAGGCGACGCGCTGATTGATATTCCGCTGGCAATGGAGTCTGAATGGGACACAACACCATCCGAGATTCAATACGACTTTCAAAAACTGCTAGTTTGCAAGGCGCGTTTACGAGTGATGATCTGCGAAACCTCGTCAGCGATCAGCGAACAAATCTTTGACCGATTGATTCGCGAAATTCAGGGATTTCGAGCGACACAACCGAACGACAGATACCTGCTCGCATGTTACTGCTATGGCTGTTCTCCCGGACGCCTCGATTTCCGGCGCTACATCGCAGCGTAGTGTGCTACTCGCCGGCACACCCGATCTAAAATGTTCTTTAATTACGTCACCCAAATGCCGAAATACTTGTGTATCGGCACACAGATCGCGGAATGGTGAAACCTTCCTAGTCGGCAGAGGAAAGGGCAACAGAGTGTTCGCTCACGTGAAAGGCGAATTCGGCGTCTCCGAGGATGCGCTTAATGGCTGTGCATCGATGCCGTCGCGAGAGGACTAGTAGCTTATCGTGGTGAAGCCGCGGCTGCGACAGTCGCATGGGCACCCCGAAATAGTAATCGGGCAGATTCAGTGAGACACTCCAAAGACGGCTTGAATGTTCATGGATGGATTAACTCCATCGGTGTCGTCGTTGCTCTCGCTGTTTCAAGCGTGTCGGCTTATTTCTCCTGGCAATCGAATCGAATGAGATATGAGGATATTGCGTTTTCATCTGGGCCAACTGGCGCATGCCGTGTGCAATATATCAACGGTGTGCTCGGGCTTTGTTGGAACCTCACGATATCAAACAGAAGCGAAGACAAAGTATCACTGATCGAACATCGTCTGCTCAACATCCAGTCGGCTCGTCCGGTATTCTACGGAGTTGGTTTCCAAGCATTTGAAACCACGCAAGGTACTCCCGTTACCTTACCGATAACACTCGACGGTGGGGAATCGAAACAATTCATTGTGCGAGCGCCTGTGCCGGTTCCTTCAACGGTCTCGAAGATCATTCGAGCTGCCCTTTCTGAGTCCTCAGCAAACGCTAGCCTGTCTTTGGCTGAGCTCCAAAATCGTTTGGCGCAAAACAAATTGGACTTTCTTGGCGACCCAATCGTTGTCATCTCGGGAGAAGAGGGCAAAGTAACCGGGTGGTCGTTGGCCCCACCCTTCGCCAGGACTGAAAATTTCTTGGAGATACGGACAGGTCGTGGCAACCTCTTCCAGACCTATTTGGTGTGGCCTCCCGATGCTGCCGAGCAGTAACTCGATCGGATGCGTACGAGTCACTGGGCGGATTCCGCGAACTGTTGATGGCGACGGAGACGGGCTGGGGTCCCATTTTTTCAGGCCCTTCAATGCCCACCGAGTGCCCACTTTGCGATTTCCTGACGTAATCGGGCCTCACTTTGATCTGGAAAAGTCTGGGTTTGGATTACATCACCTTACGTGACGTACTCGAGCAGACGCCGAGGACAACTTTAGGAATCCTGTGCTCTATCCATCTGAGCTAAGGGGGCGCCCTCGCCTGAGAAAGCTACCCCGATGCGCGCCGCGGACCAAGGGTCGCCATTTCGCGGCGGGATGTAGGTGGAAAGTGTAAGCTGTAGCAGATTCAGTTTGTCACGTGTGGGGGAGCCGCGTTTGGAGAGTAAAAAAGGAAATTCTTCGGCGAATGAGTCCGACAACCAGAAT
>CAYOVU010000262.1:0-26240 GCA_964407505.1 uncultured Acidobacteriaceae bacterium | reverse complement strand
GCAAAACGATCCGGTCGCCCAGCTTCCATCCGTATTTCTCGGCCAGAGTGTCGTCGACAATCACACCCTGCCGGTCTCGCTGCCAGGCGGTTCGTTGGTCGGCGGGCATTTGAATATCCCGGTATACCTTGAAGAATTCCTCAGGATCGGTACCGAACTGCGCGAAAAAATTTTCCGGCTTATCGTCCTTATAAATTCCCCCGAACCACGAGACCGGCACCACCGCCACGACTCCTGGAACGGAGCGAATTTTCTCCCGGTAAAAGCCGGGCAAACTGAAGGTCAAGGACACGCGGTGGCGCACCACTAACCGTTCCGCCGACTCGGCGCTGCCCTCGTCGAGATAGAAAGCCCGCCAGATCGTCATCATCAGAGTCAGCAGGAGCAAAGAAAATGCGATGCTCAATATCGTTAAAATGCTGCGGCGTTTGTTGCGGAAGGCGTTCTTGGTGACGAACCGGCTCAAAGTCATGTTGAACTCCAGTTGATACCCAAGGAAGATTCGGCGTGCCGGACTAACGGACAATCATGGTCCAAGTAGGCCTCAAGGATAAACGACTTACCGCACTGATACAACTTGCCGGCGTCCGCACTATCCTCTCTCACACCATCAGCGCTGTAGACAACTTTCCGCAACCCAATATTCGACTGTTGCCCTTAAGCCCGCCAGTGGAGATCGTCACCCGGCTCAGATGACAATTGTCACCCACGCCTTCCTCTAGAGGTTTAACGCGCGTGCAAGAGAAAGGTCACGCGAAGAATGCAAGGTTATACAGTGAATCGGCTTTGGCTGGAGTGCAGCTTCCCGCCTTGCGGGCGATCAGGCCTGGAATTCGGAGGCTTCCGGGAAGCGGAGGTTGCACTTGGAGAGTGCATCGTTGAGAAGTTCCTCGACCTTCGTTTCTTCGCAGTTGCGCGACATCGCCAGTTCGCTGACCAGCAGGTAGCGGGCACGTTCGAGCATCTTTTTTTCGCGAAAGGAAAGCGGCTTCGCCTGATGAAGGGCGATAAGGCTCTTGAGAACTCCGGCGACCTCGAAGAGAGAGCCGGTCCGCATACGGTCGGAGTTTTCTTTGAAGCGGTCTTTCCAGTCGGCGGTGCTGAGGTCGTCGGTGACGGAAAGGAAATCGAGAATTTTCTGCACCTCGCCGTTGCGGACGACCCGGCGAATGCCGACGCTGCCCACGTTGTTACACGGCACCATTACTTTGAGACTGCTGGCCTTGATATTGAGAAGGTAGAACTTTTCCACAGTGGTGCCGATGGAGCGGCTGCTGATTTGTTCGATAACGCCGACCCCGTGGTTGGGATAGACGACCTTGTCGCCAATGTGGAAATTGAGGTCCGCACCATTCATAAAAAGGCACCCGGGTAGGAGAAGGGTCTTAGCGAGGGAAACGTTTATCGTTCTGTAAACAGGTTACTCCGGCAAGGGGCGAAAAGCAAGGATTAGTCCCGGTATGGGACAATTTCCGGAGGGTTGGGCGCGCGCGTTATTCGGCGAAAATCGTCGATTACGAGATGTAAGTCATTGTATTGATGATGCTTACATAGCCTACAAAAGATAGGGTCTGATTTGAGCCCGCGACGTATGGAAATCGGCGCGACTATAAAGCCCCTCGCTAACCCGCGGCAAAAGTCCGCTTTTCCATCCAGCCTTGCAGAATCAATACTGCTGCCATCCGATCGACAGCCTTTGCCCGCTGGTTGATCGACAACTCCGTCTCCCGCAGCAGGCGATTCGCTTCCGCCGATGTCAGCCGCTCATCCCATAAATGCACCGGCAACCGGAAGCGTTTACGGAGTTCCTCTGCAAAAACTTGCATCTTCTCTGCCTGCGTTCCTTCCGCACCGCTCATCCGCAGAGGCAAACCGACCACGATCTCCCGCACCTCGTATTTGCGAATCACCTGTTCGAGCAGGGCCAAGTCTGTTCGCTTGTTCCGCCGCTGCAAGGTATCGATCCCCTGGGCGGTGATTCCAAGGGGATCTGTTACTGCCATCCCGATCCTCCTTGATCCCACATCCAAGCCTAGAACTCTGCCAGACGGCTTGTATGTTTTCCCCGATTCGGTGCTCACGCCGCGATTATATGCTCGTAGGCTACCCAAGCTGCTTGGGCAACACGGACAGGTCCTGACCAGGACAACGTCGGCATCGTTAGGTTCTTCCACCCGTTCAATGCCCTTGCATGGCTCGTCGGTAGGCCGCAACATTCTTGTTGTGTTCTTCGATGGTGCGGGCGAAGCGGTGGTGGCCCTGGGCGTCGGCAACGAAATAGTAGTAGTCGCTTTGGGCGGGATGCATGGCCGCTTCGAGCGAACTTTTGCCGGGATTTGCGATCGGACCGGGAGGAAGTCCCACGTGCTTGTAGGTGTTGTAGCGCGAAGGGAACTGCATGTCTGTGTGATGCAGCGCTCCTTGATAGGCTCCAGTGAGAAGTTCGGCATAGATAATGCTGGGGTCGGCGTCGAGCGCGATGTTTTTCTGCAGCCGATTGTAGTAGATGCTCGCAACCAGCGGACGCTCTTCCGGGACCGAGGTTTCTTTTTCGATGATCGAGGCCATGGTGACGGTGCGCTCGACTTCGTTCGGGACAGCGTGAGGGTCCCGGACAGCGATGCTAAGCTCAACCCTGATATTCGATGAGTTTGGCACGACTGCTACACCTTCTGCTGCCGGAATCAGTCCGATCTGACTCGCGACTAGGCGAAACTGTTTCACCATGTCTCTCGCCATCTCATGCATGCTCATCATGCGGCTGAATTCGTAGGTCTCAGGGAAAAGATATCCTTCGAGCGAAGGCGCGCCCGGGGCGATGTCGGCGACGAGCGCAGTATCCGATTGCGCGACTTTCAGAAACTCTTCAGCCGAACCAAGTCCGGCGGCTTCAATGGCACGAGCGATTTCGAACATGGTGAAGCCTTCGGGGACAACGACGGTACGGTAGTAGACGTCGCCGCGCTGCAGGCGTTTTTCGATGTCGATGAGGTTGGCCGGCTTCTCGAAAAGATACTCTCCCGCCTTGAGCGAACGGCGGTGGTGAAGGTAATGCCACAGGATGAAGGCTTGCTCGCTGCGGATGACTCCGGAAGACTTGAGCGCGGCGGCGATGTGACGCGTGGAATATCCCGGGCGCAACATAACAAAAGTTCGCGCCGCAGGTTCAACCGGGATCATCGCCGCCCAGGCAAACCAGCCTGCGGCCGCGAGAACTGTGATCAGAATGAGCCCGAAGAATTTTCGCACGATGGCAGTAGTGTAGATGATAGTGTGCCTAGGGGATAAACCGAAGGGCGATAGTAGTTCACGAGTTATTGCGACCTTTTCCGCGCGGTATACTCAAATGTTCTGAAGATCATCCAATACTTCATGAGACGTAGCTCGCCCGTATGGGCCCTGATCCTGGTTGTCGCGACCCTGCCTACCGCAGGGTGTTTGTTCCGCACGCGGCCAGTGGAAGAAACCTACTCCAAGGCTCCGCTGAAGGAATCGTCACAGGAAGCCTTAATCGAGAGCCTCAACCAGCAGGCGGAAAAGATCCAGTCGCTACAGGCGACTGTGGATATCGATACCTCGGCGGGCGGCGTCAAGAAGGGCCACGTTACCGATTACAAGGAAATTCGCGGATACGTGCTGGCTCGGAAGCCGGCGATGCTGCACATGATTGGGCTGCTGCCGATTGTGCGCACCACGGCTTTCGACATGGTAAGCGACGGGCAGGACTTCAAGTTGTGGATTCCGCCGAAGAACCGCTTCGTGGTGGGGCGGAATGAAGTGCAGACGACGAATCCCGAACAGCCCATGGAGAATATTCGTCCGCAGAATATTTATGAGGCACTGCTGATTCGCCACGTCGATCCGGACCACGAGATTGCGGTGTTGGAGAATGGTGACGAAATACTGCACGATGCCAAGGGACATCGCGTGCTGCAGGCAGATTATGAGCTTGTGATCATTCGCAAGCGAAAGGACGGTTGGGGACTGGCGCGTAAGATCGTTTTCAGCCGCACCGACTTGCAGCCGCATCGCCAGTTTATTTACGACGAGCAGGGGAATCTTGCGACCGATGCCCGCTACGCGAATTATAAGGATTACGATGGCGTGAGCTTCGCGTCGCGCATCGAGATCTATCGGCCACAGGAAGAGTACGACATCACACTGAACATGCTGAAGGTGGAAATCAACAAGCCGCTAAAAGACGATCAGTTTACGCTGCAGCAACCGCCGGGAGCAGAGGTAGTGCATCTGGATAAACCACAGCCGCAATCGAGTATGGCTGCGCCGCCTTCGGGGCGAAATCGTCCATAGAGTTTCACGCACAAACTTGACACGCACTGAAACATGATTAACAAAATGATCGTCTCGAACCTGGTGCATCGCCCAGTGCGGTCGCTGATCAGCATCAGCGCCATCGCGCTGGAGGTCACGCTGATTCTGCTGATCGTATCTTTTTTCTATGGGCAGTTGAATGGTTCCAAAGAGAGCCAGATGGGCGTGGGCGCGGATTTGATGGTGCAACCGCCCAGCTCTTCGGCGCTGATTGGAGTTACGGGCGCGCCGATGCCGGTAAAGCTGGGAGATGTGTTGCGGAAGCTGCCGCACGTCAACGTGGCTGCGCCGGTGATCTGGGAACTCACGACAAAGCCAACTCTTGAGATTATCTACGGCATCGATCTGGCGAGCTACAACAGCATTCCGCCGACGTTCACTTATCGCTCTGGCGGGCCCTTCCAGGGCGCTTATGACGTGATTGTCGATGACTTTTTTGCAGGAATGAAGAAGGTGAAGGTCGGTGACTCGATTGAAATTCTTAATCATCAATTCCGGATATGCGGAATTGTGGCGCACGGCAAGGGAGCGCGGAAATTTCTGCCTCTCACGACGATGCAGGATCTGATTGGAGCAGAGAATAAGGCTTCAGTCTTCTACGTGAAGGTTGACGATCCCGCGAACACGGATTTGGTGGTAAATGAGATTAAAGCAGTGCCGGGCATGGAAAACTACGCGGCGCGCTCCATGCAGGAATATTTATCGATGATGTCGGCGGACAACCTGCCAGGGTTTCAGACCGCGATCCGGATTGTCATTGCGATTTCGGTGGTTATCGGCTTCATGGTGATCTTTCAATCGATGTACACGGCGGTGATGGAGCGTACGCGCGAGATTGGCATTCTGAAATCGATGGGCGCGTCGAAGGCGTTCATCGTCAACGTTGTTTTGCGCGAGACGGCGCTGTTGGCGATCCTTGGGATTATCGCGGGCATTGTGATCAGCCTGGTAACAAGGCGCATTGTTCTGATCGAGCGGCCGGTGCTGCGGCTTTTCTGGAGCAGCGAATGGGTGATACGTACGACCGCGATCGCCATCGTCGGGGCGCTGGGTGGAGCGTTGTATCCCGCGTACAAAGCCGCGCAGAAGGATCCGATTGATGCCCTGGCGTATGAGTAGGGCGGTTTATAGTCGCCAGTCAAGGCCACGCATTAACTACTCCTGTCTTGTTTCGAGTGTCACACTACTCAGCAGCTAGCAAACCTTATCTCTCCCGAACACGCCAAGCCTTTCATTTCGTGGTTACGGTTTGTGACTGTTGCCGTCTAAACCTCATCAACGGGGCAATCTCCCGATTCAGGCTTCTAAACTCACGGCCGCAAAGATGATCTGATCACGATGCAGTGTGTCGAGGAAGACTCCAAATGTTTTTCGGATGCAACTCAATCCGTCCGCTGTTAACGGCCATCTCGGCAGGACTTTTGTTTGGAGCTACGCTCATATCGGCGCAGGAAGTGCTCTCGGTTCCTCCGGAGTCGCCACGTTGGGATCTGCAGGGGCAAGCCAAGGCAACTGAATATCAGGGGCGGAAATGCCTGTTGCTCGATGGCGGGGCGGCGGTCCTAAAAGATTTTGAGATGCGCGACGGTGTCGTCGATATGGAGGTCGCTACCCCTGCCAAGCGGGGGTTCTTCGGTCTCCAATTTCGGCTCGACACGGACGGCGCCAACGGTGAATGGGTGTATCTGCGCCAGCATAAGTCCGGACTTCCCGACGCAATGCAGTACACACCGGTTCTGAACACGGGCGCGAACTGGCAAATCTATAACGGACCGGGCTTCACCGGCGCGGTAGACATTCCCAAGGATGTCTGGTTCCACCTGCGATTGGAGGTCGTGGGGGCACAGGCAAAGCTCTATGTCAAAGACATGGACAAGCCGGCACTCGTCATCAGCGACTTGAAGAGCGGCATACAAAAAGGGCAGGTGGCGTTGTATGTCCTGACCGGTGCCACCTACTTCTCGAACTTCGAAATCCGCACGACGCCTGATGCCCCCTGGGAGCGGCACCTGCCGGCGATGCCGCCGGGCACTCTCATCAAATGGAACCTGTCGCCGTCGTACGATGCGCTCGCGCGGAATCTGGAGCGTCCAATCGAGGCCACAGAAAGCGATGCCATCCATTGGCAGGAGGTGGAGGCGGAACCGCCCGGCTTTGTGGTTCTTTATCGCTATCGCGAAGCTCCGCATCCGATCGTCACGTTTCAGGGGGACTTTTCCAGGCGCCTCGAACCCCAGCCGGGAATGAAAGTCGTGTATGCGAGAACGAGTATTGAATCCGACCGCGACCAGGTGAAAAAGCTCGAGATCGGTTATAGCGACGACGTCAGCGTATTTCTGAATGGAAAGATTCTCTACCGCGGGCGAAGCGCGCAGGGTTTCCGCGATCCGGGATTCCTTGGCATTGTTAATCCGGAAAACGATGCTATCTATCTTCCATTGAAAAAAGGCAGCAATGAACTGATGCTGGTGGTCAGTGAACTCGGCGGTGGATGGGGATTCATTTGCCGCTTAGTGGAGATGGAGCACTAAGCTTAGGCTGGTTGCTTAGCTTCGCTCCGTCGCATGGCATGGTAAAAACCCCGTCCAAACGATTCGGGGAAGATCGCGGACGGGGCGGGGTTAAGATCGATTACGGGGTCAAGCTGTATTGCACCACGATGTTGATCTCGTACGGGTTGCAACCGGCGCTTCCGGCTACCGCTTTTAGTGTGACGTTATCGCCGGCTGGAAACGACACGCTGATCACGCCACTGTCGTTTGCAACCGGCCCAGGATTACCATTGGTGGCGGTAGTATTTGGGATGGCCAACAGGTAGCTCGTGGTCCCATCCGCTAGTTTTATGCCAGGCGGCGAGGAGCACACTTGACCACCCGCAGCTACAAGTTGGACGCGATTGACAGTGATGGCGGTTGCAGGCGTAAATACGCTGACAACGCCGTTCGCATTGGAACCGCTCACTGTATTTCTGACGTAGTTGCCGAAAGTATCGATTTTGCTGCTCCAGACGTTTTGGGCGTGGAGTGGGAGGTGGAAATCCGCCTTCTCTGTTAGGTACTGTCTTAAGCACAGTATTTAAGACAGTGCCCTCTGTAACTCAGCGTTGACAATTCCTCGCGCCCTACGGTATCTTTAAAGCTTTGGGAAGTCTCGCGGTTGCCCGCCTGATGGTCTGGCGTCCTCGCCGGAGAGTCAACGAGCGGTCTTCTTTGTAATTTCAATCGCGTTTCGCATTTTTTCATTCTGGGAGAGTTCCGATGTCAACCTATTTCCCCAAAGCGGGGGAAATTGTGCGCAAGTGGTACGTCGTGGATGCGGATGGGCAGACGCTTGGGCGTATGGCCTCTCAGGTAGCGCGCATCCTCATGGGCAAAGAGAATCCGCAGTACACGCCGTTTCTCGATACCGGCGATCATGTGATCGTCATCAATGCCGAGAAGGTGCGGACGACTGGGATGAAGTCGGAGCAGAAGCAGTATCACCACTACACCGGCTATCCGGGGGGGCTGCGCACGGAAGATTACCGCAAGCGTTTGGCGCGACGGCCGGAAAAGATTATTGAAGACGCGGTGCGGCGCATGTTGCCGAAGAACAAATTAGCGGCGCACATGCTTTCGAAGCTGAATGTGTACAAGGGCGACAAGCATCCGCACGAGGCACAGAAGCCGCAGGATTTGAAATTGGAAGTAAGGGCGTAAGCTCGATTTGCGCGCGACAACTGTGAAGATTTGAGATCCTTACGCTCCGCCTGAAGAGCGGTTGCGCTCGGGATGACAACAAGATTAGGAGCTAAAAGCTAGCATGGCTGAATTGGTTCAGTATTACGGAACGGGACGGCGGAAGCGGGCGATTGCGCGGGTGTATTTGCGTCCGGGCAGCGGAGACTTCAAAGTAAACGGGCGCGAGTTTGAGGAGTATTTCGTCACTCCGGCGCAGCGCTCGGCGGCGAAGGCGCCGCTGGCATCCACCGAAACCGCGGCATCGTTCAACATCATCGCGAACGTGCTCGGCGGCGGAGTGCGCGGCCAGGCCGATGCGGTGAAACTGGGAATCGCGCGCGCCTTGATGCAGTTCAACGCCGAACTACGCGGGAAGTTGAAGTCGGAAGGAATGGTTTCGCGCGACTCGCGTGGCAAAGAACGCAAGAAGTACGGGCAGAAGGGCGCTCGGAAGCGCTTCCAGTTCAGCAAGCGGTAGTACCAAGTTGCGAGTACCGAGTACCAAGCGAGAACCAAGGTTCCTCGCTTCGCTCGGAGCGACAATAGGTTTGGCTTTTGCTGAAGGCTGAGAGCCGACGGCTGAATGCTAGTTTAGGTGTTCAATTCTTCCTGTGCCTCGCGGCGCGGGGGCGGGAATGGCAATCGGAGAGCAGTACCCAGTTGCCAGTACTCGTTGCCAGCAGTTCTTGCTGGTACTGGGTACTCGGTACTGACAACTGATTTTCCGATGCAGACTGAATAAGGAGGTTCATTGGCAACCATTACCATGAAGGAATTGCTCGAAGCGGGTGTTCACTTCGGGCACCAGACGAAGCGCTGGAATCCCAAGATGAAGGAATACATCTTCGGAGAGCGCAACGGAATTTACATCATCGACCTGCAGAAAACGCTGAAGATGTTCAAAGAGGCGTCGAAATTCGTGCAGCAACTGGCGACCGAAGGCAAGATCGTGCTATTTGTGGGTACCAAACGCCAGGCGCAGGACGCGATTGCCGAAGAGGCGACGAAGTGCGGCGGCTTCTATATCAATCAGCGATGGCTCGGCGGCCTGCTCACCAACTGGGTGACGGTGCAGAAGTCGGTGAAGCGGCTGAAGGAGCTTGATGAGATGGCCACGGATGGCCGCTATGAGCTGCTGCCGAAGAAAGAAGTGATCAAGCTCGAACGCGAGCGCAAGCATCTGCAGGCAAACCTGGCGGGCATCAAGAACATGAGCCGGTTGCCGGATGCGGTGTTCGTGATCGATTCGAACAAAGAACAGATTGCGGTGCGCGAGGCGCGCAAGCTGGGTATCCCGGTGGTTGCGGTGGTGGATACGAATTGCGATCCCAGCGAAGTGGATTATGTGATTCCAGGCAACGACGATGCGTTGCGGGCAATTCGGCTGTTTACTTCGAAGATTTCTGAGTCGATCGCCGAGGGCGCACAGTTGATGAGCGACAAACAAGTTGCCGACATGACTGCCGCGACGGAACAAGCCCAGGCACTGGAATTGCAGCAGGCGGAAGATGCGGCGGCGGCGCTTGAACTTCGTTCCCAGGAAGCTGCGGCGGCGTCCGATATGGCGGAAATTGGCGAGGACATCAGCATGGAAGAGGTGCTGGGTGGTCCGGGGAAACATAAGAAGCCGGTCGCAAACGAAGAAGCTGACGTGCATAAGGTCGAGAGTCAAACAGTTTAAAGTTGCGAGTACCTAGTACCTAGTAAAAACCGGGCACGTAGGATATTTGACCCGCGCGGGTCGTCCGGCGCGGGTCAAAGTTTGTTAGAAGCAATGTTTCAAAGTTTTCACGGGTTTCAAGGTTTCAAAGTTGGTGGCCAATGTTTGTTGTTGAAACCTTGAAGCTCTGAAACCTTGAAATCTCGACAAGAACCCCAGAATTCATAAGGAATCTCAGCAATGAGCACCACTATGGCAAACATTTCGGCAGCACAAGTAAAGGATCTCCGGGAAAAAACTGGAGCTCCGATGATGGATTGCAAACAGGCCCTGACTGAAGCCAAAGGCGATATGGAACAGGCAGTCGTGATCCTGCGCAAGAAGGGCGTTTCGGTTGCGGCGAAAAAGGCAACGCGCGTGACTAGCGAAGGCTCGGTGACCAGCTACATTCACGCCGGGGGCAAGATTGGCGTGCTGGTCGAGGTGAACTGCGAAAGCGATTTCGTGGCTCGCACCGACGACTTCAAGGAACTGGTGCACGATATCGCCATGCACATTGCGGCGAGCGATCCGAAGTTCGTGCGTAAGGAAGATGTAACCAAGGCGGATTTCGATCGCGAGAAAGATATTTTCCTTGCGCAGGCGGTTGCTTCCGGCAAGCCGCCGAATATCGCGGAGAAGATGGTCGCCGGCAAAATGGAAAAATTCTACGAAGAGGTCTGCCTGCTCGAGCAGCCCTTCATCAAGGACCAGACCGTGTCGATTGCGCAGCTGATCGCGGCCAAAATCGGCAAGCTGGGCGAGAACATCAGCGTGCGGCGGTTTGCGCGTTTCAAAGTGGGTGATGCGGGCGAGACCGTCGCGGTCACCAAGCCTACCGAACAGAAAGCAGAGTAATTCAAGGGCGCCCGGTGGGCGCCTTTCTGTGATTGTCTTTTCGTAGTTAGTGCGGGAGCCGGCGGAACGCCGCCGCTACTAAAGACCTACATGACCTCGACTACCCCTGCTTTCAAACGCGTTCTGCTCAAACTTTCCGGCGAAGCCCTGGCTGCCAATCAGGGGTTTGGAGTCGACACGGCACGAATCCACGAGGTCGCGGCCGAATTGGCCGACGTCCACAAGCTGGGTGTGGAGCTTGCCATCGTGGTGGGCGGCGGCAATTTCTTTCGCGGCGTCGCCGACCAGGCTCGAGACATGGATCGCGTCTCCGCCGATCACATGGGAATGCTCGCCACGGTGATAAACGCGCTGGCGCTGCAGGATGCGCTCGAAAAGCAGAAGGTCTACACGCGGGTGCAAACTGCGATTGAAATGAACCAGGTGGCGGAGCCGTTTATCCGGCGGCGCGCCATCCGGCATCTGGAGAAAGGCCGCGTCGTGATCTTTGCCGGCGGCACCGGCAATCCTTACTTTTCGACTGACACGGCCGCGTCTTTGCGCGCCATGGAGATCAAGGCCGACGCGATTCTCAAGGCGACGAAAGTCGATGGCATTTACGATGCCGATCCCATGAAAGTGAAAGATGCGAAGAAGTTTGCCGACATTACTTATATGGATGTGCTGAAGTTGGGCCTGAAGGTGATGGATTCGACCGCGATCAGTCTGTGCAAGGACAATAACCTGCCCATCATCGTCTTCAACCTGAATGAGCATGGAAACATCCGCCGGGTGCTTAGCGGAGAGAAGATTGGGTCGAGGGTAGGCGCCTAAGACTTTGGCCACGGATTTTCACCGATTACCGCGGATTCTTTTTTGATCTGCGATGATCCGTGCAAATCCGCGGCTAACTTTGTTTTGGGTTTATAATTCAGCGTTTTAATATCTGAAATTTTACGGAGCTGACGATATGGCTCAAGCCACAATGGCCGCAATTCCCGGCCTGAAAGAAACCTACATACAACTCAAGACCCGCATGGAGAAGGCCGTCGAGGATTTCCGTAAAGCCATGGCTGCAACCCGCACCGGGCGCGCGTCGGTGCACATGCTGGATAGCGTGAGCATCGACTACTACGGTTCGCAGATGCCGCTGAACCAGATTGCCCAGGTGCACGCGCCCGAGCCGCAGATGATTACTGTACAGCCGTTTGACCCATCGGCGATCGGGACAATCGAGAAGGCGATTCGCTCGGCGGAGCTGGGTCTGAACCCGATGAATGATGGCAAGCTGATTCGCGTGCCGGTGCCGGCTCTCACGCAGGAGCGGCGGCAGGAGATGGTGAAGCACCTGCACAAAGTGCTCGAGGAGCATCGCACTGCCGTACGCAACATTCGCCGCGACGGAAACGATGCCATCAAGAAGGCGATGAAAGACAAAAAGATTACCGAAGATGAAGAGAAGAGGTCGCTGGATGAGATTCAGAAACTCACTGACGACGAAATCAAGAAGATGGAAGAAATGAGCAAGGGCAAAGAAAAAGAAGTGCTGGAGATTAAGTAGCGGCGCCGGGGGCTAACACTCAGACGATGACTGGGTGACCCTAACAAAAATTGTGGCATTGCCGATGGCGAGACGGTGCAGCTACAACCATCGAGGAGAAATCCATTTGAAGGCCCGGAGTGGACGGCGCGGTTCAGCCAGGAGTGGTTGCCACGACAATGAATTGGGCCAAGCTGGGCCCCGGATACCGGAACCTCAACATACCAACCTCAGAAAAACTTTCCGATCTGGGCAACTCCGCCACGTTTTATTCCGTCTTGGTGGAGGTGGAGAAAAGCTAAAAGCTAGTGGTCAGCGATTCGTGGTTTGGCAGATCAGCGGCATTTCATCACAAAAATTAAAGACCGTGCCAAAAACTGACCGCTAATCACCAGCCCCTGACCACTGATCTTGGACGCTTTCCGTTTCTCTACGTATAATGATCGTTTTCCTACATCCCAGAGCCTGAGGTAGTAGCGATTCATTTTCGGCTTCATTCAGACATTGTTGTGTCCGAGCGCGACCTGAGTTCTTCGGGCGCAGCCCATCCCGCATCTTCTTCATTTGCACGGCTTTGCCGAAGAATGCAGGGGTTCGCGTTGATCGTGGCGGTCGCGCTGACACTCCTGTCGTCGCCGGCGAGCTTTGCGCAGAGCGATTTGATTGCCGAGATCAGTGTCACCGGCAACCGGAGAATTCCAGCTGAAACCATTCGGGCCCGCATTTTCAGTCGCGCCGGGGACGTCTACGACGCTGCCGCGCTGGAGCGGGACTTCAACTCTTTGTGGAACACAGGTTATTTCGAGGACATTCGCTTCACGCGGGAAGAAACACCCAAGGGCTGGAGGATCATTGTCCAGGTCAAGGAAAAGCCAACCATTCGGGAAATCAATTACGTCGGTCTGAGTTCGGTGACAACCAGCGATGTGTTGGACCGCTTTAAGGAAGCGAAGGTTGGGTTGGCGGTAGAGAGTCAATACGACCCCACGAAAGTGAAAAAGGCAGAGGTCGCAATCAAGGGTTTGCTGGCGGAGCACGGCCGGCAGTTTGCCACCATCCGAACCGAGAAGCGGGAAATTCCGCCCGCCGCCGTTGGAATCACATTCGTAGTGAAAGAAGGTCCAAAAGTCAAAGTGGGCAAGATCAAGTTCGAAGGCAACAAGAACGTCAAGACGCGAGTCTTGCGTTACGCCATGAAGAACCTGCGGCCCATCGGCGTTCCACATTCGATTTTCCTGGAAAACATATTCGCCCGCACCTACGACGCAACCAAGCTGGACGAAGATACGGAACGGGTGCGGAACGAATACCAGAATCGCGGCTATTTCAAAGTAATCGTCGACCAGCCTAAGACCCAAATTCACGATACCGGGCACACTGGCTTTCACATTCCGTTAATGCAAGGCGGGCAGGGCAAGGCGGTCGACATCACCATGCCGATCGAAGAAGGCGACCGCTATACGCTGGGCAGCATCACGTTTAAGAACAACAAGGCCGTACCCAACGTGAAGGCGCTGCGAGCGCTCTTCCCTATCAAAGATGGAGACACCTTCAGCAAGGAGAAAGTGGCGAAGGGCCTGGAAAACCTGCGCAAGGCCTATGGTGAGTTGGGCTACATCAATTTCACTTCAGTGCCCGATACCAGGTTTGACGACGAAAAGAAGCAGATATTCCTCGATGTCGATGTGGACGAAGGGAAGCCCTTCTTCGTTCGCCGCATTGAGTTCCAAGGCAACACCACAACGCGCGACAAAGTCATCCGGCGTGAAATCGCGCTGGAAGAAGGCAATGTCTACAACTCACGTTTGTGGGAGTTGAGCCTGCTGCGATTGAACCAGCTGGGATACTTCGACCAACTGAAGCCGGACGATCCCAATACTACGGTTCGTCAACTCGATGAGAAAGATGGATTGGTTGACCTGACGCTGAAGATCAAAGAAAAAGGAAAGAACAGCGTAGGCCTCAACGGCGGGGTGAGCGGGCTGGAAGGCGCTTTCGTGGGGATTAACTATGCGACCAACAACTTCCTTGGCCTGGGTGAAACATTGTCGGTGCAGGCGAGCGTAGGAAACCTGGCGCGCAGCGTCCGCTTCGGCTTCACCGAGCCGTACATGTTCGACCGGCCGTTGCAGTTTGGTTTCAATGTTTACTACAACAAGATAAGCTACGACCAGGCACGGCAGCTCTCCATTTTCAGAGGACAAACCCTGAACCTGCCTAACGCCGTGCTGCAGAATCTGCAGAACTACACGCAGTCCAGCACAGGCTTTACGATGTCGTTGGGCTATCCGCTGGGACGTCGCTCATTCAAGCGCGTCGGAATTACTTATTCGTTTGACCGATCGTCGCTGTTGGCGCTCAGCTCGGCATCGAAGAATCTGTTCGAGTTTCTGGCCTTCCGCGGCATTTCCGGGCCGAATGCCCTGGAAGGAATCATCACCAGCAAGATTTTCCCGAACTTCTCTTTTAATACCATCAACAGTCCAATTTCGCCGCACACCGGGCATCAGTTCACGGCGGGCGCGGAATTCGCCGGGCTGGGCGGCACGGTTCGATCAATTCGTCCTATTGTTCAGTACAAGCAATTTATTCCCGTGCAAAACCGGCGTAACGCGCTGGGCTTCAATGTTCAGGGATCTTTCATCAGCGGCTTCGGCGGCTTGGTTGCCCCGCCGTTCCAACGCTCTTACATGGGCGGCGAGAACGATCTGCGCGGCTTCGATATTCGCTCGGTATCTCCGGTGGCGTTTCTGCCGAGCGTAGGCTCAATCACACTGACCAACCCGAGTGGGGTTCCCGTACTCAAGAACCCGCAGAATCCCCTGGCGGGGAATGTCACCATCCCGATCCCAGTGGATCAGATCACTTTCCCGGGTGGCGATTTCAGTATTGTCACCAACATGGAGTACCGCATCACGATCTATGGGCCGGTGGCGCTGGCTCCCTTCATCGATGCAGGAATCGACCCCATCCTGCGGCGGTCGCAGTTGCAAATTGCGCAGCAGCAATATCTCGAAGTCATCGGTACGCCGGTGGGATGCCCGACGCTGACTCAGGTTCCCACCGCTAACACCTGCAGTCTTGGTAGCGTGTTGAACCCGCCGCCATCGAATCAGTTGGAGGTTTTAGGGTCGACCAACTGGCGGCCGCGAATGTCCACGGGGCTCGAGTTGCAGATGTTCTTGCCGGTCATCAATGCGCCGTTCCGAATTTATTGGGCATACAATCCTCTGCGGCTGGATAGCCCGGCGAACCCGCCGATTCCGATCACGCCTGAAATGTTTCCCAAGACCTGCAATCCGGTTACTGGTTGCCAGTTAACAGGCGCGGGCCTGTACACCTACAACCTGGCGAGAACCTCTTTCGCACCCAGCTTTCTGCTGCGTGAACCGCGGAAGACGTTCCGTTTCACTGTGGCGACCACGTTCTAAGGATGCATGTATTTCAAGGGTACGCAGCGCAACTGGAGGTTTGACGCCACTGATGGGGCTTACTATAATGACTTCCACCCACGCCTCAATGGTAAGCTGATTTGGTGGACGACAGGTCCGCAACCTCGGCGTGTGACGCTGGCAATCCGGTGCGTCTCGTTTGATGGCGGCCGTCGTAAGTGAAGAAGATCGCGTGGTACGGCCCAGCGTTGCCAAAGAAGATGAAGAATCTGAGTTCTTCCCCGGAAAGAATTACCGGAACCACGTTTACGGAACAATTTTCCAAGGAGTTTAGCGTCCAATGACAAGCAAGTACGTGCGATCTTTCCTGGCCACTGCGGTTTTCTCCGTGATTTCCGCCTGGGCCCAAACCGGTAGCGCCGCTGCCGCTCCCACGGGCGGGGCTGGCGCGCCCGCACCGGCATCTCCTGCAACATCTTCCCCGGTGATGACGACCGGCACTGGCACCAAGGTCGGGACCATCAACATCGAGCAGGCCGTTCTCGGCTCGAACGAGGGCCAGCGCGACTTCGAAGCGTTGCGCAAAAAGCTGGAGCCCAAACAGAACGAGCTGAAAGGCCAGAACGACGAACTCGAAAGCCTGCAGAAACAATTGCAGACTCAGGGCGACAAGCTGAACGAGGATGCCCGCGCCAGCCTGGTAAAGCAGATTGAGACCAAAAAGAAGTCATTCGATCGAGCCGTGCAGGATGCGCAGGAAGATGCGCAGAATCAACAGAAAGAAATCTTTTCGCGGATCCTACAAAAGATGGCGCCCTCGATCGTGAAGTACGCTCAGGAGAATTCCCTCGGCATGATCGTAGACGTCTCGAACCCCTGGCCGCAGAGCCCGGTTCTGTGGGCGGATGGCGGAGTGGATATCACGAAAAATGTAGTGGATGTATACAACGCGCAATCGGGCGTACCAGCTCCAGCCGCGGCGGGCGCAGCACCGAAACCGGCGAGCACAAAGCCCGCAGGCACTACGACGCCGAAGCCAACGACACCAAAGGCGACCGAACCACCGAAGTAGTTTTGGCTAGCGCTTGCTTGATAACACAGGCCGCGCCGCTCGCAGATTCATGGCAATTAGCAAGAGATTGCTGTGACTGATGATCGGCGCGGTTGTTATTTTTGCATCTGATCGAGTGCAGCGAGAACCTCTTCGCTATGCTGTGCGGGATTAACGCTGGCGTAAGCCTTCGCAACTTTCCCGGTGGGGTCAATGAGGAACGTATGCCGCGCAGCAAATTTTACAAAACCCAAATTGGTTAGCGAACCATAGGCGCTGCTTACCTTACCATCGCGATCAGCCAGCAGCTTGAAATTCAGTCCTTCTTTTGAGCAGAAAGTCTTGTGCGAATCGATGCTGTCCAGGCTTACGCCCAGAACAATTGCCTTGCGTTCGGCATACTTGGACTGATCCACTTTAAAATTATGCGCTTCGCGCGTGCAACCCGGAGTCTGATCCTTGGGGTAAAAATAAAGTACGACCCAGCTGCCACGGTAGTCTTTCAAGCTGACGGAAGCGCCATCCTGCGAAGGCAGCGTGAAGTCCGGTGCAACACTGCCTGGACCGGGAGCCGCGCGAGATGAGAAAAGCCGCGGGACCAGGAAAACAGCCATCACAACGACAACCACCAATAGCATGACTCGCAACATGAATGAACCTCCGAAGACAGTGCGCCTGAAGCCGATGCAGTGCGGACCTGCATCCACTGGAACCGAGCTATTGTAGAACGTTTGGACACCACCTTTCGTCCAGCAAAATTCCTCATAATTCAATATCATGGAACGTTCGGCCTTATTCAACGGAGAGAATAGACGTGGCTCAGATTGAAACTGATGGTCAAGAGGTATTAGAAACTCGTGAGTGGGTTGACTCATTGGACTATGTGCTGTCTCGGGGCGGACCCACTCGTGCCGGGCGGCTGATCCAGCAACTGGCGCTGCATGCGCGGCGCGCCGCTGGAGTGAACCTCCCCTTCTCGGCGACCACTCCTTACCAGAATACGATTGCCACTCCGCAACAGGCGCCGTTTCCCGGAAGCCAGGAGATGGAACGCCGCATCAAGAGCCTGGTTCGCTGGAACGCTCTCGCAATGGTAGTGCGCGCGAATAAGATTCAGGAAGGCATCGGCGGGCATATTTCGACCTTCGCCTCAGCGGCAACTTTGTACGAAGTTGCTTTCAATCATTTCTTTCAGGCGCAAAACGAAAGCGGCGACCGCGATTTCGTTTATTTCCAGGGCCACGCGGCTCCGGGAATTTATGCTCGCGCTTATCTCGAAGGCCGTATTCCGAAAGAGAAGCTGGAAAACTTTAGACGCGAGTTGAAGCCGGGGGGCGGGCTCAGCTCATATCCTCACCCGTGGTTGATGCCGAATTTCTGGGAGTTCCCGACAGTTTCGATGGGACTGGGGCCGATCCAGGCGATCTATCACGCGCGCTTTATCCGCTATCTGGAGAATCGCGGGCTGAAGCAATCCACCGGCGGCAAGGTGTGGGCGTTCCTGGGCGATGGCGAGATGGACGAACCTGAATCGTTGGGGTCGATTACCCTCGCTTCGCGGGAAAATCTCGACAACTTGATCTTCGTCGTGAATTGCAACTTGCAGCGCCTTGATGGCCCAGTACGCGGTAATGGAAAAATTATTCAGGAACTCGAAGCAATCTTCCGCGGCGCAGGATGGAATGTCATTAAGTGTATTTGGGGCTCGGACTGGGACAGCCTGATTCGCGCAGATCGTGACGGCATTTTGGTGCGGCGCCTGGGAGAAATCAGCGACGGGCAATATCAGAAATATTTTGTGGAGAGCGGAGCCTACTTCCGCCAGAACTTGTTCGGCACCGATCCACGTCTTCTGAAAATGGTGGAGCATCTTTCCGACGAGCAACTGGCGCGCATGCGGCTGGGCGGTCATGACCCCATCAAAGTTCATGCCGCATATAGGGCAGCGGTCGACCACACCGGCTCTCCTACGATCATTCTGGCGAAGACCATCAAAGGCTATGGACTCGGAGAAGCAGGCGAAGGCAAGAACATCACTCACCAGCAGAAGAAGCTGAATGAAGATGAGCTGGAGCTTTTCCGTTCGCGCTTTGGAATTCCTATTCCTGACGATGAACTGCACAATGCGCCTTTCTACCGTCCTTCAGACGACAGCGCAGAAATCAAATACATGCAGGCGCGGCGGCAAAAACTCGGCGGGTATATGCCGCAACGGAAGGTGCGCGCCACGCCGCTGAAGCCAGTTCACGATTCGTACTTTGAAGAGTTCTACAAAGGCACCGAGGGCCGGGAAGTTGCTACCACCATGGTTTTCGTGCGGCTGCTCGGGAAATTACTGCGCGATCCCGAGATTGGCAAGCTGATCGTCCCCATCATTCCCGACGAAGCTCGAACTTTTGGCATGGAGGCTTTGTTCCGCCAGGTTGGCATTTACTCGAGTGTCGGACAGCTTTATGAGCCGGTCGATATGGACACGCTTCTTTACTATAAAGAAGCGAAGAACGGACAGATTCTCGAAGAGGGCATCACGGAAGCCGGTTCGATGTGCTCGTTCATCGCGGCAGGTACAGCCTATGCCAACCACGGCATCAACACCATTCCTTTTTTTATTTATTACTCGATGTTCGGCTTCCAGCGCATAGGAGACTTGATCTGGGCGGCGGCCGACATGCGCTGCCGCGGATTCCTCGTAGGCGGGACTGCGGGACGAACCACTCTGGCCGGCGAGGGCTTGCAGCATCAGGACGGGCATAGTCACGTGCTGGCGTTGCCGGTTCCCAATTTGCTCGCCTACGATCCCGCGTTCGCATATGAAATCGCCATCATTATTCAGGATGGCATCAAGCGGATGTACGTCGATCAGGAATCGATTTTCTACTACCTCACCGTAACCAACGAGCCGCTTCCCATGCCAGAGATGCCGAAGGGTGGGAACGTTCGCGAAGGCGTATTGCGGGGCCTTTACCGCTTCAATGCGGCGGAGTCGCCGGATACGAAACTGCGCGCGCAATTGTTGGGAAGCGGAACCATCATGTACGAGGTGTTGAAGGCGCAGACGATTCTCAAAGAAAAATACGGAGTTGCCGCGGACGTGTGGAGCGTCACCAGTTATAAAGAGCTCTATCGCGACGCCAACGATTGCGAGCGCTGGAACATGCTGCACCCCGGCGAATCGCCGAGGACACCTTTTGTCACGCAATCATTAAAGGATGCGCCCGGGCCGTTCATTGCGGCATCTGATTACATGAAGGTGCTGCCGGAAAGCCTGGCGAAGTGGGTGCCGGGACAACTGGTTTCTCTGGGTACTGACGGTTTTGGACGTAGCGAGAACCGGGCGGCCTTGCGCGACTTCTTTGAAGTGGATGCCAAGCACGTAGTGCTCGCCACGCTCGGAGCACTGGCGCGGGAAAAGAAAATCGGCCTCGACCTAGTGAAGCGGGCAATCAAGGATCTTGGAATCGATGCGGAAAAACTGAACCCGGCGATAAGCTGAACTGGGTTGCGAATCGTCTTCGGAAAGAATCTAAGGAATGGAATCAGTGATCGAATTCAAACTTCCCGCGCTCGGTGAAAATATCGAGCAGGGCGACCTCGTACGCCTCATGATCGCACCCGGCACAACCGTCAGCACGGGCCAGGCGGTGATGGAACTTGAAACCGACAAGGCAGTTGTCGAAGTGCCTTCGTCGGTGAGCGGAACGGTGCATGAGATTCTCGTCAAAGAAGGTGACAAGATCAAAGTCGGCCAGGTGATTTTTACCGCTGACAGTAATGGCAATGCGGCTGTAACGGAAGCGCCGCTTCAGGCTGAGGCGGGACCAGAAAATGCAACTCCACCGGCTGCACGGACCCCCTCTGGCGCTCCTGCGGCGGCCGCAGCAAAACCGCAACGCTCTTCAGCATCACAACCGTCACCGCCGCAACCTGAGTCACCTCAACCGGTCTCGCCGCAAGTGCACGCGAAATCCACGGCGCAGCCAGCGCCTGCCTCCGCGGCAACAGCCAGCGAATTTCGGCTACAGGAGCTTGGAGAAAATATCTCGCAGGGTGATCTTGTGCGCTTGATGATTACCCCGGGCGCGAAAGTTTCCGAGGGCCAGCCGGTGATGGAGCTGGAAACCGACAAAGCCGTGGTTGAAGTTCCCTCAAACGTGAGCGGGATTGTAAGTGAAGTGAAGGTGAAGGAAGGCGACAAGATCAAAGTTGGGCAGGTGATCTTTACGCTGCAAGGCGGTGCGCCATCGCAAGCCGAGGCGGTTCGTCCGGCGAGCCGTCCAGTGGAGCACGTTTCTGGGCAGCATGGGGCACGCCTGGCTTTTCAGGCGGCGATTCGCGCTGAGGGAAAAACAGAAGAGCAGGCGCTGCCTCCGGACCAGCCTGTAGCTCGCCCAGCCGCATTCTCCATGCCGGTGCAGTTGGGTAAGGTCGCCGGAACCGAGCAGCGTGCCGCTGTTCCCGCGGCGCCGCACACCCGCCGTTTAGCCCGCGAGCTTGGTGTCGACATCTACGAAGTGAAAGGTACCGGCCCGGGCGGGCGCATCAGTGAAGACGATGTGAAAGCTCATGCCAAGGCGCTGCTGAGCGCAGCCGTTTCCACTCCGCAGACTCCACCGCGCGCCGGACATTTTATCGAGCCCAAGCTGCCGGATTTTGCCAAGTGGGGAAAAATCGAACGCGTATCCATGCGGGGCGTCCGCCGAAAAACGGCGGAACATCTGGCCGAATCCTGGAACACGATCCCACATGTTACGCAGCATGACCGCGCCGATATCACCGAACTCGAACATCTGCGCGCACGTTTTGCTCCCAAGGCCGAACAAGCCGGCGGCAAGATGACCGTGACCGCCATCGCCTTGAAGGTCTGCGCTGCCGCTCTGAAAGTGTTCCCGCAATTCAATGCCACCATCGATATGGAGAAGGAAGAAATTATTTACAAGCAGTACATCAGCATCGGGGTTGCGGCTGATACCGATCGCGGTTTGCTGGTTCCGGTGATCCGCGACGTGGACAAGAAAAATATTGTGGAACTCGCGGTTGAGCTCTCGCAGCTTTCCCAGAAGGCGCGCGACAAGAAAATAACGCTCGCCGATATGGAGGGCGGAACCTTCACCATCACTAACCTCGGCGGCATTGGGGGAACAGCGTTCACTCCGATTGTGAACCATCCCGAAGTTGCCATTCTCGGGCTTTCGCGTTCGCGCATGGAACCGGAATGGATTGGCGGAAAATTTGAGCCGCGGCTGATCCTGCCGCTCTCGCTCTCCTATGATCATCGGCTCATCGATGGCGCCGACGCCGCCCGTTTTCTGCGCTGGGTTGCGGAAGCCTTTGAGCAGCCTTTCCTGCTTTCCGTTCAGGGATAGCGTCTGCGCAAGATCATCCAAAGAAAGTCATCATGAACGAAACTGCCAATCAAACGCAGGATGGAACTACCAAAAACTTGCGCGTCGCCATGGTCGGCGGAGGCCCCGGCGGCTACGCTGCCGCTTTTCTTGCGGCCGATCTGGGCATGCAGGTTACGCTGATCGATCCCGAGGCGAATCCCGGCGGTGTGTGCCTTTACCGCGGCTGCATTCCTTCGAAGGCGCTGCTGCACGTCGCTAAGCTGATCGAAGAGTCTCAGCAAGCCAAAAATTGGGGAATCGACTTTCCCGAGCCGAAAATCGATCTGACGCGGTTGCGCACGTGGAAAGAAGGCGTCGTCAAGAAGCTCACGGGAGGCTTGGGACAACTTTCCAAGCAGCGCCACGTCGAATATATTCAGGGCCGCGCTGCCTTTGAAAACTCGACCACCCTGCGGATTATAAAAATCGATTCCGCCGAAGTAGCTCTCTCGTTCGACCGCATCATCCTCGCGACGGGCTCAAGACCGGCGATTATTCCAGCGCTCAAGATCGATTCGCCACGTCTGATGGATTCCACCGGAGGCCTCAATCTCGAAGACATCCCCGGCAGCCTGCTCGTGGTTGGCGGCGGATATATTGGCCTGGAGCTCGGTTCGGTCTATGCCGCGCTGGGTACGCGCGTCACCGTGGTCGAAATGCTACCGGGACTGCTTCCGGGTGCGGATCGCGACCTGGTTCTCCCGCTTCATAAACGCCTCGAGAAAAAGTTTGAAGCAATCCTGCTGAATACCACTGTCGCATCGCTGAAAGAGGATGGAGCGGGAATCCGCGCGACCTTCGATGGCGCATCGGTGAAAGACGACAACCGCGAAAGGATTTTTGACCGAGTCTTAGTTTCCGTCGGGCGCAAACCAAACTCCGAAATTCCTGGTCTCGAGAAAACGCAGGTGCAAGTCAGCCCGCGCGGTTTCATCGAAGTCAACAAGCAACTGCAGACCACCGATCCCGCCATCTACGCTATCGGCGACGTCGTCGGCGAACCGATGCTGGCGCACAAGGCTTCGCACGAGGGTCGGACCGCCGTCGAGGCCATCGCCGGGCACAAGGTCGCATTCGAGCCCGCTGCAATTCCTGCCGTGGTGTTCACCGATCCGGAAGTCGCCTGGTGCGGCCTCACCGAAACTCAGGCGGAAAAAGAAAACCGAGAAATCAAAGTTGCGAAATTTCCCTGGGGTGCGTCCGGCCGCGCGGTTACGCTGGACCGGCCCGAGGGCATGACCAAGTTGCTCGTCGACCCGCAGAGCGAACGCGTGCTGGGCGTGGGCATTGTAGGCGCGGGCGCTGGAGAACTGATTGCCGAAGGAGTTCTCGCCGTCGAAATGGCCGCGCTCGCAAGCGATGTGGCCATGACGATCCATCCTCATCCAACGCTTTCCGAGACTATGATGGAAACCGCCGAAGTTTTCTTCGGAACCAGCACGGACGTCTACAGGCCCAAGCGCGGGTAGTGTGTATCTCACGGCGGATCGAACTTCACAGGCAACCGGTTCCGCTACAATAAACTCTCACTTTGTCTGAGGCTGCGCATCCGGCGCACCCGGCCCGCCCTCACAAGGCCGGAAGAAATTCATGAACAACTTTTTCAGACGACTCGCCTTTCTTGCTCTAATCCTCGCCGTTCGCCTGCCGCTCTCGGCTCAGGGCGCGCTGGGTGCTTTGCTGCAAACCCCTGCACCCGCGAACGTTTCAACGAAAGCCACTGCCGATCCGCTGGGCCGCGACACGCCCTACGGCACCGTCTTCGGATTTCTGCAGCAGGCGGAGAAAGCCAATTACAGCGTCGCCGCCCAATATCTGCAGATGAGCCCCTCACGCCGGCAGACGGAAGGCGCGGCTGTGGCGGAGGATCTGAAAGAAGTAATGGACCGAGCATATTCCGGCACTCTCGGCAGCAAGCTGCCGGAGGGCGAGCAGCAGGAAAGCGAAGGTGTGCCCGCAGGCCGGCAAAGACTGGGAATGATATCTGCCGGCGATGCCGAAGCGAATCTGGAACTGGTTCGAGTTTCCGATCCTAGCGGAGCGAGAATTTGGCTGATCTCTTCCGACACTCTGGCGAAGCTTCCCGAGCTCTACGATCAAGTCAGCGCGCGGAAAGTCGAAACGCGATTGCCGCAGTGGATGGTGAAGTACCAGCCCGGCGGAATGCCGCTGTGGCAATGGCTGGCTCTCGTGCTGCTGATTCCTGTCGCGGTCGGAGCCGGATGGCTGCTCTTGGTAGTGCTGCAAATTCCCGTGCGCTGGTGGGCGCAAAAACATGGCCACGCCGAACTGGCAGCGCGCTCAGTATCCAGGCCAGCATGGCTTCTCGCCGGCATCCTCATTCACCGGATACTCGCACGCTATCTTCGCATGCCCCTGCTCCAGCGCCACTACTATTTCCAGTTCGTTGAGGTCGCGGTCATTATCGGGGCCAACTGGATTCTGTGGCGCGTAGTGCGCTGGTTTCTGCAGAGCGTGCGCAATCAGGCGCTAGCCCGTGGTCACGGAGGCACAGGTTCGCTGATGCTTTTGGGTGAACGCCTCATCAAGGCCTTTATTTTCGTGTTGGCATTATTTCTTATCCTTGGGGTGCTGGGTTTCAACCTGACCACCGCGTTAGCTGGCGTGGGCATCGGCACTCTCGCCGTAGGCTTTGGCGCGCAGCAAACCATTGCCAATTTATTCGGCGGCGTTTCAGTTTTAGGCGACGAAGTAATTCGTGTTGGGGACGTTTGCAAATTCGGGGATCGCACGGGAACCGTCGAGGACATTGGGCTGCGCTCCACCCGTGTCCGCACGGAAGAGAGAACGCTGCTGGCAATTCCCAACGGAACGGTTGCGACCATCAACGTTGAGAACCTGAGCCGCCGCGATAAGATTCTTTTCAAAACTGTGCTGGGTTTTCATTTGGACACGTCGTCCGATCATCTGCATGAAGTGCTTTCCGAAATTCGCCGCGTAATCTCGAGCAATCCCAAGGTCGAGAACTCAACGGTGCGCGTGCGGTTGGTGGAACTGGCCTCCGCTGCCATCAATGTCGAAGTTGTCTGTTACGTGATGACCCAAGAGTTCGACAAATTCGCGGAAGTCCGCGAAGAGTTGCTCCTGCAGATTATGAAGTTCGTCGAGGACTCTCCAGCGAATCTCGCGTCTCCGTCACAGACGCTTTATCTAAGCCAGGACCCGAAAGCGACGAAGGAAAAAACGGATGTCGCGGTTAACGCAATTCTGGATCAGAAGCGGGATGGAAAAACTGCAAGCGACGGAAAGAACGCGGGCAATGACCGCTAAGGTCTCGCTTGCCATCGTTGCGTCAACCAGAATAGGAATCTGTGCGTCGGAAAATAAACTGCGGCGGAAACAATCACTAAGTATCCGACCAGATATACCAACCCGGGCACGGTGTGCTGTTCATGAAAGAAAGGGCCGCGGGCCCAGTTCACATCGAATTGCGGACGCCAGAAATAATTGATCGGAACCACTACCCAAGCCGTTAGTGTCTGATATTTCCAACCCCGCCGGTCATAACCCAGGCGCCAAATCGCCCATAACAGCAGTGGCGGCGTCGCGACATGGAACAAGCTCAGCAGACGAATCGCCAGCGAAATATGCGGGGCGAACATATATTCCGTGCCGCCGATCAGGTGCCGCCCGATCAGCAGGGCACCGGCCAGATCGATGGTGAATAGAGTCTGAAAGATCAGCAGCCCGCTTGCCTGCCAGGAAAACAGGAGAGGGCTTTCGAGCCAGAGCGCGGCAGCAATGAAGACGTTGCCCAGATCGCAGAAGAAGAGAAAATTCTGTAGACCATATTGTCTCCAGTAGAGCGGCGCCCAGACCAACACCCACGCCGTCCATAACACCTTCAGCCAGAGCGGGATGCGCATGAACCGGTATTGTATCCGCACGAAAGTCTGAAAAGTGAAGGTCCAATCGCCCACTTGGCCTGGGCCAAAGCGCCTTCTGCGGAATTACTACCGTAACTTGATGCGCCTTACGAGTGTACCTACGATGACTGTAACCATGGGCTACCAAGCACTCCTATTCTGTCCTGATGAAAAAACGGCTCGTACCGTGACCCAGGTTCTGACCGACCTGGACTTTGCCGTCGTTCCCTGTACCGAACCTTTTGCTGCGGTTAAGAAGTTGATGGGCGAGCACTTCGACGCGGTGGTGGTGGATTGCGATAACGAGCAGAACGCCACTCTGCTGTTCAAGAGCGCGCGCAACGCACCGAATAATCAGACAGCTCTAGCCGTGGCCGTGGTTGAAGGACAAGTCGGAGT
>CAYOVU010000261.1:0-9326 GCA_964407505.1 uncultured Acidobacteriaceae bacterium | reverse complement strand
GCCCCACTTCTCGCAAAGAACGCGAGAAATGGGGCACCCAGCGACTGCTCAGATGGAGCGGCGGAGTCCGGACATACCTTATACGCCTCGAGCGCGAATAGAAGCCTGTCGGCATCGCGGCAGAAATACCCGTGGACAGCTGCGGCTGTTTTCATAGAAGGATGACAGACTTAAGATCACTCCAGGCCCCCTTTTATGTCTCTAGTGTTGGAAGTCGCCAGATCGCTTCTCGTCTTGGTGAGAAGGTTCCAGGCTTCGCGGTAGCATTCGAAGCGGTAGCTGGCTTTTTTCTTGGGCGTTGTGATGGGGCAGATCATGATGTCTCTGGCGCAGCCGGATGCCAAGATGATGGTTGCCGGGATTAGATACCAGGCATTTGCCGGGATGGCATAGGCGGCGAACAGGTCGATCTGGTTCGGGGAGTAGGGGTGCCGTTTTCGGTGCATCGGACGCATTTGGCAGCGATATCCTCCGCCCACCCGCTGAGTTGTGCCTTTGACCTGCACGCGAAGGAAATTCTCGCCATATTCGATGCCGATGTCATAGGGCCCCATGTCCGCCCAGGGCTTGCAGACGGCGAAACGGCGGCTCGCGGCTTGCGCCATGAATTGCAACTCGACCCACTCGCCCTGTTGTTTGCGGGTGGTGAAGCACTGCCAAAATTGCATGTGTCTCCTGAATGCGCATAGCGACGGGCATCCCGCCGTTCGTCCTTCTACGCGTGTCTTTAATGGATCTGGGCAAGGTTGCGTCGCCAATGTCGGCTGGCAACGCCGTTCGGTGAGTACGTCGGCTTTTTGTGCTTAAGGAAGCTTTTCGGGCAAAAGAAAAGGCGCGACCTGAGGCCGCGCCTTATTTTGCTATAAGTTTTACCCTATGGTTCTATTATAGCATACCGCAGGGGGCAAAAGCGACATAGCTTCGAACTTTATATTCGACGCGTTTTGTTGCAGTTAACATCAATCGTGTAACTTCTGGGTATTGACAAGATTTTCGAGGATTGGTGTTTAAACTCTTCCACAGGTGTTGAGCGGCGGGTCTCCTGCTCGAAAATTACCGCCCAACTCCCTGCTTCCGATTAATCTCTCTTGAAAACTCGGTAAAGAAATTCAGCAGCGCTCCATACCCAGCCTGCCCCACCATGCCCCACACGCCGTTCTTCCAATAACTCTGCGAGCCGGGCTTCCACGTTGTGGCCACCACGCCTCCACCAAACGCTCCACCATACAAGGCCCACTGCGGACGCAAATTCTCCTCATTGCGATCGTAAGTCATAAAATTCCGCATGATCGCGTGCCGCGCCCGCGGCCACGCGCCGTCGCATTTGCACTTGTCATAGCGGACCTCGTAACCCAACTTTGCATTTCCAATCGCGGCCAAGGTATTCGCGGTAATAAATTGCCCCTCGCGCGAGGCAAACCGCTCGGCGTAGCCTCCCCAGCCGTCGTCCCACTGCCGCGGTGACCCGCTTGCCTGATCAATCCCGGCGGCAAACATTCTCTTCATGTAAGCCTCAGGAGTAGTCAGCGTTTGCCGCAAGTAATATTCCGTCCGCTCCTGCCCCGTCAGCGTAACCAGCTTGCGGTTCTTGCCTACATAAACTCCGGTGATCCAGCCTGACTCCCAGTCCCGCGCCTTGAGCAGCCCTGCCGTTGCGGCATCCTTCGTCATTCCAACCGCCTGCTTCGTCTTGTCCTCGACCGCCTGCACTGGATTCGCACTCGGAGTAGAATCGGGCGCCGGTTTTTCTTCTTTTGGATTCTCCGCACCTGGAGTCTGAGCACCAGTATTCTGAGCACCAGGCGCATTCGGAACGTCTTTGCCCTGCCCTTGCCCGTTTGAATCCGGAGCGGGAGGATTATCTGGCGGCACCTGACCTTGCGCCCACATCCCGCCCATTACAACCAGCGCGCACACAAATGCAACTCCGCGCACTACTGTCTCCTCAACGCGCCCCTTGCACATATTCAAATCGTCTTCTCCATGACCCGCCGTGTGAAACTTAGCCCCAAGCCTCGGCGGAAACTACGATGCTAAACTCCTTTGGATGCATTCGCCCTACAATCGTGTTGCAGGTCAAAACGTCGACCGCCTGGCGGCATTGAGCGACGGCATATTCTCCGTCGCGATGACGTTACTTGTCCTCGACCTTCGCGTACCCGCGGCCGAGGCGATTCATTCCGAGCACGACCTTCGCCGTGTCCTCATCGCGCTCTCCCCGCGCCTCGTCGTCTTCCTAATGTGCATCATGACCAACGGCATTTTCTGGGTCGGGCAGCAAACTCAGCTCAACTATTTCGCCCGTTCCGACCGCAATCTCGTCTGGATCCACATTGCGTTCCTGTGCTGCGTGTCCGTCACCCCATTTTCGACTGCGCTGCTAGCAGAGTTCATTCACTATCGCACTGCGCTCCTGGTCTACTGGAGTAATATTCTCCTCCTCGGACTCACTTTGCTTTGGAGCTGGAGCTATGCCACCCGCGCTCATCTCCTTGTCGATGACCTTCCTGCGGAAGTTCACCCCGCCATCATCCGCCGCATCTTGATCGCACAGTCTCTTTATGCGGGCGGCGCCGCTCTCTGCTTTTTCAATACTTATTACAGCATCGCCGCGATTGTACTCGTGCAACTAAACTATGCCATCGCTCCCCGGTTTTGCTGGGGACTGTTTACGCGTAGATCGGCGCACGAGTCTTAGGTTGAGATTCCGATAACAATCGAGGACATTAACAGATGAGGCGGTGAGGAATAGTCTCGTCGATAGTCGGCGCGGTGATTACCGTTGTTCGCGGCGGCGAAGGTAGTCGATGAACATTTGTTCGACAGGCTTGTCATAGGCCATGAGGACGTGGCGGACGGTGCGTCCGCTGACGACGTGGCAGACTTCTTCGGCTAGATTCTTGGCGTGGTCGCCGGCGCGCTCTAGAGACTGAGTCATGAAGATGACTTGGAGGCTGGCTTGGCGGGCGATGTTCTCAGGGTTCTCGATGTGGCGCAGGAAGATGAGATTGCGAAGGCGGTCCATTTCGGAGTCGGAGCGGAGAACCTCGACGGCTTTGCCGACGTCGCGGGTGGAGAAAGCCTGGCCAACATCGGTGAGCATTTTTTCGAGGATGGTGGCCATGTGGGTGAGGTCGCGGGTGTCTTCGGAATCGATTCGTCCGGCAGCGGCTTGCGCGCTGTTGGCGAAGCTGAGCAGCAGATCGCCGATGCGCTCCAGGCTGATCATGAACTTCATACAAGCGAGCAGTTCGCGGGCTTCGGTGGGTTCGACTTCTGTTATCGCGTTGGTGACGGCGGTGTCAATTTCCATGTCGAGCGCATCGAGATCGCGCTCGCGCTGACGGAGAGAATCGAGAAGTGCATTGGAGCCGGTGGCGATGCCTTCGGCGGCTGCTCCGGCGGCTTCAGTAGCGAGGCGGCAGGCTTCGACTGTGCGGCGGACGATGTGATGATAGGCCGGTTCGGGTGGTACGGTCTCGACGCGGGCTGTACTCATGAGGGTGGTCCTCTGGCGCGGACTGGGAGCGCGCGGCCTTGGTAGCTCTGATTTTGCCGTACCCATAACTAGATGGTCAACGGCAAGGATAGATTTTCTTTTTTGGGGATGGGTTAAGAAGGTGTGAATTTTTGGTCATTTTTCGTGCGAGAGCGCGGCGGGCGGAGGCTATTTGGTGCGTCGTTTTTGCTGCTTCGCGCTCCTCCGCTGCGCTTTCTGGTAGTTCTTCATCGCTTTGCGCTGTTTCTTGGCTAGCTTCTTATTCGCCTTTTGCTGCTGCTTGGCCGCCCTCTTGGCCTCCGCTTGATTTTCTCCGATACTGCGGTTTTCGGGCTGGGCGTTGGCGGCAGGCGCCGCTGCGCAAAAGATGGCTAACAACGCGAAGGTGGCTATTCGTTTCATGAGAGACTCCGAATTCAGATTCTACCAGCGATTTTGGATAGAACGAGCACGAGGCTGGGGCATGCGCATTACTTTGGGGTTACTCCACGATCCTAGGCGGAATGGAGTGCCCGTTGCCGGGTGCCCCATTTCTCGCGTACTGTGCGAGAAGTGGGGCTTTCGATCTAGCGATTTTAAGAGTTTCAAAACCTCACTGTTCATTCGTCACAGCTTCGTTCCCGTCAGTTCGTCTAGCGTCTTTTCATGCCTTGGGGACTGAAGCGTTATTACGGCGCGGGAGATTTGCACTTCATCACATGGAGTTGTCATCAGCGGCGGCCTCTGCTCGATCCACCGCATCTTCGGGATTTGTTTCTTCGCGTGCTGGAACTCATGCGGGAGCGTTATCGGTTCGCTGTGATTGGATACGTGGTTATGCCAGAGCATGTGCATCTGCTTATTTCTGAGCCTTTAATCGGGAATCCTTCCACTGTTGTGCAGGCGGTGAAGTTAGGGTTCGTGCATCGGACCCCACTTCTCGCACAGAACGCGAGAAATGGGGCACCCGGTTCGGGGCAGTTTTGGCAGCGGCGGTTTTACGATTTCAATTTGTGGAGTCAGCGCAAGGAAGTTGAGAAGTTGAAGTATATGCATCGGAACCCGGTCGTTCGTGGTTTGGTCGATGAGCCTGGAGCGTGGGTTTGGAGTAGTTATCGGTCGTATGCTTATGGGGAGAGGGGATTGGTTCGGATTAATGATTGGACTTGGTGGGAAGAACGGATTCAGGTGTGCGTGGGGTGATGGTTAGGACTGCCCACTTCTCGCAGACAACGCGAAAGTAGAGCACCCAGCCGGACAGAACTTCTAGGTTGTCGGTCGACTACTACTTCGACTTAAGACAGGCTTCAACATCGCCGCCGAAAGCATCACGCGCAACCTTCGTCGTACACAATACCTTCACTGCAGCTTCGGGCTTTCCTAGAATAATGAACAGCCGGGCCGTTTCGCGCTTCTGACACTCAGAGATTGCTTCAGGCAAAGCGCCGGTGACGCCCTCGCAGCCCGTCGTTGGGGCGATAGCTTCTGGATTTGCCAACTTGGGTCTGTCCGGGCGAGGCTGGTCTTGTGCAGGGCCTGGGATGCATGGCAGAACCGCAGCAAGCGTCGCAGCGAGACAAAACCTCAGCACTCTCATAAAAGACTCCGAAAGGCGTTCGTTCTGGTCTCCTTTGTGAGACATGTACTAACGGGTGTACGGTAATCAAGAGTGTACACTCCGGCGTCCGGAGAAGGCGCTACTCTCTATTCGAGGTGAGGAGTGCATATGTTTTACAGACCAGGAGAGGTAGCACCAGACTCAGGCGAGTTGGTCGAAGTTGGGCCGCGCGGCGGCGAAGTCAATGGAGGCCGTCGAACGGTTATTCGGCGCGGTGAGAGAATTCCTCCGACCTCACAATCCGGCAATTTGTTCAAGTACAGACGCGGATCGAAGACCACCCACTAGGTTAGAACGAATAAGACGGCGCCTTATGCACCAGCTAACTAGTGTATTCATCTAGCGGATACCGAATCCAATTTGGGACTAGCCTAAGCCCTTACCTATTATGACTGCCCACTTCTCGCACAAAACGCGAGAAATGGGGCACCCGCCATCACCACATTTGAATCGGTTAGGCCGTCGGAAGAGTGAACAGAAACGTGCTTCCATGCGCGAGTTCGCTTTCGGCGCGGATGGTGCCGCCGTGGGCGAGCATGATGTGCTTGGCGATGGCGAGGCCGAGGCCGGTTCCTCCGGATTCGCGGGAGCGGGCCTTATCGACACGATAAAACCGCTCAAACAGGCGCGGAAGATGTTCCGAGGCGATGCCGGCGCCGAAATCTTGCACGAAAAACTCCACTGCGTGAGGAGCCGGGCGCGCCCCCAGCACGATTCGTCCGCCGGCAGTACCGTACTTCGATCCATACTTTAGAGCATTATCGATCAGGTTTGCGAAGACCTGGTGGATGGCCTCGCGGTCGGCGAGAACCTGTGGGAGATTTTGGATTCCGGTATCCGATGCAGCGGAAGCGGCCCTGCTGGAATCCTGAGTCTGTAGATCTTGTATCTCGAGATCAACGCCGTGTCCGCGGGCGATTTCGCGAAAGCTCTCTTCCGCGTCGTGAAGAAGTTCGGCGGGCGGGACGGGTTCGGCTTCGAAGCGGGTCTCGCCAGATTCCACACGCGCCAGCGTAAGCAGATCTTCGGTGAGGCGGGACATCCGAGAGGAATTCTTGCGAATGATTTCGAGAAACTCGCGATTGGGCGCGCCATTTTCGGGAGTGCTGTCGAGCAGAGTTTCCGCATAGCCTTGAATCGAAGTAAGCGGCGTGCGCAGTTCGTGCGAGACGTTAGCAATAAAATCGCGACGGGTTTTCTCGACCCGTTCAGTCTCGGTCAGATCACGGAGTACAGCCACAGCGCCGCCATCGGGCAGAGGGGCGGCGGTTACGTCGAAGGCGCGGCCGGGGACGATGGAAGTGGCGCGGGCAGTTTTCACTTCGTGAGTGGCGATGGCCTCCTTCACGCTGGCGAGAAAGTCCGGGTCACGGATGGTTTCAACGACCGGCTGGTGCAGGCGTGTGCCCTGCGGCACGAGACGATCCATGGGTTGATTGGCCCACTGCACGAGGCCGTCTGCACTGACGGCGATGACGGCATCCTGCATGCTGTTGAGCAGGGTTTCGAGCTGGCGCTGGCTGGATTGGACAGCGGCAAAACTTTGCTCGACGCGGCGGGCGGTTTTGTCGATAGCGCCGGCGACACGTCCGATCTCGTCGGGGGAAGTTTCGAGGATGCGGGCCCGAAGATCGCCCTCGGCAATGCGGCCTGCGACATCGACGATACGTTCGAGACGGCGGGCGCTCCAGATGGCGGCCACAGCTGCCACGATCAGCGCAAACCCAAAGGCCGCGGCCGAAGCCCACTCTAAGCGATGGCGCACCTGCGCGGAAACAGCTTCAACATCCGAGAGCGGATACGCGAGGCGAACGGCGCCGCCGGAAACCGGAACCGCCACATAAAGAAACGGAATGCCAATCGTGGCGCTACGGCGATGGTCCATGCCGACCTCGCCGGAGAGCGCGGCAACGAACTCCTTGCGCGCCATCACGTTTTCATTAGTAGGAGGATTGGATTCGGAGTCAGCCAGAACCTTGCCGGCGGAATCGATGATGGTGACGCGAGCGCCTGCGGACTGTCCTTCTTGCGAGGCGATGTCGGCAAGGGATCGGCCAGTTCGGTCAGTCTCCACCCGGTGAGCCAGGAGTTGGGTCTTTTGGACAAGATTGCGCTCGATTTCACCGCGCAGTGAGGACTCCCAGGCGCCGCCGAGAGTCAGGTCGAACAAGACGGCGGCAGCGAGAATGACGACCAGAAAGCTGGCCATCAACTTGAGAAAAATCCCGCTTCTCACTTCGGAGCCTCGAACCGGTAGCCCGCGCCCCGCACGGTTTTGAGATAGCGGGGATTTTCCGGGTCCGGCTCGATTTTCTCACGGATGCGGCGCACGTAGACATCGACCGAGCGCGGCGTGACATAAGACGTGTCGCGCCAGACGGAGTCGAGAAGATGATCGCGGGAAAAAACACGGCCCAGGTGGCGAGCGAAATAATCGAGTAGGCGAAACTCCGTGGCGGTTGTGGGGACGGTTTGCCCACGGACGGTCAGGGTCATGGCGGAGGGATCGATTTCGATCTCGCCGACTTTCAGCGGGCTGGGCGGAAGCGGGCGTTCAAAGCGGCGCAGCACGGCCTTAACCCGGGCTACGAGCTCGCGCGGGCTGAACGGTTTGGCGATGTAGTCATCGGCTCCGATCTCAAGGCCGAGGACACGGTCGGCTTCGCTGCTTTTAGCGGTGAGAAAAATCACCGGCACGGAAGCGAGGCCGATGGTTTGGCGCACGGTTCGGCAGAGTTCCAGGCCATCTTTGCCCGGCACCATGATGTCGAGCACGAAGAGCGCGGGGCGCTGGCGTTCCGCGTCCGAAATTACATTGGAGCCGGTAGGGTAGACGCGCACGGCAAAGCCATCGTTCTCCAGGTGGTGGCGAACGAGGCGGGAAATATCGGGATCGTCTTCGACGACGAAGATGCTTGGTTTCACGGGATTATTGTAACGAAGCGAGTACCCAGTACCTAGTACCGAGTGGCTGATGCAGCGATGGAAGGCTAGATTTTTATCGGATTGTAACAATCAGGTTCGAGGCGGGGTCGACGTGAAAGCGTTTCCCGGGTGGGATGACTGTGGTGGCACTGTATTCGGTGATGATGGCGGGGCCGCGATATGTCTTGCTGGGCTTCAAAGCTTCGCGAGAGCAAATTGCTGTTGCGAGTTCCTTGCCATCGAATAGGACCGCAGCTTTGGGCGTGGAGGACGAGACGAGCTTTGGTGGGCGTGAATCCCTCGACTTCTCTCGGGACAAGCTCACGAAGGCGGCCGTCCCCACACGGTCTGTCGTGACTTTCAGCTGCGGGGATTTCACTATTGCTCGCAGGCGGAGGGTTACTAGCTCCACGTCGCGTTTGGGATGAGCGTAGCCGTAGCGGCGCTGGTGCTCATTGTGGAAGTCTGCTAGGAGATTCTTTGTGAATGGAATATTCAGCTCGTATCCCTGGCCGTGGTAACGGATATCGACGCTTCGCTGATGCTGCACTTTTCCCTGCCAGGCTTCTTCGTGAAAATCTTGGGCGGCTTGTTTTTGCAGAGTGGCGAACTCTTGGGCGAGGCGCGCGTGCGGAAGTTTGCCCGCCACGCGCCACAGGACAGTGCGCGAGTAGTCCTTTACGATGTCGCTGACCAGAATGCCGAGAGCGGAAAGCGCACCGGGGAGAGCAGGCACGATCACATGAGGAATGCTTAGAGCTTCGGCTAGGGCACAGGCGTGAAGGCCTCCGGCACCGCCGAAGGCGACGAGGGCGAAATCGCGGGGATCGCGGCCGCGTTCGATCGAAACTACACGGACAGCTTTCTCCATGATGGCATTGACCACGCGGATGACCCCGCTGGCGAACTTCTCAAGAGTGAGTGGACTTCCCTGCCGCTTCAGCCATTCATTTGTGACGTGCTGCGTTCGAGCGAGATCCAGGATGAAATCGCCGCCGAGGAAGCGAGTGGGCTGCAAACGGCCTAGTAAAAGGTTGGCATCGGTGACCGTCGGCTGCGTACCGCGGCCGTAACAGATGGGACCGGGATCAGCGCCGGCGGATTCGGGGCCGACGCGGAGAACGCCTGCAGCATCGAAGCGGGCAAGCGACCCTCCGCCGGCACCGACGGTGTGAATGTCGAGCATGGGTACTCCGATGGGGAGCCCGGCAACTTCGGCGTGGCTGGCGGTAGTAATCGCGCCTTCGACCAGGGAAACATCAGTGGAAGTGCCTCCCATGTCGAAGGCGATAATTTTGTCGAAGC
>CAYOVU010000260.1:0-40902 GCA_964407505.1 uncultured Acidobacteriaceae bacterium | reverse complement strand
GCTGATCCTGGCCGCCGGAGTCTATCAGCTGGTGAATCCTCCAACCAACCCCGGCATCGTCTTGTTCCAACTGCACGCCAATGTCTGGTGGGGCGCCGCGCTTTTGCTGCTCGGCCTGATTTATTGCTACAAATTCGCACCAAGTAACAGCTGAATTGATTTTGGGTATTTCGAAGCAGGGAGTTTTATGGGGAACAAGAAAATGACGATGGGGTTGATCGTGGGCAACCGCGGATTCTTCCCCGATCACCTGGCGAAGAGCGGGCGCGAGGAGATGCTGCGGGTGCTAGGGAAGGCCGGCATCGAGGTAGTGGCTCTCACTCCAGAAGAGAGCAAATATGGAGCGGTGGAGACACGGGAGGAATCGCGACGCTGCGCTGATTTGTTCCAACGCAATCGCGAGCGGATCGACGGAGTCATCGTAACGCTGCCCAACTTTGGTGAAGAACGTGCGATCGCGGATACGTTGCGGCTGGCTGGTCTGCGTGTACCGGTTCTGGTTCAAGCCACGCCAGACGATCCCGGGAAAATGACGATCGCATTTCGCCGTGACAGTTTCTGCGGCAAGATGTCGGCCTGCAACAATCTCCGGCAGTACGGAATCCCATACTCCATCACGACGCTGCACACGGAGAGCCCCGACTCGCCCGAGTTTGCGAAGGATCTGGAATGGTTTGGGGCAGTATGCCGGGTTGTCAATGGCTTTCGCAATCTGCGCGTGGGGGCGATCGGCGCGCGCCCGGCGGCGTTCAATACCGTCCGCTACAGTGAGAAGATTCTGGAATCGCAGGGCATTTCGATTGAGACGCTGGATCTTTCCGAGGTGCTAGGCCGCATCGAGCGCATGAAAGATAATGACGATCACGCGCAGTCGAAACTGGCAGCCATTCACAAATATGTGGACGCGAGCAGCGTGCCCGCTCCCGCGCTGTTGAAGATGGCGAAGCTGGGAGCGGTGGTCGACCAATGGATGGCGGCGACTGAGGTCGCCATCAGCGCCGTCCAGTGCTGGACTTCGATCGAAGAAAACCTGGGCGTGGTCCCCTGCACCGTGATGAGCATGATGAGCAACGAGCTGCTTTCGAGCGCCTGCGAAGTGGACATTTGCGGTGTCCTGGGAATGCACGCGCTGCAACTCGCATCCCAAACTCCTTCGGCTCTGCTTGATTGGAACAATAATTATGGAGCGGATCCGAACAAGGCGGTATGTTTCCACTGCTCGAATCTGCCGAAACATTTTTTCCGCTCAGTGAAGATGGATTTTCAACAGATCATCGCCGGCACCGTGGGCAAGGAAAATACTTTTGGAACCTGCGTGGGATTGATCAAACCGGAGAAGATGAGCTTCGCCCGATTCTCCACCGACGATACTGCCGGCGAAATGCGCGGCTACGTGGGCGAAGGACGATTCACCGATGATCCGTTAAATACTTTTGGTGGCGCGGGAGTGGTTGAGATTCCCCAACTTCAGCAGTTACTGCGGTTCATCTGTGAGCGCGGTTTTGAGCATCACGTCGCGGCCAATCTTTCAACCGTCGCCTCCGCGGTGTACGAAGCCACGACACGGTACCTAGGTTGGAATATGCACTATCACGGCCGCGAAAACGGAGCCTGCTGATGGCTATCGTGGCGGGAGTCGACTTCGGGACCTTGAGCGTTCGCGTTTCTCTAGTGGACAGCGAACGCGGACTGATCGATTCCGCTGTTTCCGAGTGTCCGTTACACCGCAAACGGGAAGATCCGGAATACGCCACACAGTCACATGACGATCACATGCGCGCGCTGACTTCGTCGATGCGCGATGCTCTGAAAAAGGCAGGCGTTGCGGGAGACCAGGTGCAAGCCGTTGCACTCGACACCACCGGCTCATCCGTGATCCCGGTTGGCAAAGATCTCCAGCCCCTGGGCGAGTATTACCTGTGGTGCGATCACCGCGCGAAGGGCGAGGCCGCCGAGATTACCGAAGCTGCGCACCGCGAGGGATTGGAAGCCATTCAGTGGTGCGGCGGAATCTATTCGTCCGAGTGGGGATTTTCGAAGCTCCTGCATTGGCTCCGGCACAATCCGGCCAAGCAGGCACAATTTGTTTCCGCCTTTGAGCACTGCGACATGGTGGCGGCCACGCTGTGCGGGATCACTGACCCCGCGAAAGTGAAGCGCAGCATCTGCGCGATGGGCCACAAGTGGTTGTGGAACAGGCAACTCGGCGGCCTTCCTCCGGAAAGCTTCTTAGTAAAGGTTGATCCTCTCTTGACTGGAGTGCGAGCGAAACTCGATGGAGAGTTTGCCACATCCGATCAGATCGCCGGCAGGCTATCTGCTTTTTGGGCGGGGAGGTTGGGACTCAGGGCTGGGATTCCGATTCCAGTCGGCGCCTTCGATGCGCATTGGGACGCGATTGGCGCGGGTTGCCGGACCAACGACATGGTAAACGTTGTCGGCACCTCGACTTGCATTATTGGAATCACGCCGTCGATCAATCTCGTACCGGGAGTTTGCGGCGTGGTTGAAGGCAGCGTCCATCCTTTGTGTACCGGAATCGAAGCCGGACTTTCGGCTGTGGGAGACATCTTCAACGCGATTGCCTCGCGCGCTGCGACCGATGTGACGACGCTGAGCGCGGGCCTGGAGAATTATCGAGCAGGGCAGACTGGCTTGTTGCGCATGACGTGGGACAATGGCGACCGCACCGTGCTGGTGAATCCAAACCTACGCGGCATTACGCTGGGATGGAACCTGCAAAGCACTGCGCAGGACGAACTCTTTGCCGCCATCGAAGGCACAGCGTTCCACACTCGCGTGATTCTCGACAGAATGGCGGGACACGGCGTGCACATCAAACGCGTGATCAATGCGGGGGGCATTCCGCAGAAGAACGATGTACTGAACCAGGTGTATGCCAATGTGCTTGGGCGTCCAGTGCTGGTTCCGAGCACAAGCGCCGTGAGTCTTGGGTCGGCAATCTTCGCCTTTCTGGCCGCTGGGATTTTCAAAACGATCGAGGAAGCGCAGGATAAAATCAGCCCTTCCCACCGTACGTTCTCACCGGATGACTCAGCCCGGCGAACATACGAGCAGCTTTATCCTTTATATAGCAAGTTATATTTTTCTCTTGGCCAACGGGGCCGCAACGGTTTGGGCGATATTCTACCCACGTTAATGTCGGTGGCTGAGGCGGTGGTAGCGACACGGTAGCACAACCAAACGAGGAGCGGCAATGAGCGTTCAGAAAGTCCTGCGAGCGATCGTAATCGGCGCGCTATGTTCAACGGTAGTTAGCTTGACTGCGGAGGCCAAGACGAAGGTGACCAGCCAGCCTTTTGGTAAATTGCCGGACGGAACTCCGGTGGAAATTTTCATGCTCACCGACGGCGCCTACGAAGCTCGAATCGCAACCTACGGCGGTATTGTGGTTTCGCTGAAAACTCCTGACCGTGGAGGCAAGTCAGCGGACGTTGTGCTTGGCTTCGACGATGTTGACGGATACGTCGCCAACTTCAACGGCCCGTCTGACGCCTTCTTCGGTGCCATCATTGGCCGCTACGCAAATCGCGTTGCGCACGGCAGTTTTATGCTTGATGGCAAGAAATACTCACTGCCTCTGAACAACGGCGAAAACTCTCTGCACGGAGGGCCGCATGGTTTCAATAACGTAGTCTGGAAGGCAAAGCCCGTCACGAACGGAGTGGAACTCAACTACGTGAGCAAGGATGGCGAGGCCGGTTATCCTGGCAACCTGTCGGCCGTGGTCCGATACACGTTGGTCAAGGGCGACTTGCGGATTGAGTATTCGGCGACGACGGACAAAGATACCGTAGTCAATCTGACAAATCACTCCTACTTTAACCTTGCCGGAGAGGGTGACATTCTGAACCATCAACTCACACTGCACGCCTCCCGTTTCACCCCGGTGGATGCGGGCCTGATTCCGACGGGCGAGTTGAAACCTGTGGAGTCGACGCCTTTCGATTTTCGTAAGGCTGCGGCTGTTGGCGCGCGGATCAAGGCAGACGATGAGCAACTCCACCTTGGGCACGGCTACGATCACAACTGGGTACTCGATGGCGGCGGGAAATTGACCGAGGCGGCGGAAGTTTACGATCCAGGAACTGGACGCGTGCTAAAGGTTCTGACGGATCAGCCGGGAATCCAGTTTTACAGCGGAAATTTTCTGGATGGTTCGATCAAAGGAAAAGGCGGGAAGCCGGAAGGGTTGCACGCGGCTTTGTGCCTGGAGACGCAGCACTTCCCCGACTCTCCGAATCATCCGGATTTCCCAACGACCGAATTAAAACCGGGCGAGCGCTATCATACGGTCACGATCTATCGTTTCTCAGTGCGATAATCGACGCGAGGACAGCATACAATTGATTTCGGTAAACGTTTACCAGCACGCGCGAGGCAAACAGCGGAAAGATAGCCATGGATTCTCACATAAGTCGCCGGACTTTTCTCAAAGCCGCTAGTGCCACTGGGGCAGCCGCGTATACGAGCTTGACCCTTCCCGCCTGGGTTGTTTCGGATCGCGGCGGCGTAGCCGTCAACACCCCGCTCGGCACGTTTGCCTATTCTGATGTGCAGTTGCTCGACGGCCCGATGAAACGACAGTTCGAAGAGAACCACTTGCGCTTCCTGAACCTCGACGACGATCGACTTCTGAAAGTGTTCCGGCAGGTCGCGGGGTTGCCAGCACCCGGCGAAGACATGGGCGGTTGGTACGACCGAACCGGCTTCAGTCTGGAGAGAAATGATTTTCACGGCTTTATCGCAGGCCACAGTTTTGGACAATACCTTTCTGGATTGGCGCGGGCCTATGCAGTTACCGGGTCGCAACCGACTCGCGAGAAGATCGGTCGCCTTGTTAAGGGATATGCAAAAACGCTCGATCCGAAAGCCACATTTTTCGTTGACTATCGACTGCCGGCATATACCTACGACAAGCTTTCCTGCGGATTGATTGATGCGCACGAATTTGCACAAAATCCGCTGGCGATGGATATTCATGAGAAGCTCACGCGGGCGATGACGAACTATCTTCCTGAAAAGGCGTTATCGCGAAAAGAACAACGCGTCCGTCCGCACAAGGACGAATCCTATACCTGGGACGAAAGCTACACCTTGCCTGAAAATCTTTTTCTCGCGTACCAGCGCAGCGGCAAAACGTTCTATCGCGACATGGCCAAACAATATCTCGAAGATGACAGCTACTTCAATCCGCTCTCCCAAGGCAAAAACGTGCTGTCCTCCGAACATGCGTATAGCCACGTGAACGCCTTCAGCTCGGCGATGCAGGCTTACATTACCCTAGGCAGTGAAAAACACTTGCGAACCGCGAGCAACGGTTTCGAGATGCTTACAGCGCAGAGTTTCGCTACCGGCGGCTGGGGTCCGAACGAGGCTCTTATCGAACCCGAAAGCGGACAACTCGGCGACAGTCTGACGAAAACTCACGCCAGCTTTGAAACACCGTGCGGCGCCTATGGACACTTTAAGATCGCGCGCTACTTATTGCGCGCCACCAAAGATGCCAAGTATGGCGACAGCATGGAGCGGGTACTTTACAATACGATCCTTGGAGCGTGGCCCGTACAGACGGATGGCACTTCGTTTTATTACTCGGACTATGCCGTGACCGGGAAAAAGGTCTGGCACCCGGACAAGTGGCCGTGCTGTTCGGGAACCTTTCCGCAACTGGCGGCGGATTATCACATCAGCACCTATCTCCGTTCGACGGAAGGTATCTATGTGAATCTGTTTGCTCCGTCAACTGTAAGATGGACCAACCTTTTCGGCCGCTACGCGCTTACTCAAGAAACAAAATATCCGTTCGAGAACCAGGTTCAAATCAAAATCTCGGCATCGCGGCCTCTTGACTGCACTCTCTATCTGCGCATTCCTGCGTGGTCGGCGCGTGGTGCAGTCCTCGCCGTGAATGGCAAACGAGTTTCGAATCCAGCCAGCCCAGGAACGTTTGCGGGCATCCGGCGCACGTGGAAAGATGGGGACCGCGTAGAACTCGAACTCCCGATGCCGTTGCGCCTGGAGCCGGTGGACGCCGCCCATCCAAACTTCGTCGCCCTAATGCGAGGGCCCCTAGTGCTGTTTGCGGTGGCTGATTCGCAGCCGACTTTCGACAGAAACACATTGCTGCAGGCTAAGCCGGCAAATAACGCTGCCGGGGATCAACTGGCAAGTTCAATCGATGGAAGCCACGTTGCGATGCGGCCGTTCATGAACATCGATAAGGAAAATTACAGCACGTACGTGTCGCTGAAATCTTAATTAAGACATTACGGCCGGAAACGCGGAAAGCCGAGCGATAAAACTCGCCGTACTAGTGTTGACTCGTACCTGATGCCATCCCATTGCCTGGACTGGCACTCTTCGCTTGAATCAATTGCTCCGTGATGCGAAACTGCTCGCGCGCCAAATTGCCTTTGCCAGCGCGTTGATAAATTCGGCCCAGTATGTAGTGGCTTGAACTATCATGGGGATCCGCACTAACAGCCTTTTCGGCTTCTCCCCGCGCATCTTCGAAGCGATTGAGAGCGAAGTAAGCTTTTGCCAGTTGATAATGAGCTTTCCCCGAAGCAGGGGCGATGACCACTGATCGAGTCAGCAGCGGGATCGCCTCTTCCGCGTGATCGCTTTTTGCTAACAAAGTTCCCAGGTTCAGATAGGGTTGTTCGGTATGGGCGCTCAGCTGCTCGTCCAAGGCAATCGCCTTGCGGTAAGCGGCGATCGCAGCATCGACCTGGTTTACCGCTTCCAGGCTTAATCCCAAGTTATCCTCGGCTTTCACATGGTTGGGATCGCGTCGCAACACTTCCTCGAACGCGGCAATTGCGAGTTGGAAGCGGTTTTGCTGATAGCGGACTCGCCCCAGATGGTAGCGCGCCTCAACGTTTTCCGGGTCCATGGCCAGAGATTGTTCCAGATAGTGCGCGGCATCATCGTAATCGCTCAACAATACATAGTTCAGGGCGATGATCTTCAGATCGTCGGCAGTGGGATCCTTCAGGCGTGCAGCATCGGCGAATAACTGCAGAGATTCTTTTGGCTCATTTTGGCGGAATCTAATGTAGGCGAGTAAGTACGCGGCATCGTCGGATCGCGGATGTGCCTGCCTGTAATTTTCGATCGCGGCAGACGCGTCTTGGAGCTGTCCGAGATTCAGCAGTGATTTTCCGCGATACAAAAGAGCGGCGGTCTTGCCAGGATCGGCTTTATCACACTCCGAAAATGCCGCGGCTGCCTCCGCCCAATGGCTCTGCCGAAACAACTGCATCGCTTGGTCGAACGAGGGCGATTGGGGAAGCAACTGAAGCGTAAGAATAAGGACTGTGTAACAAGTCTTGAACGAGTTTACGGTTGTCCTCATCGCGCGCTACTTGGCCGGAGTGCTCTCTTCTGTCACGGTGAGAATTTTGTCCGCCGGCAAGTTCTTTAATACCTGGACGCACCCGCTCGGCCAGTAAATCTCCACCTGGCTCACACCGCTCGCTGAACCCAATCCGAAGTGTACCCGCTTGTCGCTCGAGGATTGGTAACTGCTCGCGGTTGTGACCGTGGCATATTGGTCGCCTGCTGTGGTCGTGATCTTGATTCGAGCTCCGATGCCATCTCGATTACTTTTCACACCTACCAACTTCAATGTAATCCAGTGGTTGCCGGTTGGCGTATTGTTGCGCAGAACCCATGCCGGACCGTCATTTTCGGTGACGACGACGTCGAGCTTTCCGTCGTTATCGATGTCTCCGATGGCCATGCCCCGCGCTGCCCACCGTTGTTGAAATACTTCTCCCGACTGCGCTGAAACATCCACAAGTTTCCGGCCCTTATCATTCCACAACAACAATGGAGATTCGCGGTACCGCAGGTGTGGCTCGTTGACCTGGATCGTATCCATGACGTGAGACTGAACCACGAAAAGATCCTTCCAGCCATCATTGTCATAGTCCATGAAACGAACACCCCATCCTGAATGCAGCAAACTGATTGCTCCCAGGCCGCTTGTCAAGGTCGTGTAATCGAACGTTCCATCTCCAGCATTCGTATAGAGCGCATATTTCTGATTGGCCAGATCCGTAATGATCGCGTCGGACCAGCCGTCGTTATTGTAGTCTTCGAAGTCGACGCCCATACCCGCAAACGTTGTGCCATTGCCGTCGAGCCCCAGTCCAGAAACCACGCCCACTTCTTCAAAGGTTCCGTTGCCTTTGTTATGAAAAAGACATTCAGGAATGGAGTCGTTCGCCAGCAGGATATCGATCCAGCCATCGTGATCGTAGTCGGCGATTGCCAGGCCAAGGCCCTTACCGGGCTTGTTGATCCCCGCTTTCGCCGCCACTTCGGTGAACTTGCCATTCCCGTCATTGTGATACAGCAGCACACTGGCCGGTTTGAAAAGATCCGGATGGCAATAGGAACGGAATCCCTCTTCGCGGTGGCCGCAATAGATGTCGTCGAAATCCCACTCCATGTAGCGGGCAACGATTAAGTCGAGTTTCCCATCATTGTCATAGTCAACCCAGGCGGCGCTGGTCGCCCAGCCCGAGCCTGCTACGCCCGCAGTGGCCGTCACATCGGTGAACGTTCCGTCTCCGTTGTTGTGGTAGAGAGTGCTGTGACCGTATCCCGCAACAAAAAGATCGTCGAAACCATCGTTGTCATAGTCACCGACGGCGACGCCAGTTGAGTAGCCGCTTCCAGCGACCCCGGCCTTTTCCGTTACGTCTTCGAAGTTGCCATCTGATTTTTGATGGTAGAGACGATTCCAATACTTCGGACCATCTTTTTGAGGAATCGTGCCTTTGGGCGTGGGATCATCGATACGCGCGCCATTCGCGAAGAAGATATCGAGTCTGCCATCGTTATCGTAATCGAAGAGGGCAACACCCGAGCCCATGGTTTCGAGCAGGTATTTTTTGGAGGTTGGTGACGCCGCTTGCTTGAAATGGATACCGAGCTTCCCGGTTACGTCGACAAATCTACCGGCGGTGGGCGCATTCAGGGCAGGATGATTCTCCGACGCAGGGCTTTGCCCTAAGCTCGGACTGACGAGAAGGACAATAGTTGCAAAAGAGATTGCCCGCCTTCGTTGGCTGCCGCCAATCCCCCAGGAAACAGATCGGCGGTAACGTCTTCCAGTGCGGGCATTCAATCTCACGATGATGTCAGTTTAGTACGTATGGCTGCGCTCCGACATCCGCAAAGCGTGAACCGCTGGCGGCTCCGCCGTTAGAACTCAACTTTTAGTTGGAGCTGTAATCTGCGTGGAAACAGAAGGTAGCCTCCACCTCCCGTTGTCGAGAAGTTGTTGTAGTTGATGATTCCAAAAGCAGCGCCGTCGTTGGGTCCAAGATCGTTTGGCCGGTTCCATACGTGCCGATTAAACGCGTTAAGCGCATTCACCTGCAGGAGAAGATCGCTGCCCTCGGTTAGTTTGGTTCGTTTCAGCAGGTTGAAATCTTCGCTGAGATAGTGTCCCATTCGAATGTCCCCATCGACGCGCGGCAGAGTACCGAACGCATAGCTGCCTCTGGCTGCCAGGTTCGCCGCAGAGTTCGGATCATCGAAAGCTGGATTCACATTCCCCGGAGCATCGACGGGATTGAACATCGAGATGCCATTCGGCTGGCTTGGAGAGACCGGCACAAAGTGTCCGCTCTCCCAGGCGGGGCTGAAGATTTGGCTACCGGGTATCTGGTCGAAGCGTATGCACCCGGCGAAAGCTGGCACACCCGTGGCGCAACCGAAAGCAATCGGTTGGCCGCTTTCGTAACGTTGGACGCCGCTGACCGACCATCCTCCAACGATGCGATCGACCACGCCTCCGTGCGACAGGAATTTTTTATTCTTGCCGAACGGCAGCTCATAGACGTAGCTGAGCACAAAATTCTGAGGAAGATCCTGGTTGCTGATGGCTTTATCGCCGGTCTTGTTGAAAGCGTTTTGCGGAGCCCCACCCTGGTGCAGTGTCGCAAAGAAGGGTAACGCAGCATCCGCATCGGTCAACGTTTTTGACCAGGTGTAGGAGGCCATGAGGTTAAGACCGTTGCGGAAGCGTCGAGTCAACTGCGCTTCCAGAGCGTTGTAGGTGGACTGGCCCAGATTTTCAAGCGCTCCGTCAGTATTGAAACCGAAATACTGAGGGAATGGAACCAGAGCCTGAGCAACGATGGCGGTGGTTGGAAAGCCCGCATAGGGCGGCGCGACGGCTGTCTGGGATCCAATTTGCGTCAGCAGATTCGCGCCCTGAGAAAAATACTTGGGATTCAGAGAATTGACTGCATCAAAATTCGACCGCAGATTGGTGGAATGTTGTCCCACGTAAGCGAGGTCGATAATCAAATCGTTCGTGATCTGGTGTTGTACTTCAGCGCTCCAATTCTGAATCATCGGCGACCGGCCGTAGGATGGGTCGGTGTACTGCGGCCCCGTGAAATTCAGCTGAGTGGGATCAAAATTGGGAGGCGCCGGATACGCCGGGACTCCTGAATCAATGGGAAGAGCGGGGTCGAAGCCGTTCACACTGTTAAAGGATGGGTTGGCCTGGAAGCCGGTGCGGTTGAAAGCGCCGAAATCGGCGTATTGCAAGCCACCGTAGATAATACCGTATCCGCCGCGAAAGACGGTTTTGTTCTGAAACATCGACGGTGACCAGGCAAAACCAATGCGCGGTCCGAAGTCCTTCTTCCATATGTTGGCCCATCTTTCATTCACGTTGCCGTTCCGCCCGGTGCCCTTCCCTGCAAATACCAAGGCTCCAGGGAGATTTCCCGCCCCCGGGTTGGGCGCGGTCAAGCTGATGTTTGAGGTATCTCCATAGGCCTCTTTTTGCGGCTCATCGATTTCATAACGCAGTCCAATGTTCAAAGTAAATGTTGGAGCAACTTTGATCGTGTCCTGTACGAAGCCGGCAAAATAGCTGCGCAGCCAGCGCGCCTGGCTGGCATAAGCCGTCACACTCACGTTCTGCGGCTCACCGAGCAGTATGCTCGCGATAGCATTGCCGGTAGTCGGCGACAGAGTGGGGATTCCGCTCGTTTGGTCCCGGCTGAAGGTGAATGTTCCGCTGGTGTTCTGGAAATTGAGCGGGGAGTACTGTTGATACCACTGCTCGTATCCAAATTTGAACTCGTTTCGCCCCTTGATCCACGTCAGCGAATCATTCACTCGGAAGCCGTTGTCGATTGTGTCTCCATCGACATTGTCGCCGAAAGCGCTGGGCGCGAGCGGTTCTCCCGCAGGAAACGTGATGCTGGGAAACATCAGGCCGCTGGCGCCTGAAATGCCCAGCGTGGCGTCCCAATTGCTGCTTCCGCCTTCGGAAGCTCCTGCGCCAACGTTCTTGCTGTTCGTGCGGTTATAACCCAAATTCAAATGGTTCAAAATTGTGGGCTTGAAGCTGTAGTCGTATCCGAAGCGGATAAAGTGAGTCGCGAAGAACTGGCTGCGTCCGTATCCGGCGGGCCCAGCCCACTCCGGAGTAGTTGAAATACGCGCATTGTTACGCGAGCTGTATGTGAAATACGCTTTGCTCTTTTCGCTGAGGTTCTGATCGATACGCACCGTCATCGAGGTGTCGAGTATCGGGTAGCTGAAAGGGAAAATGTAATTGTTGACGAGGCTGTTCTGGTTTTGGGCTGCCGGATAATAAGAGAGAATCTTTTGACCCACGCTGGAGAAGCGACCGGCCGGTATTTTATTTCCGGTGTTCCCTGCCTCATTCATAAAGGCGGTTCTGCACTCGACTCCGCCTACTGTTTTCGTGGTCGCTGGGTCGAAGATTTCGCCCTGATAAATAGGGGTGTTATCGCAGGGATTCGTTCCCAATACGCTGCTAGTATTTAATGCTGCGGTGAAGTCGCCTCCTAGTTCAGCAGTGGTTGGTAGGGTGGAAGTCTGAGTGCCACCGTTGGTTTGCCTGTACTGCTCCCAGGAGAAGAAGAAGAACGTTTTATCCTTGCCATTGTAAAAATGTGGAAGTCTGACGGGACCTCCGAAGGTTCCACCGTAGTCGTTTTGCCGATCCAGGGGTGTAGCGAATGTGCTTCGGTCGGTTGGATTTTGCGAGAGTTGGTAGTCGTTTCCCCAAGTGTTTGCGTCGAGATCCTGGTTGCGGAAGATATCGTAAGCCTCGCCGTGATACTTGTTGGTCCCCGCTTTGGTGCTGAAACTCTCGATACCTCCTGTAGTGCGGCCAAATTCGGCGGGCAAGGTGGAAGTGATCACCTTGAACTCGCCCAGCGCGTCCACCGAGGGCGCGGTCTCGTCGAAAGAAGAACCGTTTTCGGAACGGGTGGTTGAAGCGCCATCAAGCAAAACCTCAGTCGCGTAATTCTGTCCGCCGGTGATCTTCGATTCGAAGGTGCCGCCGTTGCCTGAGTCGGAACCCGGGCCAACAGCGCCTGGAGTCAGAAAGACAAATGCTTCAGGTGACCGCATCGCCTGGACCGAACTGCCCAGCGCCAGAGGGAGGTCGAGTATCTGTTTATTACCAACCACCGTGCCGATATCCGAACTCTCAGATTGCACGGTGGGAGAGTCTGCGCTGACCACGATGCTTTCGTTCACGCCGCCAGCAGCCAGTTTCACATCAAGAGAGGCAGTGGTCGCCACTTGCACCACAACTCCGGTAAGAGTCGCAACCTTGAAGCCGGCGGCGGTGACTGTAACGTCGTAAGTCCCGATGCGGACGTTGGGAAAGCGATAGGAACCCGCGCTGGTGGTCACTGCCTGATAAGTCGTGCCGGTGGACTTCTCTGTCGCGGTCAACTTAGCATTCGGCACCACCGCTCCGGAAGAGTCTTCCACAACGCCTGCGATTGCGCCCTGATTCGCCTGACTAAGTGCGGCTGGGGAAAACGCGAAAAGCACCAATGCCAGGAGTAAACTGCCGGCGACTGCCTTAGCTGCGAATCTTTGCTGCAGATGCATAGTCCACGCCTCCCAGAAAATTTGACCCAAAACAGCTTTGATTCGACTAATGCACTCAGTCCTTGGTAAACGTTTACTTATGTAGTACAAAACGACCTTCACTTCATCAAGAGTCCCAAAGACCGTTTGGCCCCAAGTGTCGGTTTACTCTGCGCTCATTACACTGAAATCTTTCAATCAGGACGAATGCTTCGCGCGAACTTAGCCTCGTCCAAGAAACCTCTAGCGGGCCGTTTGCTGCGCTTCAGGCGACCGCTTCATCTTGTCCTCTAATTTCTGAGCTTGCGCCGCATCCGCTTCCTGCTTAAGCCGCATGAACGATTCCAATGCGGCTTGGGACTCCTCGGGTCGTTGCGCCCTGCGATAAAGCTGTGCCAACTGGTAATACGATTGACGCCTCGTCTCGCTATCTGCCTGCCCTTCATCCACTGCCGCCTTAAAGCTAGTGATCGCGGCGTTCACCTGGCCGAGTTGTGCCTCTGCCCGTCCGAGTTGATATTGCGCATCCGGATACTTCGGCGCGCGGCTCAACAATGCGTTGAGCAAGGACACGGTAGTTTCGGGTTTGGAACGTTCCAGACTCACTACCGCCAGTTTGTACATGGACGAGAGGCTTTCGCTGTCAATTTTCAGTTCGTCCTGAAAGGCGGACTCCGCCTTGTCCAGTCGGTTTTGCTTCCAATAGATGTCGCCCAGTTCCTCATGCAGGCCCGGTTCATTGGGCCGCAAGTTGAGTGCAATCTGACACTCAGTCGCCGCATCTGCAAAGCGATCGGCTTCGACAAAAGATTGCGCAAGAGCCTGATGCACACGCCATGACTGAGGATCGGCCCGATACATGCGCTCGTAGCTGTCTTTGGAGACCAACATGTGAGCGCGGCCCCGGTGATACAAAATATCGACATTGCCGGGGTCGATCTTAGCGGCCTCATCCAGGGCGACGCTAGCCGCCTCTGCGTCGCCCGCGGCAAGCTGCACCACTCCCAGCCACATGTAGGCTTGCGCGTTTCGCTGGTCGAGGCGTATCTCCCGCTGCAAGGCAGCAGTGGCACTCTTGAAGTCATTTTTGCGATAGCGCGCGATGCCCGAAAACAAATTTACGCCTCGGAGTTTGGGCGATAAAACCATTGCACGGTTTAGAGCAGTCAACGCGTCGTCAACGTGCCCCTGCTGAAGACGAGCCAGTCCAAGGTCGAAATACGCCGGTCCGGAACTGGGATCCAAAGCTACGGCTTTCGCGAAGTCGGCAGACGCCTCCTCCCACTGCCCACGGCGGATCTCTTCAGTACCTTGCTGAAACGATTTCTCAAACTGAGTGTTTTGACTGAACGAGGAGAATGCTCCTGAGAGCACTAGGATGGACCATAGGACCGGTGCTGTCCACGAGATTCGGCCCAAAAAAGCGGTATTTGGCGCGGAAAACAAAGCGAAGCAGAATGTAGTATTAATCAATTATGGTTGTCAAGAACATTTTCCCGTTTGCATCATTTTGCAGCAAACGTTTTCTACAATGCGGTTCATTGCGGATTCGAGTGGAACCCCGGCAACGATGCCGCGGCCCTCTTCGACAGAGTAAAAACGATCAACTGCCGGCAGTTTCAGCCGCTCGACGGCACCGCTCGGCCAGTGAATCTCAACGCCCTCTACTGCGGTCGACTTCCCCAGCCCGAAGTGCACGCGAAGATCATTCGAGGAGGCGTAACTGCCTCCGCTGATCACGTCCCCTCGCTGCCGGATGCCGCCAGCGACTAAGTAAACTGTCGCTCCAACCGCATCCCTCGGGCTTTTCGGCCCCCCAGTCAGTCGAAGTCCAACCCAATGATTTTCTGTTGGATATACGTTGCGAAGAAGCGCCGGAACGTTGTGCAGTTGATTGATCACGACATCGATTTTGCCGTCATTGAATAAATCGGCGAAAGCGGCGCCGCGGGCGGTCAGTAAAGCAGCCAAACCACTTCCCTTCACCGGAGGCACCACTTCGAACTTGCCGTTCCTTAAATTGTGAAACAGCAAGGGACGCTCGGCAAAAGTCGTCCCCCAATCGCTCTGATCTACTCCAGGATAGACATGCCCATTCGCCGCCAGAAGGTCCTTCCACCCGTCGTTGTCGTAATCCAGGAAACCGGTTCCCCACCCTAGAAATGGAATCGTTACTTCCGCAATGCCAGCTTGATAACTGACATCTGTAAAGTTTCCGCCACCCTCATTTCTATAAAGTGGGTTGTAGTCGTCTGAGAAGACAGTGTTATAGAGGTCCAATAGGCCATTGTTTAGATAGTCCCCGACCGCGATTCCCATAGACGCTGTCTCGCGGCCGTTTTCGTTCAGGGCGTAGCCGGAGGCATAGCTGGCATCTTCGAAAGTTCCGTTGCCCTTGTTGACGTACAAGTAGTTTGGGGTAGAGTCATTAGCCACCATTAAATCGACTTTGCCATCGTTATTGACATCGGCAAAGACGGCGGTTAGACCGTAGTAGCGATTGGAGTCGTTGACCCCGGCCTTTTCACTGACATCGGTGAAGGTCCCATCGCCGTTGTTGTGGAATAGGTGGTCGGGCTCACCCTTGAGTCCGCGTGGACCGCACATCACCTTCATGCCCCGAAATTCGCAAGTCGAAAACGCAACAGCGGCAGAGCCCGGCACCGGCGGATGGTCGAGATCATAGTGCACATAGCCGGGAACAAAGAGATCGAGCCGGCCATCGCCATCGTAGTCGCCGAATGTGGCGCCAGTCGACCAATTACCCAGTGTTACGCCAGCTTTTTCCGCAACGTCAGTAAACGTTCCATCGTGATTGTTGTGATACAGGCGATTCTTCCCAAAGTTTGTCACATAGAGATCGGGCCAGCCGTCGTTATCGTAATCGCCCACCGCGACGCCGAAACCCCAGCGATCGTTCGTCACGCCGGCCTTTTCCGCAACATCAGTAAACGTTCCGTCGTGATTGTTGTGAAAAAGGGCCGCATGAGGAGGCGGAGCCTTCCCTGCCATTGCATCGTAAGTAGAGCCATTGACCAGATAAATATCCGGCCAACCATCGTTGTCGTAGTCGATGATCGCAACGCCGGAGCCGACAGTTTCAAGAATGAAGTGCGTTTCATCCGTGCCCATCACGTGCTTCCACTTCGTTAAGCCTGCTTTCTCCGCAACCTCTTGAAAAACGACTGGTCCGCTCTCCACGAATCCGCCCGCGGTGATGGGCCGCTTCTCGGTGTCGAGTACCGCAGCATGTGCCCCACCGGTTGAAACTGCCCCTTGCGTTTGTTTCGAAGTGGCAGCAGAGGGCGAAGTAGTCTCCTGACTTTGTCCCACAGCAGCCCACGCAACGAGCAAGATGAAAATGCTGAGAACGGCCAATGCCTGCGGCGCGAACAGGGTTGAATGCTTGTTCTTCATGAAAATACTTACGCTCAGCGACTCGACTTGGCGACCCCAGTCAGTTGGCGGATCAAGTCAGTTTCCTTCGCATCGTAGGGCGTTCCATCTTTGCGGAAAATGTCGTGAAACCAAACCACCGGCTCACCCTGATAGGCTTTCTCCCACGAGTCCCACGGATAAATGGTTTGAGACTTCCCATTCACAAAGCCCCAGTTATACGCCCCGACATGCTCTTTCTTCAGCAATGGCAATATCGATGCAAACGTACTGCCAAGCGGCCGCGCCATGTATTCGGTGCATACGACGGGACGATCAAATCGCCGCAGTAACTCGATTCGGCGTTTCGTCACCTCGGGCCGATCATAGCTGTGAAAGGTGATGACATCAGAGTTGGTTAACTGAAAACGTTCCATCGCGCTCAGTGTTGCATCACTCGAGTAGTCTCCTTTCCAAACTCCGCTGGTGAGCGGCTGCGATGGATTCACGGCACGCGCCCATTTCCACTCCTCCCGCAATAACTTCAGGGCGCGATCCCCTTTATCCGGAAGTTCGGTCGCTTTGTACTGGACGCTGTCATTATCCGGCTCGTTCATCAGATCCCACATCAAAACACGGTGGTCGTTGCGAAAATGGGTGAGAACGCCTGTGACATAGGGCTTCAGCTCAGTATCCCAGCGGGATTCGTCTTTCAAAAGGTCGGCCCCGGGAGCTTGCACCCAACCGGAGTTGTGAATGTGCGGCCGTGGATCACTCTGCTTGCCCAGTTTCGGATGCGGATTCCAAACCGAATCGAAAACTACAAACATGATTCGGATGTGGTGTTTGTCCGCCACTTCCAGAAACTGATCCATGCGATGAAGAAAGCCCTGCGAGTCTTGTTGCCACAAAAGGTTGTGGAGAAACACCCGCATGGTGTTCATGCCCAAAGCCCCAGCCCAGCCGAGTTCGCGATCGATCGTCGGCAAGTCGAACGTTTCGGGCTGCCACATCTCCAGTTGGTTGATGGCAGTGCTCGGAATAAAGTTGCTGCCCACCATCCATGGCTGGTGCGAATACCACTCATTGGCCCGGGTGACCGTCCAGGGTTCGTCCTCGGCAAAAGTTGACGGGCAGAAGCACGCTGCTAACAGAAGTGCGAATACCAATTGAGCACAGCAAAACCGGAAGCTATTTCGCAAAGCGCGGCTGTTCATGATGTGTAAGTTTCCTGGAAGACAGACTTGCAGCCTTCAACCGCTGAGTCAAGCTTCAAATCTGCATCGATCGCGAGCCAAGTGGATCTAGGAAAGAGTCAACGTCAGCTTTGTGACCGAAGCTGGCGGAAATGTGTAGCGCAAGACTCCTCCACCAATTTCGAGGGCCTTCGTTTGCGGCACCACGACTTGCCGCTGCTCAAAAGTGTTGTGGGCATGGATGTCAGCGTTGGTAAGTACAGTTGATGTTCCCGACTTCAGCGCCGCACCGCGGACAACAATTTCGCTATCCCGAGCGCTACTCACGTGCGGGTTCACTACCGTTAATGTCAATTCCTTATCACGCACCGAGGCTGATCCTTTCAAACCCCAGAAAGAGGCCGTCTTCCCATCTCTTTCGTAATCGATGGTTGGCGCCGAGAAAATCGTTCGAAGCGCCTGACCGCCCTGATGCGCCGCGTACATGGCAAAAACGTGGCCGACCGGTGTAACCATAAACTTGTCCTCATGCGCCAGATAAAGGCTGTTCAAACAGTTAATCAACTGCGCACAGTTCGCCATCGCGATCTTTTCAGGATGACGATTGAAAGTATCGAGCGTCATTCCGCTAAAAACCGCATCCCGCAGGGTTGGCATTTGTTCAAGTTGATCTCCCGGCATCGCTTCGCTCCCCGGCCGATACCAGGGTCCCCATTCATCGACGACCAGTTTGACCCAGTGCTCTGGATCTTCCTCGGCCATCACCTGCCAATGGCCGTTAATCAAACCTTCCATGCGGTCGCCTTCCCGCATCAACTCGTACCAATCCACGCTGTCGAACTTTAGAGCTTCACCTTTCCCCTGCACCCAGTCGCGAGTTTTGCCGCGGCTCAAGTTCCACGCATAGTGATGAAGAGCCCATCCATAAACACCATGCAGTTCGCGCCGGCCTTTCTTCGCGATCTCCTCAAAGAAGCCTCTCGTCCACGCCCAGTCATCCACATTGGGGCCGGAACCAATGAACGACAATTCCTGGCCAAATCGCGGGACCCACGTTGTGAAGCGCCGGAATTCTACCGCGTATTCCTGAGGGGTGAAATTCCCGCCGCAACCCCACGACTCATTCCCCACCCCCCAATAGCGCACATTGAAAGGATCCTTGAAACCTGCAGCAGCACGCGTATCCGCTAACGTTGTGCTCCCCGCTGGAGAATTGCAGTACTCGACCCAGCGATAGAACTCTTCGGCCGGAAGGCTACGTAGATTGGCCGCCAGATACGGCTCGCTGCCAATCAGTTTGCAGAAGTGCGCAAACTCATTCGTGCCAAACTGGTTAGGATCGTAGCTGTGGCTCGCGGGTGCTGCGCTGGTCTCTCCGCCGTTCCAGAAGTTAGTTCGGCGTGGCCTCTTGTCGGCCGGGCCAATCCCGTCTCGCCAGTCGTAGCTGTCGGCGAAACAACCCCCGGGAAAGCGCACGACCGGAGCTTTGATCTTGCGCATCTCGTCAATCAGTTCTTTACGAATGCCATCGACATTCGGCACCTTGGAATTCGCACCCACCCAGATCCCGTCATAGACCACACCGCTCAGGTTCTCGGTAAAATGTCCGTAGAGGTTGGGAGAAATAAGGCCCAGAGGTTCCCCGGAGAGGACTTCGATGCGCGAATCAACGCCGCTGGATTGAGCCCAGGCAAACGAGGACAAGGAGCGGGCAGCAAGAACCGCCCCGCCGGTAGTAGCTAACGTGTTGCGCAAGAATTCACGGCGTCCGATCATACCTAACCCTCCGGCGAAATGCCGCCCATATAGTAAACGTTTGCTAAGCGAGATGCTATAGTTTTCTGGAAGTTTGCGGTACATCGAAATGAAGAATCGATCCTCGACCGTTTTTCATCGTGTGCCGGTCCGTCGTGTGATCGCTCCTCGCCGGATCGTGAGCACACCAGTTTGTGTGGCAGCAATGCTCGTCTTAATACTCGGAGCCGAATGCGGCACTCTGCGAGCTCAAAGTTCCCCGAGCACTGTGAATTTGCGGATTATTGTCGTCGCTTCGGCCCCGGACGCAGATCGCATTGTGCAGCACCTCAAAGGCGGTGAGGATTTCTCTACCCTCGCGAGAGAAGTCTCCATCGACCCCACCGCATCTGACGGTGGTTCTATGGGGGCTGTGGATCCTGCCGCGTTGCGTTCCGAATTGCGTGATGCTGTCAAAGGGCTGGCTGCGGGACAAATCAGCGACGTGGTGCGGCTACCCTCCGGCTACGCGATCTTGAAAGTGGCTGCGCCTAGCGAAACGGATACCCTTCAAAATACAAGTCCAGCACGGATTCTTCCATCCTCGGCTACGGGAGCGATTCGATATTCTCCGAACGTCGGCGGCAAAGGCGAAGCGGATCTCGCTTTTCGCAATTTTTCCAAGCCGGAGGGCTGGAGCCAGGATTTGCACGTATTATGCCGGATTCGACAGGAATCGCTCGCTTCCGTAACCGATTATGTGCAGAAGAGCCTGGACCCCTCCAACACGCAAGGTGTTACTCACGGCCGCCCTCTCGATGTGATTCAGATGCACTATGCTCTTGCCAACGTGTTTGCGTATCAGGGAGAAATGGATAAAGCAATCGACGAATGGTTAGCGGCATATCAAGTGGCGTCGTCACAACTAAGCGGAGCAATGCCCGAACTGGAAGAGGTGCTCGGCATTGCCTATTTGCACAAGTCGGAAATGGACAACGATGTCTATCATCACCCGGGAGAGCACTGCATTTTCCCGCCGCGGGTGAACCAGAGCTACTCGAAGCCGGCGAACTCACAGAAGGCGATCGAATATTTGCTGAAATACCTGCAAGGCAATCCTCAGGCGCTCGATGCACAGTGGTTGCTCAATCTCGCGTACATGACTCTGGGAAAATATCCCGCCGGCGTGCCACGACCATATTTGATCGCGCCCTCGATCTTCGAATCCACTGAGGATGTCGGACGATTCGTGGATGTAGCGCCCGCTGCCGGCATCAATCTCTATTCCATGTCCGGAGGCCTGATCGTAGACGATTTCGAGCGGAATGGTTTATACGATGTTGTCACCTCGGACTTCGGCCAGTGCGCTCCGATGCATTTCTTTCACAACAACGGGGATGGCACATTCAGCGACCGCACTTCGCAGGCTGGATTGAGCGATCAGTTGGGCGGACTCAACCTGGTGCAGACCGATTACAACAATGATGGCTGCCTGGATATTCTGGTGTTACGTGGCGCATGGGAGTTTCCTCAGCGCAAGTCTCTGTTGCGCAACAACTGCGATGGAACTTTCACCGATGTAACTGCGGCCAGTGGTCTGGCCGAGCCGGCAACCGATACCCAGACCGCCGTCTGGGCTGACATCGATAACGATGGCTATCTTGACCTGTTCGTCGGCAACGAAAATAAACCGAGCCAGCTTTTTCGCAACCGCGGTGACGGCACATTCGAAGACATCTCGCACGCCGCCGGGATCGATCGCATCGCGTTCACCAAGGGCGTCGTCGCAGCCGACTATGACAATGACGGCTATGTGGATTTTTTTGTCTCCAACCTGAACGGTGACAACTTTCTTTATCACAACAACCACGATAAGACGTTTACCGAGGTTGCAAAGCAGGCTGGTGTACAAAAGCCATGGCAGAGCTTCGCCGCATGGTTTTTCGACTATGACAATGACGGCTGGCCTGACCTGTTTGTTACTAGCTATTACGTATCGGTCGACGAGTCGCTTCGCAGTTATCTGGGGCTGCCTCCGAATGCTGAGACTCTGAAGTTGTACAAAAACTTGGGCAATGGAACGTTTCGCGATGTCACATCAGAAGTTGGCCTGGACCGGGTATTGATGCCCATGGGCGCCAACTTTGGAGACATCGACAACGACGGCTTTCTGGACATGTATCTTGGCACCGGGAACCCCAGTTATGCGTCGCTGCTTCCGAACGTGCTGCTCCACAACAAAGAGGGCAAATTCTTCACTGACGTGACGGCCTCTTCTGGCACAGGTGAACTCCACAAAGGACACGCCGTGGCCTTTGCGGATATCGACAACGATGGCGACGAAGATCTCCTCGCCGAAATTGGCGGCGCAGTTCCGGGGGACAGTCACGCCTTCCGTCTGTTCGAAAATCTCGGCAACGGCAACGACTGGATCAGTCTGCATCTGGTCGGAGTGAAGACGAACCGGGCTGCAATTGGCGCGCGCATCAAGGTGACGGTGCAGAACGAAGGCAAGACCACGCGCTCGATCTATCGTACGGTTGACAGCGGAGGTTCGTTCGGCGCTTCCCCGCTCACACAACATGTTGGACTGGGAAAGTCCGCCCGCATCGTGGACTTGGAAATCTGGTGGCCTACGAGTAATTCGCGGCAAAACTTTGAGATCGTCGGCGTTGACCAGTTTCTGGAGATCAAGGAATTCGCCAAGGATTACACCAAGCTTCAGCGGCATCCGTTTCGCCTGGGTGGCGCAGGAGAAACGGTTAAGAAATCTTCAAACATGTCAGAAGACGCGAGCAAGCATTAGGTCTGACGTAGTACTTAGAGGTCGATCGTGAATCGCGAAGCGAACATTCTCAGGCGCAGTCTTGGAATACTCTTGCCATTTCTCTTTCTCAATCCTCATGTCGCGGCATCGCGAAGGTACGAGGTGAGCGGAGTGCTCTTGCAAGTCGATAAGGAGCACGGGACGATGTCCGTGTCATGCCGGGAGATTCCGGGCTACATGGACGCCATGGTTATGCCTTTTCGCGTGCGCGATTCAAAGACGCTCGTTGGGCTGGAGCCGGGCATGACCATCGACTTTTTGCTGGTCGTCGATAAGAGTTCGTCATTTGCTGAAGACATTCACGCGCATCCCTTCGAAAGCCTCGAACTGGACCCAGTCCAAGCTCGCCGTTTCAAATTGATGGAAAATGCGATGGCCGCGAAATCAGCGGCCGCAGATGTTCTGCATGTTGGCCAACTCGTCCCAAACTTTGCCTTGATCGATCAGCACCGGCAGCGCGTTTCGCTTTCTCAATTTTCCGGAAAAATCGTAGCGATCACATTTATCTACACTCGCTGTCCCCGGCCCGATTACTGTGTTCGTCTTTCGAATAATTTTGGCGTCCTTCAAAGGAAATTCAAGAACAACATGGGCCGGGATCTGATCCTCCTTACAGTCGTCATCGACCCCGCCAACGATCAGCCCGAGGCTCTGTCTCAATATGCTCGAATTTGGAAGGCCGACGCTCGCTCCTGGCACTTCTTAACTGGCCCTTCGTCGGATATCGAACAACTTTGCCGCAAGTTTGGTATGGCTTTCTATCCGGACGAAGCTCTATTGGTCCACTCTTTTCATACCGTGGTGGTTGACCGCCAGGGAAAATTGGCCGCCAACCTTGAGGGAAACGACTTCACGGTTCAACAGCTAGCGGACCTGGTCGAGTCGGTGATGGCGCCTAGCCATGAGTAAACGATTTCTGATATTGTGCCATTTTGAAAAATCTTCAACTTCATGCGAGAGGTAGATTCGATGCGAAATAGTACGGCACTCTTCATTGCCTTTTGCTTTTTGACCACGGGATTCGCGCTTGCAGAAGACAATCAGCAAAACATACCCCAAGTCGTGAAGGTTGAAGGAGATGTCGAATACACGCACGATCCCTCCATCGCCAAAGATGGCGACACCTGGTATCTGTTCGGCACGGCCAATGGCCCGGTTCGCAAAGGAGAACTGCCGATCCGTTGTTCGAATGATTTACATGTGTGGAGAATGTGCGGGTACGTTTTGGACAAGATTCCTGAGTGGATCAGGAAAGAAAGTCCGGAAACCAAAGAACTTTGGGCTCCCGACATCTCATATTTCAATGGCGAATACCACCTCTATTACGCATTTTCAGTGTTCGGCAAAAACACTTCTGGAATCGCACTCCTAACAAACAAAACACTAAATCCGAAAAGCGCTGATTTTCATTGGGTCGATCGCGGACTGGTGCTTCGATCTCGACTTGAAGATGACTTCAATGCCATCGATCCTAACCTCGTGCTGGATGAAAAAGGCCAGCCATGGCTTTCCTTCGGCAGTTTTTGGACCGGCATCAAAATGCGGCGCATCGATGCAAAAACCGGCCTGCTGTCTGCGGAGGATGCAAAGATCTATTCGCTGGCGACCCGCAAACGTCCGGATAATCCACCGCCGAATCCCCCGGAACTTCCCGGAGATTGGCAGGCGGTCGAGGCGCCGTTCATTATTCGCCACGGCGATTTCTTCTATCTGTTCGTGTCGTTTGATCTCTGCTGCCGCGGCACAAAAAGTAATTACAAGACGATGGTGGGACGCTCTCAATCCATCACCGGCCCGTATGTTGACGCTGCTGGGAAACCGATGCTGGATGGCGGTGGCACTCCTTTATTGTTAGGAAACAAGCGCTGGCTGGGGCCTGGAGGCGAGTCACTGCTGCAGCAAAAAGACGGAGACATTATTGTCTTCCATGCTTATGACGGAACCTCAGGCGACGCGTACCTGCAAATTTCGACGGTTGCCTGGGTCGATGGCTGGCCTAAAGTCGCATTGGAAGGCGGAAATCCCGCGAACAAATAGGACACTCAAGCCGTAAGAAGTCGGATGCTTTTAGTGACAAGCATTATTTGTTCGGCCGCGCACCGATCTGACCAGTGTCGATAATCTTCAGCATGTTCTGATGCCGTTCTACTTCTTCGTGTTCGAGACGCCCTGCGATCTCCAGTTCTTTCTCGGATTCTTCTTTGCGATTCATGCGCGCATATGTCATCCCGAGATAGTAGTGAGCTTCGCGAAGAGAGGTGTCTGCGGCCACGGCCTTGCCGAGCATTTCGAGCGATTGAGAGTAGTCTTTCTGCTGAAACTTCAGCCGCCCCATGCCGGCTAAAGAACCCGCATGATTCGGATCTCGTTCGAGCACCCGAGTAAATTGTTGTTCGGCCGCAGAAAAATCGCCGGCCACCAGATCCATACGCCCGAGTTGATAGTGAGACTCGGTTTGTGCAGGCTGCAGCTCAACGGATTTCTCGAACTCACTTCGCGCCTCCGCCGATCGTTGTAATGCTTGCAGTGTCATCCCCAGGGCATAGCGGCCCGAAGCATCGGAAGGCCGAAGGAGGACGAAGCGCTCGAAGGTTCCACGAGCATCTTCATAGTTCGCCAGGCCTATTTGCGCCCGGCCCAACCCGTAGAGTGAATTCGCGTCATCTTTTCTTAGATCAAGCGTCTCGTGAAATGCTTGCGCCGCATCTGCAAACAAAGACATCCGGAGCGCAACCATACCAAAATCAAAGAGCACGTCCGCGTCCTTCGGATTTGCCTTGCGCGCTTGCAGCAGCCGCGACAACGCTTTTTCTGGGTTGCCGTGAGCAATCTCCGCGCGAGCTTGCTCGCGCCACACGTTCACGAGCGAAGCGAGGGCATCCGTACGGCCAGGATCCAGTTGTAGAGCATTCTGAAACTCAGGAATTGCGTCGTCTGGCTTAGCCATCTGCGCGTACAACATGCCCAGGCTGACATGGGCGCTGGCGAAATCCGGTTTGAGCGCAATGGCCCGCTTGAACAATCCTTCCGCTTCGGCCTCGCGCTTTTGCTGCGCATAGACGATGCCCAAAAGATTTAGCGCGCGGACGTCATCAGGGGCAGTTGCGAGAGCGATATTCAGTTCATTCTCAGCTCGCTTTAAGTCGCCGGCTGCCAGCGATTGGGCAGCATCTTTGATTAAGGTGAAATCTCCGGATGGAGCTTTGGCCCCGCTCTGAGCGGACGCGGCCAGTGCTAGGCTAAGAACGAAAATGCCGCACAGAGCGAGGCCGGCGTAAAATCGCGATTTCATCAAACCCCGTTAAATCTTCCGATCGAAGTTAATACCGTCCTACGGTCACTGATGTCCGCGGACTGTCGGCACTTTGTAGAACGCAATCTGATCTTTTTGCAACACCGCCAGTTGGCCGCCATCCGGTGAAAGTACAAATGTCTGAACGGTTGGTTCGGGCGAGGGGATCGTGACTGTGAAGATTCTCTCTCCATTTTCCGCGCGATACACGGCGATGCGTTCGCTTTGTAGATCAGATGTCTGAAAAGCAGAATTCGCGGCCATCGATTTTGCCGTCTGCGCTACGCCAATCGCGAACGAGTTGCCGGCAGCGACACCGCTGACTGTCTGTTGCAATTCTACCGAGGGAGAAACCCCTCTTAGGAGTGGTCTTCCGTTCGGCCGGATCACGCGATACCATTTGCCAGACGACTGGCGGTCACACCCAGCCACGAACAATAAATCTGGCGGCAGGCTTGTCGCTTGAGGCCGGCAGCCGGAGTTCAACCGCGCCAGGACACGTTTTTGTTCGTCCCAGCTTTCTTCCACGATGCTCCACCGGTTTCTGGTTGTGCTCAACACGCGAATTTCTCCGATGTCCGACAATACCGGTATCGTTGCGCGGGAAGACCGAACTACAGTGGCCAGCGTGCGAAAGTTACTATCCAGCACCTTTATCTCAACGTCTTCTTCAGGCTCTCGCTGTTCAGCTTCTTCTAATTCACGATGGATCGCTTCCGAGTGACGCTCCTGCAGAACGCCAACCGCAAAATACTTCGACGAGGGAGAAGTACGCACGAAAGCGAGAGGACCATTCAGCACGAGCCGCTGTTCCAATTTCAGCCCAGCCCGATACAGTCTTAACTCCCGTCCAACATGAACCAACACCCCCTCACTGACTGGCCATAGATATTGCTGCGCATCGGCCACTTTCCAGTCGACAGTTTTCTCCACTTTTCGTTCCTGCACGTTAATCAGAACAGCGCGAATGACGCGAAGTTTGGCGAACTTCGCCTCTACGCCACTGCGCTCGATCAATACATGCGGATTGAAGGTAAACAATAACTCCCCCGCACCCAGGTAGGACATCGCCGAACCATAGTCGAAGCTATACATTTCCTGGTCCGGCCGGGCCGGAGCATAGCCCAGCTGGCTGACAGGGAAACTCTCCCAAGCTGCGGCCCTGCCGGCTTCAGCTTCGTCAGGCTCGAATGCAACTGTGCACTGCGGAGGCAAACAGACTTCGGTTTCATCCGGCGGGCTGGATTCATCCGGTGCAGTGAGCTTCGCAATAGGAGCCTCTGCAACAGTCGGAACGGCGCTGGGACCTGCGCTGTTCGGCACTGTGGCCGTAGTAAGGTTGGGCACGAGCATGATTTGATATCCGGATTCAAGACGGACGTTGTGCCCTGACATCGAAAGCACAGAACTCCCCTCCGGCCCATCCCCAACTCTCAGCTTCAAGCCTCTGATGCCAACGACCTGTCCCGGCATCACTGCCGTCGGCCCCTTATATTTCTGCGGCGAAACGTAGACGGTAGCCGCAGCAGCGGTGACGCTTCTCATGTTGGAATTGGTGACTCCGCCACCAACGCCGACCCCGGCTGCGCCTCCGCCCCCTCCACCCACACTCAGGCCAACGGCTTCACTCAGCGGTTGATTCTCGTACAGGTTACGGTCTTGGTAGGGATCGCTCGCCAACACGGCGGCCACGGTGAGAAGCAACGGCTCCAGGCCAGGCCCGTTGCATTGAGCGCTTTCAAACAACAGCGCAATCTGTGAATTCTTTTCAGTTTTAGAGTGTGCGGTCTGGGCGACGATTCGGCCCTTGAGAACGGCTCCTTCACGCAACGTGCATTGAGCGTTCTGCCACTTCACCGCGACTTTCGCCAGCACGGATTCGCCGATCTTGACCCGCCCGGCGTCGATGGCCCGTACCAACTCTGCTTGCACCGGAATACGATCCTGAGCGTACCCCTGACAGAGTAAGAAAAGTAGAGTGCCAAGCAGCCAGCCACTACTGAGAATACGTTTGCTCATTGCAACGACCTTCCCGAAAAACTTTACCACCGGTCGCCGTTTTTTGCTCAGATCAAATCAGCGGTACGTGTGCGGAATCGTGCACCGGTTTTGTTTGCACCGGATCAACGACAGGAGCACGCAAAATGCGTAGTTTTGGGGTAACTGAATCTCGCTTGGGTCGGATCGCTAAGATAGGCTCAAATGCTCACCGAGTGGCGCATCTTCCGGCCGAGCTTCTCAGTTGTCCAGCCTCGCTTCCGGCGCTCTTGCGTCGAACGTCTGTGCGAGCCGTTTCAGGATTTCTATGCGCAGCCTTCAGGTCCCACCGGCAAAGCACGCATCGCATGCCTAAGGTGAAAACGAAATGCGCGTAAGCCGGGCAGTTTTGGTTGGTGCAAACTTTTGTCGACATTTCGATTCTTCCTTGCGCACGGCTTCGGAGGTAGCCGCAGACTAGTAACTAGCTGAAGGTAGCACGATGCGAAGCTGGCGCAGAACGGAAGTTCAACGGCGGCGAATCGGATTTTTTTCTGGGATCTAATAAGCCCCAATTCGGCTGGAAAGCGGGCGAATGGCTACCTCAACCAGATATCCATTACTTCCCTGTCAAAATCCGCTCGATCTGCTGCAGGTGATTGATGTCGTGGCCGGCAAACATGCGGACGACGTGTTCGATCGTCTCCTGCCCGCGCTCAGAGTGCATTCCATAATGTTTCCACTGATCGGGCGTCAGAGATTTGAGCAGTGCGAGATTGGCTTCGCGCACGGTGCGAAACTGCTCGAGGGACTTGTGGGGATTGCGCTTCTCATAGTGGCCGCTGACTACCCAGGAATCCTGATCAAAGGCAACGATGGGCGTGCCGGGAGCACCCAGAATAAGGCGCATGCGAAAGCCGCCGACAATTTCAGCGTCGGCCAGATGTGCGAGGATTTCGCTAACCGACCACTTGTCCGGAGCCGGCCGCTTCCGCAGTTTGCCTGTGGACACGCCTTTGATGAGACGATCGATTTTCTTTGCAGTCGCAGCTTGCACCGCCAAAGGCTGCTTACCGTCGAGGTAGCCAACCACTCGCTGCGTGTATTGCTGTGGAGTCTCTTTCATGGGACTGCGCCTCCTTCTACATGAGCGATCGAAAATTTTTCTCCCTGCACTGTTCCGCCCAAGTTCCGCCGGGCTTCACCCAGGCTTGGACAACCGAGGCGGCTGTCACTCCGTGAGTTTACTCGCTGCCCTTCTGTCCTGCCTTAAACATGGTCCACGGACCGGCCTTCATGTCGCGCAGAAGCGGCTTCTGCCAGGCGTATTCAGGATGATGCTCAAGAAAGTCGGCGGCCAGGAAATCTGCGCCGCAGGGATGTCCGGCGCGCGCGACAAAACTCATGTTCGCCGCCATCTTGCTGTCGGTGGCTTTGCCTTGAACCGCACCTCCCGGGTTGTAGCCTTCCCAACCCCACTCTTTCACGCCACGGGCTGTGACTTCGACATGGCCGCAGAGCGAGCGTTCGTCGGCTTGCTCTTTCTTCTCGAAGCTGTCGAAATGATCCGACAAAAAGGCTTCGGCCATCTCGACATCGATCTTCCCTTTGGCACTCTGCACAAATTCGTCAGCTCGGGCGTGGCGCGCATTCATCGACGATGACGCATCGTTCGGATTGAATCCGTCAGTCTCTTCACGAATTAGCTTGGGATCGCGGGCAAAGTTTGAACTGACAAAGTATCCGTCTTTCGTTCGCCATAGCGGCGTGTTCTTCAAACCGAGTTCGAGATAGGCAATCTCACCCGTCTTGCGGTCGCCGATCAGCCAGTCGTTGGCGTATCCGCCGTTGTTGCCTTCCTTGATGATGCGTACATAGTCATCGATGCTCTTTGAATATTGCAGCGCCTTGCGGGATCGCATAAATTCCGGTTTGCCGTTCGGGTCCCAGCCTTCAAACTGCGTAATGGTCGTTTCCGTGATCATGATGCCCGCGCCGTTCACGCCGAAATCATCGTCGCTGGTAATCACTCCTGGAAAGCCGTCCATCAAGATGCGCTCTCCGTGCTCGGGCAAAATATCGAAGACGATCACCCATCGCTCGCCTGCGAGATAACTTGTCCAGTTATTGTGCGCGATCACGATCTGATGATCTTTGGTATAAGCGCCGGTGGCGATGAAGGCGCTGCAATTTCCCGGAGTCTTCAAGTTCGGCGGATTGGCCTTCTGTGCGCGCTTGTTCAGCCACGGCACGTAGTAATCCGGAACTTCCTCGAACGCGTTCAGCGCGACAATGTCATAGACGTCGAGATCGACACCGTGCGCCTTCACGCCGTCGGCAATGCCTTGCAACTCCTGTTGATATTCCGCATCGATATGAGGCCAAAGCATCTCGCGAGCAGTCTCGCGAAAGAATTCCCAGTCGCGCTGGGTGGTATGCGTGTCAAAAAGCTTGATGGCTTCGAGGGCATCGGCAATTTCAGGGGCAAGCAGATATCCGTGCTGGAAGCCGATGTTGGACGGCGAACCTTCCAGATGAACATAAGTCCAGCCGCCCTGCTGAAAGCGATAAGCCTTCTGCAGGCGCGAATCCGAGGCCCCCGTGGTGGATTGTGCCGGTGAAACAGAGGCACCAAAAGCAACCAGGATAATTGCAAAACAACGCGACCATGAGAGGACGATCCTGCCGGACATTCGCCTACCCCGTGAGTTTTGAGTGAACGCCATTGTAGCCGAATCTTCGTATTCTCAATCATGAGTTATTCATCAAACTTTAACGCACCATTAACAAACTCGCGCTTTGCCGGATGCCATAATTCTGCGCTTGTATTTCCATCGAGCCTGAAGTGCGTTCCTACGGAAGAAAACCGGTCCGTCATAGCCGCGGTTAATCTGGTTGCGCTGATAAAGGATCTTGTATTCATGAGAAGAATGGATGTTTCCGCTCTGCTGTTGGTCTTAACCACTTTATTAACTAGCTGCTCCAGTTCAAAAATCCCTGCCGCGCCGATGCCAAACATCGCCGGTCCGTGGGAGTTCATTGCTTCGTCCACATCCAGCCCGGGATACTCCACCGGCATCGAAGCCGCTCTTCAGGAAGCACAAGTTTTCAGCACCCAGACCGGCACCTTTGTCTCCACCGGTCAGATTTCCGCCGGTGGGGCGCAGGTCAATTTTCTGGCTCTCAATGGTCTAAAGAACGGCGTGCCCTCCACCATCGGTTTCTCAGGGAATTGCACACCTGCCACAATCGATCTTCAGACCGGCGTGCCTACCGGAAATAGCCTGACCGGAAGCATCTCAGGACTCGCCGGTTCGATGAATTTTACCTACGTGGAAAATGGAAACGTCTTCATCGTGACCGGCGATCTGAGCGCTGACGGAAAATCGATGACGGGAACCTACACCGAGGAAGCCGCACAAACGGGTAACACCAACGGCACTTGCAACGGAGACGGAACGATCCTCGACCAGGGAAACATCAGCGGAACGGTTGTCTCGAAACTTTCCGGCACCTACACCGGAAAAATATGCGAGCCCCTTGATTTTTCCTGCCTTGCCGGCCCAAAGGATATTGCAACCGCAACGCTAAGCGAGAGTTCCAGTGGCACCCTGACCGCGAGCATAGTTCTGACCGGCGCCGACAATGCTTCCATTACGCTGCAAGGCCCGGTCACTGGAAATTACCTTTCCGTACAAGGCACCTTCAACGGGCAGACGGTTGTCTACGAGGGATACGCGGAAAATATCCCGTCGGGCAACTTCATCGTCCCGACTCTCTACCTGGCGAATCTCGACATCAACAGCAGCCAGCCTACCGCCACCTATGCCGGCACCCTGATTGTGCCCCAGACTCAGTAAGGCCCCAGACCAAACCGTTTTCAGATGTCTGTGCGCTGTTCGGGATGCCTCTGCAGATACCAGCAGGGCGCGTATCCCGCATGGGGGAAAAGCGAGTTGACGCAGGTCTGCGCCTGCGGCGGATCGAAAATAAACTCAGTCTTGCCGTTTTTCTGCTGGACGGCGTCGTAGTGCGTGACTGTGACTTGTCCGAAGGGCTGGCGGTCACCGGCAACGCGATAACGAAACAGAGCGTAGTCAGCGCCGTAAACCAAACCCGCGAGCACCACGGCAAATAATAAAGTTCCGGCAACAAGCCGTATCAGCAAATGGTGGATTCGCGCGCTCGTTAGGGGACTCACGTGTGCAGTATAGTCGTCCTGCCCCCAGCAGACGTCGATTGTAAGCAGGGATATCCATCAAAATTAGAGCGATAAACTGAGGTCATCGTTGACAACACCCCGCTTCGACAGGCACACTACCGCATTCGCTGCATGCGGACTGCGGCGAGCCCTTATGGGCCAATCGCCTATGGGACAATCCAAGGAACGAGTGCGGGCTAAAGCGTAGTTTATCGACATGGAGCAACCAGTCTCCTATACCTTCGATTCGACCTTGGACACCGTGGACCATGCGGAAGAGACAGCGTCCCGCATTGCTAAGGAACTCGGCTTTGAGGAAGATGAAGTGATGCAGATTTCGATGGCCGTGCGTGAAGGTGCGGTCAACGCGGTTCTGCACGGCAATGCCTATGCTCCGGATAAGAAAGTGACGCTGGCCTTCGAACAGAACGCGGAGGGCCTGGTCATTACGATTCGCGATCAAGGTAAGGGCATAGACTTGAGCAGCATTCCCAATCCGCTGGCGCCGGAGAATCTGCTCAAGACTTCGGGACGCGGCATTTTTCTTATGCGTTCTTTTATGGACGTGGTGGAAATCCGCCCGTCCCCGACAGGTACCGAAATAAAACTGATCAAGCGCGTCCACGGAGCATCCGCGGGCGCCAAGGAGGGGTCTCAATGAGCATGAAACTTAGTACTCGGCAGGTGGACGGGGTCACCATTGTGGACTGCAGCGGACGTATCACCCTGGGGGAAGGCAGCGTCACCCTGCGTGACACCGTGCGCGACCTTCTTGCCAAAGGAAACAAGAAAATCATTCTGAACCTGGGCGAAGTCAACTACATCGATAGTTCGGGCATCGGTGAACTGGTCAGCGCCTTTACCACCACCAAAAACCAGGGTGGGGAGCTCAAACTCCTGAACCTCACCAAGAAGGTGCACGATCTTCTCCAGATTACTAAGCTCTACACCGTCTTCGATGTGAAAGACGACGAAGCCGCCGCCGTCAAAGGCTTCAAGTAAATTCCAAAGTCATTGCAGGAATGAGTACCAAAAGGAACCCGGGGACTGGCCGCCGCCCAGTCCCTCAGCGTTCTTTCTTGGATTTTGCTGCCGCTCTGGCCGAATCAATCCAATTTCTCCCAAACCATCACGGTACTTCCGTGTTTCCGTTTCTGGAAAACTCACTCGAATAGTTGGCGGGCACACATCTTCCATCAATACCAACGCCATAAAATTCAATTGTGACCCTAAGTTGGAAATCCTCTCTGCACGCCCTGCTCTTGTTCTCCGCCCTCCCGCTTTTTGCGACTTCCAACTGCCTCCCCATCCGCGAGGCTAGCCAGCACATCGGTGAAACCAAGTGCATCGTTGGGAAGGTTGTGCGGGTGAAGGTCGGCTCGAAAGGAGTGCACTTCGTAGACTTCTGCGAAGACCAGGCGTCCTGCCCTTTCACCGTCGTGGTCTTCCCTCACGACCTGAAAGACATCGGCGATGTGCGCCGCCTCGCAGGCCGCGTTATCGAGATTCATGGCCCAGTCAAGCTCTACGACGGGCGAGCTGAAATCATCCTGAACCGCATCGGGCAGCTGACCGGAGGCTCCACTCTGATCCCGCCTCTACCTAAGAACTACGATGTTGAAAAGCAGGGCCACTACAGTGCCGGCAGAATGCGCCCCACCAAGAAGCCCGCGAAAACTTACGCCACTCCCGCCACCAGTGCAACCTACGGCAATGAGGCCGATGTGGCAGAACCACCACAGTAGCTCTTTGCCTTGCTCACACCATCCCCCTCTTCAACTCCTCTAGTGGATATTTCGTCCCGCGCCAGACGATCCCGTCATTCCGCAAAGTTTGAATCATGGAGAGCAGCAGAGTGTAGACGAAAAGCATCGTGCTGACCGGGTGCAGCACGAAGTAATAAGCGGGAACCTTCGAATGCCACGACATTCCCACGTAAATAAGGAACATCGATGCCAGCGCAATCGCATAGGGCAATCGCTCCCAGCCACGCGCCAGCCACACACCAAGAAACGGCATCAGGTTCAAGAAGGCTAATCCAAAAGCGGAGATCAGCGTTCGCCACCACTGAAAAGAAAGTACGGCGAAAAAATTCTTGGTGAGATTATTCACCATTCCCATCGCCCCATTCGCCCATCGTATCGAAATCAAATCAGCACCGAAAACATTTCGCTGCACAAATCCCGCGTTCTTCACCACCTTTCCCAGCTTCATGTCATCGAGCACTTCCATACGAAGGGCTTGATAAGTTCCTATCGAATCGTAGGTAGTGCGACGAATCAAATTGAACGCGCCCACGCCCATGTGATCCTGCGATTTTGGGTCTGCCACTTTCCATGGCCGGTGCCCAAATACGAACATGGTCTGAAAGAAGGCAATCATCATGTACTCGCCTGGCCGCTTCATGATCATTTGCGGAAACAAGACAACATGATCGGCACGCTCAATCTCGGCGTAAGCCAAGGCCCTCCGCAACGAATCGGGCTTAAACAATACGTCTGCATCGGTAAACAACAACCACTCGCCATCCGCCTCGTTCGCCGCCGTCCACATGGCGTGGGTTTTTCCCAGCCATCCTGCGGGCAATTCGCGGTGGTGAATCACGCGTAAAACAGGGTGCCCCATTTCTCGCTTCTTTTGCGAGAAGTGGGGATTTTGCACAACCGCTTCCATGATCTCGCCCGTGCGATCCGTCGATCGATCATCCACCGCGATCACTTCGTAATTATCGTAGTCAAGTTCGAGAAGCTGGATGAGAGATTGCTCGATCGCTTCTTCTTCATTGCGAGCCGGAACAATGATGGAAACTTTGGGGTTGCGGGAAGCCGGGCTAGCGGATGTCGAGTGGCGATCCCACTCAGGCTTGGATACGTCGGCGACACTGGGCATGCCGATCGCGGCATCGACAATGCGAGAGAACCACGCGAGTGCAAGAATGGTGCCCGCGATCCAATGGAAGTAATGCATCCCGCTTAGTTCTTCCCTTTTGGAACGGGCTCTGCATCGACAAAAACTGGCGGCGCAAATTTCATTCCGTAAAACAGTATGGCAGAGGAGAGCGCGGTGGCGACGACGGGCGACACAAAAGCCAGCTGCAATGAGTAATGGTCGGACACATAGCCAATCAACGAAGCAGACGGCACGTCTCCGAGAAGATGGAAGATAAATATGTTGGCCGCCAACGCTGCGGCGCGAATGTGCGCGCCCACGGAATTAATCACAGCCGCGTTCAGAGGGCCGGTGTTCAGCAGCAATAAGAATTCGGCAACGAAAATCGCGGTGATCATCGGGCGCCCACTCGCGTGAATAGCAATCCACATGGCAGGGATTCCCAACGCTAGGCTGACCGCTGATACTAGGTAGTGCGCCGCACGAGTCTTCCGCAGCAGTGCATCCGACAGCCAGCCTCCCGCCAAAGAGGCCACCAGCCCATTGACCGCGATGCTCCCGCCAAACAAGAGATTGGCCTGCCCTAGAGAGTAGCCGCGAACGCGATGCAGGAAAGTCGGCATCCACACCTGCAATCCGCCTAGCGCGAAAGTCATCATCGCCATGCCAAACGTGGCCGTAAGAAACGCCGGATTTTTGACCAATCCTCGCAACGTGTCGCGACTGGGCGATTTTTCCAGATGATCGAATTGTCCGTAAGCAGGTTCCGGAACGAACAGCAGTAACAGAGCCAGCAGTGCGCCGGGGGCCGCTCCCACATAGAATGGCACACGCCATCCGTACGCCGGCCCCATGAAGCCGCCGAGCACATAACCCAGGGCCGTGCCCACGGGGATCGCCAGATAAAAGATGCCCATGACGCGGCCGCGCTGGTACTCGGGAAACATGTCAGCCACAAATGTAGGAGAAAGAATTACAAAACTAGCCTCGCCGATTCCCACCAGCGTGTGCCGAATGAGCAGGCCGGTGAAATCGTGGGTAAAGGCGGTCAGCAGCGTAGCGCCGCTCCAGATGAGCGCTCCCACCACGATGACGGACTTGCGCGAGAAGCGTTCGGCCAGCGGGCCCATAAAAGGCGCAGCGCACATGTAGAAGATGAAGAAGACACTAGTGAGAATCCCGAAGGCAGCGTCGCTGCGATGAAATTCTGCTTTCACTAGATCCTGCACCGCAAACAGGACGGAGCGATCTACATAATTGAGCAGGTTCAGCGCGGTCAGCAAGACTAGCGCAGTGCGAGGATAGAGTTTCGTCTCGGCCACAGGTCGAGCGAATATAGCATGCGGCGCTTTCCATCTCACGCCTCGCACCCAATCCGCGCATGCAATCCATTGACTTGCCAGAACTTGGCCCCTATCATGGGCGCTCACACGCATCTGGGACCCTGTAAACGACCGCATGATCGGCCAGACTATCTCGCACTACCACATCGTCGAAAAACTTGGCGGTGGTGGCATGGGCGTGGTCTACAAGGCTGAAGACACTGAACTCGGCCGCTTCGTCGCGCTCAAGTTTCTGCCCGACGAACTGGCGCAGGATCCTCACGCCCTGGAACGATTTCGCCGCGAGGCTCGAGCCGCTTCCGCGCTGAATCATCCGAATATTTGCACCATCTACGAGATCGGCAGGGACGGCGAGCAATCCTTCATCGCCATGGAATTTCTTGAGGGGATGACGCTGAAGCACCGTATCGGCGGACGCGCCATTGAACTCGAGACGCTTCTCTCGCTCGCCATCGAGATCGCCGACGCGCTCGATGCCGCTCATGCCAAAGGAATCGTTCATCGCGACATCAAACCAGCGAATATATTTGTCACCACTCGCGGCCATGCCAAGGTGCTCGACTTCGGATTGGCGAAGGTCGCAAGCAACAGCGGTTCGCACAGTCAGATGGCGGCCGCCAACACTCAGACCGCGGCTAACGAACAGCTCACCAGTCCCGGTATGGCGGTGGGCACCATCGCGTACATGTCGCCGGAGCAGGTTCGTGCCAAAGAACTGGACGCGCGCACCGATCTGTTTTCCTTTGGCGCAGTGCTGTATGAAATGGCGACGGGATCGCTGCCTTTTCGCGGCGAAAGTTCGGGAGTCATCTTTGCTGCGATCCTCGAAAAAGAGCCGGTGCCGCCGGTACGCATCAATCCTGACCTGCCGCCAGAATTGCAACACATCATCAGCGGCGCGCTGGAGAAAGATTGCAACCTGCGCTATCAGAGCGCGGCCGAGATGCGCGCAGAATTGCAACGCCTGCGCCGGGACACGGATTCGCGCCGTTCCGCCGCGGCCGTCGAGACCGTGGTTTCCACGCCAGCTTCCGGCTCGCGCTCTCGCTCCGCAGTGACAACTCAGCTACAGCGAGAACTGAAGAAACAAGATTCGTCCGGGAAGGCCGACACTTCCAAAACACGGGCATGGATCTGGAAGATTTCTGTCCCGGTCCTGATCCTCATCGCACTGATTGCCGCAGGACTTTATTACCGCTCTCGCCGAATCCCCCAACTCACTGACAAAGACACCGTGGTGCTCGCCGATTTCACCAACACCACCGGCGATACGGTTTTTGACGGAGCGTTGCGCCAGGCGCTTTCCGCGCAGCTCGAACAGTCGCCTTTTCTCAATCTGCTTTCCGACTCGCGTATCGCTCAAACCCTCTCTTTAATGGCTCAATCCAAGGACGCCCGCGTCACGCATGAACTGGCTCGCGAAGTCTGCCAGCGTACTGCGAGCGCTGCCGCGCTCCAGGGCTCAATCGCCCAAGTCGGCACGGAATATCTTCTAACTTTGAAGGCGGTGAACTGCTCGAATGGAGAATCGCTGGCCAGCACCACGGCGCAAGCCCGCGACAAGAATCATGTCCTTGATGCCATGGGAGAGATGGCGGCTGCGATGCGCGGCAAACTCGGCGAATCGCTCACCTCTGTGCAAAAGTATGACGCGCCTGCGGAGAACGTAACCACTCCATCTCTTGAGGCGCTGCAGGCCTACAGCCTGGGTTACAAAGCGCAGGTCGTGAAGAACGACTATGCAGCCGCCATCCCGTTTTTTCAGCGGGCGGTCAGCCTCGACCCTAACTTTGCGATGGCTTATGCCCGGCTGGCCTCAAACTACTTCAATCTGAATCAGACAGTACGCGCGGCAGAAGCCAGCCGCAAAGCCTTCGAACTGCGCGAGCGTGTCAGCGAGCGCGAGAAATTTTACATCGCCTCACATTACGGACACTTCGTCACCGGTAATCTTGAGGAAGCCCGCAAATCTTACGAGCTGTGGGCGCAGACCTATCCTCGCGACTCCAGTCCTTCTAACAATCTTGCGGTGATCTACAACAATCTCGGAGATTATGCCAACACTCTCGCCAGAGCTCAGCAGACTTTGAGGATGAACCCCGGAAGCGGGACAAGTTACAGCAACCTGGTCACCGCTTACCTCAGCGTCAATCGCCTCGATGAAGCCCGGTCCACTGCGGATGAGGCAAAATCCCGCAATCTCGATTCGCCGTTGAATCACGCCAACCTTTACCTGATCGATTACCTTCAGCACGACTCAGACGGTATGGAGCGTGAGGCAGCCCAACTCATGGGCAAGCCTGGCTACGAAGATGTCGCGCTTTATTACGAGGCGGAAACCGCAGCCTGCGCCGGCCAGCTTGCCAAAGCAAAGGAACTCTCACAACGTGCCGCCGAATCTGCCCGGCGCGCGGATGAAAAAGAGACAGCGGCCGGCTATGAGGCCGAAGCCGCGCTGCGAGCTGCCCTTGTAGGAGACATGGCTTTTGCTAAGCGGCAGGCCGAGGAGGTGCTCCCGCTTTCTGAAGGCGGCGATGTCAAGGCGATGTCGGCCATGGCGCTTGGACTGACCGGAGATTCCGCGACGGCGACGCGCGTGGCCGACGATCTCAACCGCCGCCTGCCCGAAGACACCATTGTTCAATATGACTATTTGCCCTTGATTCGTGCCGCCGTGGCGCTGCATGATGGCGCGGCGGAGAAAGCAATTGCAGCCCTTGCGCCGGCTGCTCAGTACGAGCTCGGCGCCGCCTCGCAGAATTTGAATTTTCTTCTCTATCCGGTCTATCTGCGAGGACTGGCGAACCTCGCTGCGAAACGGGGCACGGATGCCGCCGCCGAATTCCAGAAGATTCTCGATCACCCCGGAGTCGTGCTCAATGAACCGATCGGCACGCTCGCCGTGCTAGGACTAGGCCGGGCCTATGTTCTGGCGGGGGACTCGGCGAAGGCGCGCACGGAGTATCAGAATTTCTTCGCGCTCTGGATCAATGCTGACCCGAACGTCCCAATCCTTCAGCAAGCCAAAACGGAATATTCCCGGCTCAAATAGCATAGCCGCAGAAGAAGATTGGGACGCTGTAGGAGAATCGCTTTTGTGGAGACAGCCGCCCCGGCTGTCTGGCGGCCCAGATTTATCGGGCCGCTTCTCTCGCCACGAAGAATAATCCTCACCCTCGCGGCCATTTCGCCACAACAGTCGTCGAAATACCTCCGCGCGGCCGAAAGTCTCCCTTCACCTCAGCCCATATCGGCCTTGCCCATCGCACCACATCCTCCAGCACGCGATTCACAACATTCTCTTGAAAGATCCCCAGGTTGCGGTAGGTCTGCAGATATTCTTTGTACGATTTCAATTCCAGGCAGACTTTGTCCGGCTGGTAACGCAGCGTGATCACGCCAAAATCCGGCAGTCCTGTCTTCGGGCAAACTGAAGTAAACTCAGGATCGTCGATTACTATTTCGTATCCAGGAAACTGGTTTGGCCAGGTTTCGATTTCGGGGAACTTCGCATCCAGCCCTGCGGCGGCATGTTGAGGCGTGTAACGGCGCGGTTTTGCCATGGAGATATTGTAACGTTTGGCCAAGCTTTGCCTCCGTGAGGCGCGTCTTCAAGCGGGCCACAGCAAAGACGATGGCATCCACCGCTACCGAGCGGCATCTAAATGAGTATCGTCCCAGATGGGGAGCGTGCATTCCTGGGACCTGCGCGGGTGGTAAATTAATGCTTGCAGTTGTCCCGCCGATACTCTGAAAGATAACCAGTTGGCAGCAACGAACAACTCGAATGGCAGGCCAGCACGCAAGGGACGCACTTGGGTAGTGGTTGGAGTTCTGGCGGCGCTGGCCGTGATCCCAGTTTTTACACGACCGGGGCCATTGAGGATTCGCACTACCACAGTGGAGCGCGGTCCCATTCGAAGTCTCATTTCTACCAACGGGAAGGTTGAGCCCATTCAGAATTTCGAAGCTCACTCCCCGGTGCCCACGACGGTGAAGCGTCTGTTGGTGAAAGAAGGAGATCACGTGCGCCGCGGCCAATTGCTGCTGCAACTCGACGACGCCGATCTGCGTAGCCAGGCGGCTCGCGCTCAAGCTCAGATAAAAACCGCGCAGTCCAATCAGTCCGACCTAACAACCGGCGGCACGCAGGAAGAGCTTCTCACTCTCGATTCAGAGTTGATCAAAGCCCGTAACACCCGCGACGCCGCTCAGCGCAATCTTGACGCCCTGCGCCGCCTCCAACAAGAGGGTGCAGCGTCGGCCGGCGAGGTTAAGCAAGCTGAAGATGCGCTGCAGCGCGCCCAAGCCGACACCACACTCCTCGAGCAAAAAAAGAAAGATCGCTACTCCAAGCCCGAAACTGCAAGAGTTCAGGCGCAGGGCGCCGAAGCCCAAGCCGCTTACGATGCCGCCGAAGACGCCTTGCAGAAATCCAGCGTGCGCGCCCCTTTCGATGGCATCGTCTACGCGCTTCCTGTAAAACAAGGAGCCTACGTGCAAACCGGCGATCTCTTGTTACAGGAGGGCGATCTCTCTCGCATGCTGGTGCGCACTTTTGTGGATGAACCCGACATTGGCCGCCTTGCCACTGGTCAAAAAATCGAAGTGACCTGGGACGCGATTCCTGGCCGCATTTGGCCCGGGGTTGTCAGCACGACCCCCGCCACAGTAAAACTTCGCGGCTCCCGCAACGTCGGCGAGGTCACCTGCACGGTCGATAACCACGACCTGCGCCTGCTCCCGAATGTCAATGTCGGCGTCACGGTCGTTACCGCCAAACACAGTGGCGCGCTTACGCTGTTGCGCGAGGCTGTGCGCATGGACGATACCAAGCCCTACGTTTACCAGGTTGCGGACGACAAACTCATACGTCGGGAAGTTGAAATTTCTCTCCAGAATCTCACTCGCGTGGAGATCACGGCGGGCGTTCCAGAAAATGCCGTGGTGGCATTGTCCTCGGTCGACTCCAAGCCTTTAAACGACGGCACCCGCGTCAAGGTGGTTCCCGGTCCATGATGTGGACTAGCCCCTGGGAGCATCATCCTCACGAAATGTTGCCGGCCCTCAAAATTCTGGTGCATCGTGCGCTGGCAACCCTGAGGGCGATGACGTTACTATTAGCTCTGTTTTCGATTGCGCCCTTC
>CAYOVU010000259.1:0-2835 GCA_964407505.1 uncultured Acidobacteriaceae bacterium | reverse complement strand
CTCAATTCGCAACCAAGAATTTCGCCGCGTGGATCGATTTGCATCACGCATGACAGCACAAGTCGGTCGACTTGCGGACGCAGGCTGCAGATATCGGTAGAGAGTTCGAGCGGTAGCATGGGTACAGCGCGATCAGGAAAGTAGACGCTGGTGCCGCGCAGGCGGGCTTCCTGATCGAGCGCAGAATCCGGCGTTACATATTGTGCGACGTCGGCAATATGGACTTGCAGTTCGAAATTGCCGTTGGCAAGTTGGCTCACCGTGACAGCATCGTCGAAGTCGCGAGCAGTTTCGCCGTCGATGGTGACGATTGGCGCGGCGCGAAAGTCGCGGCGGTGACGAAGTTCCTGCGCCTCAATGACAGGCGAAGCGTTCTGCGCCTCATTCAGCGTTGCCGCGGGGAAATGATGCGGCAGGTGAAACTTCCGAATCGTGATCTCGACATCGACACCGAAATCATCCAGCCGGCCAAGGACCTCGAAGACGCGACCACGCGGATTCTGCGTAGGAGTCGGCCAGTCCGTGATTTCCACGTCAACCACCACGCCTTCGAGATCATCCCAGTCCGATCGGCGAGCGGCTTCGTCTCCCAGCACGCGGTCGACAGATTTTCTTCGTAGTGCCGGCGTCGTACCGGCATCAGGAAATTCCATCCCCGCCGGAATCACAATGTCCTGCGTGATCTTGCTGTCGATCGGCGTGACGTAGTTACGCCGGCTGCTGTAGTGAAAGATTCCAACAACCGTCGGATGACTACGAACCACCGAGCGGACGATGTGTCCTTCCGCACGTCCATCCGGACGTGTGGCGATAATGTCGACGAGGACGCGGTCGCCATGCATGGCATTGCCGATGGCATGAGGCGCAATGAAGATATCTCCAGTGAGACGTGCTCTGAGCGATGGAGTCAGTGAGCTTGCATCGGGGATGACAAAACCGAAGCCGTCGCGATGCATCGTAAGACGGCCGGCAATCAGATTGTTTTCGGCCGCGGCCTGCGGAAGTGCATAGCGGTCGGTGTCGACTTGGACGAGTTCTCCATGCTTCGCGAGCTTCTGCAGTCGGCTATTGAGATCGGCGCGGGCTTCTCCATGCAGCCCCAGTTCGCGCACCAGCTGTTTGTATCCGGCAGATCGCTTGGGCTGGAGCGCGATATGTTTCAGAATGGTGGCGTCGGAAAGCATGGGGAAGGCGTCGTTGGTCGTCAGTCGTTGGCCAAAGCTTCTGGCTGCCTCAGATCAATCCTAACGTAAGTTCGGAGGCCACTGCCGTGTATCGCTAACGGCCAACGACCAACCACGCTCTTGCTCTTCCGCTACCATGTATCTCCGCCGCCGCGTGGCGGCCAGGCATTGAGAATGCGACGGATCATCGCAATCTGACCAACGTGGTAGCTGTTGTGCGCGACCATCTGCCACAACACAGCCTTGAGTCTTCCTGCGAGCTTTGTATCCCCCGCATGCGAAGATGCGATTTGCCTTTGCATTTCCTCAGGAGAAGAATTTGCCAGCGTGGCAAAATCAGCAAAGAGGCTGGCAAACCGGTTTCGCAGTTGCTCCCAATCATGACCATTGGCGAGAAACGATTCTGCGGGGAAACTCTCCGAATTGTGCGCCGGATAGGCAGGCCGCTCACCGCGAATACGCCGCAGTTCGTAGTCCATCCAGTAATTCATGTGGAAGACGAGCGCTGCGATGGAGTGTGGAAAGCCTTCGACCCGGCGCACTGCCAGTTCAGCAGAAATATCCTCGACGCAAGCGACAGGATCAGCATGCGCACCTTTACCGCGGAGGAGTTCAATTAACGCGCGCTGGGACATGGTTGTGGGGCCACAGGTCTCGGGTCGTAGGTCTTAGGCTCTAGGTTTGCAACATCTTAAGACCCGAGACCGCATTTTGCACCCGATCAGCGATTCGCAGCGAAATACTTCTCCTCCAGGATTCTCCGATGGTGCAACTCATGCCCGGCAATGATGTAAGCCAGCGCCCGCACACTCACCTCATTGTTATTAGCGATCCCGCGACGGATCCACGACGCCTCGTCGAGATTGCGGAATAGCGAAATTGTGCCGCGACGCACTGCGATAAAATCTTCGACCAGATCGGACAATGGACGCTGCCCGAACGGACCGTTCCGAACGTAGTCGTCCTGCTCGAAGCCGGCCAGGTGTGTCGCGTCGGCGCGCGAGAAACGAAGAGCACGATAAGCGAAAATGCGTTCGGTGTCGCAGATATGGCCCAGGACTTCTTTCACGCTCCACTTCTCGGGCGCGTAACGGAAGTCGCCATCCTTTTCGTCGCGGCAGGAAAGCAGCAGCAGCATCTGGCGGCGCTGCTCATCGAGCGTGTGCAGCATCTCCTCGCCTTGAATCAGAGAAATGTAGCGCTCATAGTAAGACGCGTACTCGCCGGGCTGGGGCCGGGCAACGCCAACGCTTGGAGGGGTGACGACGGCTGGTTCTGACATGGGTTTGCTCCTGAGGGGGCGGACTTAAGCTTTCGCTGGATATTCGGTCCTCAAAAGCATACCCGAGCAGCGGTCGAACTGCGAAGTGGACAAGAACTTTTTTCGGGAATCCTTACACGGTGGAAGTGCCAAAAGGGAAGGTACGGACTGTCATCAGCCGTCGCGACCTCCTCTCAGCCGACCGTCCAAGTGAGTACCAAGGTAGGAAACGCTATTGAAAATAAAGGCTTTTCCACAGCGCTCATTATGAGACGGCGGAGTACAATCGGATTGGTCACGGAAGTGCGGCTCGTGATTTCTAATCCCAACAAGGAAAGGAACTTTGTAACCCATGTGGAAGCCGACGAATCAGCCTACGACCCCTGGCCG
>CAYOVU010000258.1:0-28669 GCA_964407505.1 uncultured Acidobacteriaceae bacterium | reverse complement strand
TCATCTCCCGCCCCGCCATAAAAAAATCTTCCCCGGTGTTGGCGTGCCCTCGCAGATACCACCCAATCGACAACACCAGCGCAAAATAAAAAACCACGATCACCACATCGATCGCAGATAAATGCACCAGCCGGGGGGGCACAGCAATCGCCAGTGACGTCATTTATGGTTCCTCATTTGTTCTGTAAGAGTGCTACTTATTAGTTCTGCGACTTATACGGTCTTGCGGATCTCGAACACAAAACGCGGCCAGAACATTCCTACCTGACACCTAACAGCAGATCAACCGTCAGCTGATCGAGACGCTCGTACGGCAAACGTCTCTTGAGGATTTCATCCTTATCAAAGTTACGAGCCAGCAATTGAGATAGACCTTCTTTCGAATAGCGGCCCAACTTGCCATTGCCGTTTCCGTGTTGCGAAAGTTCGGTGAGGATTGCCTGGATTTCCTTATCGCTATTCCAGCGCTGCGCCTTCTCTTTCAGGATCAGGTAAGTTCGCATACAGCCGTGTGCGAAATCTTTAACTCCTTCATAGTCCTCGGTGCGATAGGCATGAGCGTCGAAGTGACGTGACCCTGAATAGCCCACGTCCTCAAGGAACTTCACCAGCCAGAATGCCGATCTGAGGTTCGCCGACCCAAAGCGAAGATCCTGATCGAATCGACCGGGCATTTGATCATTGAGGTCGATGTGAAAGAGCTTGCCGGCCTCCCACGCCTGAGCGACGGCATGCATAAAGTTGAGCCCCGAGATCTGTTCGTGCGCGACTTCCGGATTCACACCGACCATCTCAGGATGATCAAGCGTCGGAATAAATCCCAGATATTGGCCGGTGGTGGCCATGTAGATGTCTGCCCGCGGCTCATTCGGCTTGGCTTCCAGGGCAAATTTCATGCCGTATCCGCGCTCGATGTTGTATTCGCAGAGATAGTTGATGGCTTCGCGCAGGCGCTTGATCGCTTCATCCGCGCGACGGCAGGCATCGGTCTCAACACCCTCGCGGCCACCCCACAAAACAAAAATTTTCGCGCCCAGTTCGGCTCCAATATCCATGGCCTGCATGGTTTTCTGCAGAGCATAGGCGCGCACTTCAGGATCGTTGGCTGTGAAGGCCCCGTCACGGAATATGGGGTGGAAAAAGAGAGACACGGTCGCCATGGGAACAACGATGCCGCTGTCTGCGCAGGCTTTCTTAAAAGAGCGAACGATACAGTCCCGTTCAGCGGGGGTGGCATCGATCGGAACCAGATCGTTGTCGTGAAGGTTCACGCCCCAGGCGCCAACTTCCGCGAGCATCGAGACAATCTCAACGGGCGAAATATGCGGCCGGACCGCATCGCCAAACGCATCCCGTCCACGGTTGCCGACCGTCCAAAGCCCGAACGTGAACTTATGTTCCGCACGAGGCTGGTAGTCGTTCGTACTTGTCATAACTTCCTCTCTATGCCGCAGTAGTTATCAATTTAGAATGGACTTCATTGCCGGATACATCCGGCGGTAGACCGAGTAGGCTTTCTCCATGACTAGCAAGGCTTCGATGTTTGGGCGCACGCTATCGCTCACGCGCACCGCGGCGTCACAAGCAGCATCAACCGACGGCCATACTTTCACCCCGACGCCCGCCAAAATCGCCGCTCCGTACGCTGCACCTTCCTCCGCCTCGACGGTCTCGACTTCTTGTCGGTAAACGTCTGCTTGAATCTGTCGCCAAAGAGCCGCTCTGGCCCCACCGCCGCCCAGACGAATCGTTTCCACCGGAACGTTGATTTCCTTAAAAATTGTGAAGGTATCGCGCAGGCTGAAGGCGACTCCTTCCAGAATCGCCCGAATTACATGAGAGCGTGTGTGCGAAGCAGTCAAACCCGCCAGCATCGCGCGCGCCGCAGGATCGAGATGCGGCGTGCGTTCGCCCATCAAGTAAGGAGCCCAGAGCAGACCATCGCATCCGGCAGGAGCCTTAGCCGCTTCGTCCATAAGGCTGGGATAGGACTCAAGTTGCCCCCCCGTGCCCAGGCCAAACTGATCGCGAAACCAGCGAAGAGAAAGTCCCGCGGCTTGGGTTACGCCCATCACTATCCAACGCCCCGGAACGCTATGACAAAATGTGTGCAGACGCCCTCCGGGATCAAGCGCAGGACGATCTGTCGCAGCGAGAACTACTCCCGAAGTTCCGATCGTCGCGCTCACGGTTCCCGCGGAAACCACTCCCATCCCGATCGAGCCGGCCGCCTGGTCCCCCGCTCCCGCTACTACTGGTGTTCCCGGCTTGAGGCCGGTTGCGGCAGCGCCCGCAGCCGAAATTCGACCGCAGATTTCGGGTGACTCATACAGAGCCGGCAGGAGCGACTCTTTCATCTCGACCCGGTCTAACATCTCCTTCGACCAACGCCGGTTGGCAACGTCGAGCAGTAGCGTGCCAGAGGCATCGGCCACGTCGGTTGCGCGTTCTCCCGTCAATTCAAGCCGCACATAGTCTTTGGGCAGCATCACCGAGCGAACCCTGCCCCAGTTATCGGGTTCATTTTCCCGGACCCATAAACATTTGGTCAGAGTGAAATTGGTGAGCGCGGGATTACATGTGAGCTTTATCAATTCGCCGATGCCGATCTTGGCGGTCAAGTCCCGACTTTGCTTTTCAGTCCTGACGTCGCACCAGATCAATGCAGGCCGTACAACGCGCGCCGCGTCATCCAGCAGGACCGCCCCATGCATTTGCCCAGACAATCCGACGCACACGATCTCCTCGGCAGACAAGTGATTCTTTGCGAGCACCTTGCGCACAGCCACACCGCAAGCGCGCCACCAATCCTCAGGAACCTGCTCCGCCCAGCCGATTTGAGGTGATGCAAATGCTCGGTGGTCCTCGGTTTCTGAAGCCACGACAGCACCTGTGGCATCCATCACGAGCGCACGCGTACCCCCAGTCCCCACATCGATCCCCAGAAGGTGCATTCCCACCAAGTGCCGCGGCAAACAAGAAATCAACGAAGCCCCGCCCGCGGCTGATCCCTTTTCGTGTACGTTAACGACACCGTATGTTACCACGCATCCGGCGGATTACAAGAACCGTTCCACAGCTTATATTTCGATATTGGGGCGATCCTTATGCGAAGATCCCTGACAGAAATGTCGTGGAAGCAAGACTCACAATTCCGGCCTATTTTCGCGGCATAAGATCGCCGCTCGCCAAGACATACGTCGTGACCTTATCGAGCTTGATGTTCATGTGCGTTGATGTAAGGGTGATGGCGCCGTCATTCTGGCTGGTGGATTCGATGTTTTTCAGCAGGACACGATGTTTCGAGATATTGGACGATGGGGAGGGTGTTGCGTTCGGCTCCTGGCCGTTGTCCCGCCCTGGAAAAGGCTGTGACGCAGGATTGTTCGGGTCCGGGTATGTGCCGGCGCCATTCCAGTTCTTGGGGCTGCGCGCAGCGTCCGGCGGCTGGTAGGAGAGATCCTGATTCGGCAAGGTTGCCATCGGGTAGTACCACGCCGTCAGATATACCTTGATCGGTGCCGATCCATTTTTCCAAACTGCGGAATCCATGCGGATCGCGAGGCGCGACGGTTCGGCTGTGGCTTTTGCCGCCGATTCGGTCACTTCGCCTGATACGGTAGCACCCTGCGGGATCACCGCGCTACCTACGAGCGTAGCGGCTATTAACTTGGCCTCGACCTTCGTACCCACGGGCGTCTTGCCGGCAGATATGTTTTGCCGCATGACCACGGGGAACTCCAGCCATTGCGAAGGGCTTGGCGCGGTGGGCATTTGTTGAGCAAGCAATGCGGCACAGGTCAGAACAACCGTCAATATCACAGGCTTCCCAATCTTCAAGTTCCTGGACATGTGAGCCTCCTTGTGGCAGCGCGCGCAGTTGCCTTTTTTATGCACCAGAAGACATTCTATTCCTCACCCGTGGGTTGGCGTAGTGTTCCGCCCAGATTCTTGAGAGTGGAGGCGGCAGCTTCGGGAGTGATGTCTCGCTGCGGGCTTGCCAGCATCTCATATCCAACCATGAATTTGCGGATATTGGCCGAACGCAACAACGGCGGATAGAAGTGCGCGTGGAAGTGCCATTCCGGGTGCGGTTCGTCGTCGGTCGGCGCCTGATGGAAACCCATCGAGTAAGGGAATGAGACCTCGAAGAGATTGTCGTAGCGCGTGGTGAGTTGTTTGAGAACATCTGCCAGACCCTGGCGCGTGGCAAGGTCAAAAGTTCCCATGTTGCCCGTGTGTTGCTTAGAAACTATCATTGCCTCAAAAGGCCAAACCGCCCAGAAGGGCACGAGGGCCGCGAAGTGTGCGTTCTCGAAGACGATACGCGTCTGTGCCTGTGACTCCAATTTCAAGTAGTCGCATAGTAGGCAGGTGCTGTTCTTCGCCAGGTATGCTTTCTGCGATTCCTGTTCTTTGCGAGGCTCATTGGGGATCGTCTGGTTGGCCCAGATTTGTCCATGCGGATGCGGATTGCTGCAACCCATGATCTCGCCGCGGTTCTCAAAAATCTGCACATAATTGATGTAGGGCAAGGAGCCAAGTTCAGCATACTGTTCAGCCCACACGTCCACCACGCGGATTATTTCCGGCAGCGGCATCCGGGCCAGCGTCAAATCGTGGCGCGGGGAAAAACACATAACTTTGCAGGTGCCAGACTCTGAATTCCAAAGCAACAACCCACGTCCAGACTCATCTTCTCTCGCCGGCTTGGCTTCGGGCTTCAGTGCCGAGAAGTCGTTGGTGAAGACAAATGTTGTTTGGTATTTGGGATTGCGTGCCCCTCCGGCGCGTTCGTTTCCGGGGCACAGATAGCAACCGGGATCATAGGTGAGGGCTGGTGTAGAAACGGCCGCCTCTAGTTGTCCACGCCACGGCCGCTGCGTGCGATGTGGCGAAACGAGCACCCATTGTTGGGTAAGCGGGTTGAACCGGCGATGCGGGTCTTCAGGAGGATTCCCTGGCTTCATCGCTCCCCATTGTATCCGGCGTTGCCGACCGCGAGGGCTACTGCATCATATCCAGAACTCCCGGGTGTAAGTTGACACATCACAGGATGCAGCTTATGTTTTGGCTTCGCCGGACTTTAACGATGGACTCTAACCATTTGGCCCAGCAATTTGCATGCTGCTTCGGAGCGCGGCCGACGGTCTTCAGTGCGCCGGGGCGCGTCAACTTGATCGGGGAACATACCGACTACAACGACGGATTCGTGATGCCGTGCGCCATTGGACTCTGCACGCGCGTTGCCGTCTCTCCTCGCTCAGATCGTCAACTGATCGTCCGGTCGGAGCAATTCCCGAAAGATTTCGCATTTGACCTGGATCACCTTCCTCAGCGGAGCACTGGAGATTGGTGCGATTACGTGTTGGGCGTTGCGGTCGTTCTGCAACAGGCTGGGTATAGTTTGAGTGGCGCTAATTTGCTAGTGCATGGCGAGATCCCGATCGGTGGTGGTCTCAGTTCCTCGGCTGCCATTGAAGTTGCCAGCGCTCTCGCGCTCTTGAGCCTTTGTGGTGACACATTGTCCTTACCCGAGGTGGCCAGGTTTTGCCAGCGCAGCGAAAATACTTTTATCGGTGCACGGGTCGGCGTGATGGATCAGTTTGTCTCGTGCCTGGGCAAAGCGGGGCACGCACTCTTTCTCGATTGTCGATCACTTGCGTTCGAGCTCGTTCCCATTCCCGAAAATGTCAGGATGGTGATTTGTAACACGATGGTGAAGCACCAGCACTCCAGCGGGGAGTATAACCGTCGGCGTGAAGAGTGCGAGGAAGGAGTGCGCATTCTAGCCAGGCATTATCCGGATGCGCACGTTCTGCGCGATATTTCCCTCGATCAACTGATTCAGCACTCACAAGATTTTCCCGAGAATATCTTCAATCGATGCCGTCATGTCGTCGAGGAGAATGCCCGGGTGCCCGATGCGAGCCGGCTCCTCCGGGCGGGCGATCTGAACGGTTTTGGAGAGCTAATGCGTGAATCTCACCGCAGCCTTCGCGACTTGTACGAAGTCAGTTGTCGCGAGCTGGACGTGATGGTCGAAGTCGCCGAAAACCTGCCCGGATACTACGGCGGGCGAATGACCGGAGGCGGATTCGGCGGATCCACAATCAATTTGGTAGAGGCGACTGATGCCGAGTCTTTTGCGGAGCAGGTCGCAGACCGCTACCAACGGGCGACAGGAATCCAGCCTTCGATTTACATTTGTTCAGCAGCCGACGGCGCAAAGCTCGATTCGATCAACTGAGTTCTAGCAGCAACCCATCTTGACTTCTCCGGCACTGGTTGACGGAGGACCGAAGGCCTCCTGCGGTGCCGGATCGCCGCGGAGCGTGAGCATCCAACGACGCGCCCGCATCGAATACGACGAGGACCTCACGGCAGGGCAGGAGTGGCGAGGTCCTGCCGGCACAAACGAAAGCATCCTACACCCATCGCGGAATCCAGCACAATCGGTTGCCTTTGGTAAAACCCGCGCTACAATGTCGGGCACAAACCACTGCCGAAAGGATTCGAGCATGCCCATGCCCCAAGAGCAGCAAACAGTGAAGTCTGAGCAAGGTCTTGTGCGCTTTGGGCTGGGACTCGCCAATTGGAGTGAACGGTGGTTCCCGGATCCTCTGATTTTTGCTCTCATCGGAATCGTGGTGGTCTTCGTCGTCGGCCTTTTGCTTCGTCAAAGCCCCGCCAAACTTGCCATTCAGGGCGGGAAGAATTTCTGGACGCTGGTTCCCTTCACCATGCAGATGGTGATGATCATCGTGGGAGGATATGTCGTCGCCTCGGCACCGATTGTGTATCGCGCGATTCGCGCATTAGCAGAGATTCCGAAGACGCCGCGGCAAGCTGTCGCGCTGGTTGCATTGTTCTCGATGCTGACTTCGCTGATCTCGTGGGGTTTGAGCCTGATTTTCAGCGGGCTCTTTGTTCGGGAGCTGGCACATCGCGTGAAAGGGATGGATTACCGGGCTGCCGGGGCCGCTGCCTATCTGGGGTTAGGCGCAGTATGGGCCATGGGACTATCTTCATCCGCGGCTATGTTGATGGCGACTAAGTCAGCGATGCCGCCTTCACTATTCAGTATTAGTGGTCTGATTCCACTTACTCAGACTCTATTTCTGTGGCAAAGTATCGCAACCACTGTGGTTTTGATCGTGCTGTCGGTCCTGATTGCTTATCTGTCAACGCCGTCGCCAGAGAATGCGAGAACGGCCGAATCATACGGTATCCAATACGAGCCGATTCGCTCAAGTTTGGAGATACGCAGTAAACCAGGCGAGTGGTTGGAATATAGTCCTCTACTTACAATTTTGGTCGGCTTGCTGCTTTGCTGGTATTTGATCGACGTATTTCGTACTTCACCGCAAGGTGCCCTCGCCGCGCTCGACCTTAACACTTACAACCTGATATTCATCACAGTTGGACTCTTACTGCACTGGCGGCCCAAGCGATTTATGCGCGCCGTTACGGAATGCATTCCGGCCACTGGTGGCGTATTAATACAGTTTCCGTTTTATGCGGTGATTTTTGGAATGATTGTGGGAACTGGAATCGCCGATGCGTTAGCCAAGCTTTTCGCTTCCATCAGCACCCACAATACATATCCACTGCTGGTCGCGATGTATTCGGCGGTGCTTGGAGTTTTCATTCCCTCGGGCGGCAGCAAGTGGGTTATCGAAGCGCCGTATGTACTGCAGGCGGCCAATCTGCACCAGGTGCATCTGGGATGGGTAGTCCAGATTTATAATGCGTCGGAGGCGCTGCCGAACCTGGTTAATCCCTTCTGGATGCTCCCCCTGCTGGGCATTCTGAAGTTAAAGGCGCGGGACATCGTAGGCTACGGCGTGCTGCAGCTGATGGTGCACATACCGGTCGTGTTTTTCCTGTGCTGGTTGTTTGCGCGATATATACCCTATATGCCACCTATGAAGTAGCCGAGGAAGGAATCACTCATATGTAAAGGTCAATTCGTCGAGATAAACGGTGTAGGGCGACTGTTGGGAATTTCCATCCATCTGGTAATTAATGGTTACACCATACCAATTCATGGCAGAACCGGGATCGTAGTATTGGTTGAGCGTGTTGGTAACGCCATTCAGAGTAATCGACTGATATAGCAATTGATTGCTTGGTGTGCGCTGAACCTGAATCGTCAGATGGTTCCACGAATTGTCGACCGGGTTGCAGGGGATGCCTGTGGGAGCCCAGTGAGCAGTAACGTTGTTCCAGACGTCCCATTCATGTCCGCCCGCAATGCGGCACTCGTGACCCCATATAAAACCGAGATTGTTGAAAAACTGATTGATGTCGAACTCAACCGCCTGAGAGAGCTCGAGGTTGGTTCCGTAGAAATATACGTCGTAAGTGAAAGTATGATAACTGGGAACCAGCGTGTGATTGTTGTCAGGCAAGCCTTGCGATGAAAAGGCGCCGATCAAATGGTTATTAAACAGCGCGTCAGTATAAACCGCTGTTCCCCCAAGATTGAATTGCGCAGCGGACCCACTCATTGAAGGCGAGCTCACTCCTTGGCTCATGGAGAAAGTAATTCCATCACAGGGAGAAGGTGAGCAGTCTATAAAATCCGGTGGCCCCTGGCCGTAGTTTGCCCATCCGCTGCTCTGCTGCAGGTTTGAAAACGAGTTGCCCGCGGTAGCGGTCGAATTTGAGACCGTTATTTGTAACGACTGCTTACCGGAGAGCCCTTTGGAATCTGAAACTGAGATTGCGAAAACGAAGTTTCCAACTGCGGTTGGCGTTCCGGAAATCACCCCGCTCGAATCGGCTAGTAGTATGCCTGCGGGGAGTTGGCCTGACGCAACCGAGAAAACATAGGGTGCTGTACCCCCGCTTACGCTCAGGGTTGCGTTGTAACTCGAACCGACGGTCGCGGAGGGAAGCGTGCCGGAAATCGTGAGACTAGAAGTTGACGGTGGTGGAGATGAAGGTGGCGTAGGAGTGGGAGCAGGTGTGGGCGCGGGCGTCGATGCAGTACTGCTGTTGCCTGGGACAGAGACGCCGGAACATGCACTCAGCGTAAGTAGAAACAACAATGTTGTTGCGACCGGCGCGAACGGAAACGAATTGTTTAAACGAGCGCGAGTTGGTTTTGCAAGATCGGGGGAGCAATAAGACATCGATCCATCTCTCGAAGGGAGTGTCCAACAGGACGCTCAATGAGAGAGTCCGTAGGTCGGACTCTAGCGGTCGAGGAAGGACCTGCACAGATTACGAATGGGATTAGACTCTTGTAAGAAATGCCAGTGGCCAATTGGCCACTGGCGGCGGAAGCGCTTTGCGACTCCATCAGAAATGCCCGGGGAAGTTGGTCGGCGTATGCGAATCGCCTTTGCAATGCCTGAAGCTAGCTCTTCGCCTCAACACTGGGCGCTGCACTTCAAGGCAGCAATCCGTAGATGTCGAGTTCGCCGCCGGTTGGAACGAAAACTCTGCCGTTCGCGATCGTTGGCACCGTGAACTTTAGAGCTAGTCCTGCAGTGTCGCGTCCCGCTGCCGCTTGCGAGCTGTTATAGAGTTCGGTAGCGACGTTCGTGGCGTCGTAGGCATGCAACACCAAGGGGCCGCTCTGAGAGGGAGTAGTCCAGTCATATGCCGAGTTGTCCGTGTCCCAGATAATGCCGCTAATGGCGCCATTGGCCGAGAGAGAGGGGGTTGCTCCGTGAGCCCCATAAACGTTAGACCCCACAGAACTGGGTGCGCTTGATAGCTGCTGTCCTGCGGGGTTGCCGGCGGTCCAGGTAAACGCGCGCAACACGTCATTGTTGCAGTGATAGTAAAGAGAGCCGTTCCAATAGGCTGGAGTCGAGAAAATGTTGTCGTTGGGATTTGAGCCGCTGCCGGTTTGAACCGTCTGAAGCACATTGTTCGTCCCGCTGTTGAAGCCGCCCATATCCTCGCGATTGACGACGAAAATGTTACCGTCCTTGCCGCCTCCGATGGTGATATTCGGATTCGTAGTAGAGCCCGGCACAATAACGTTTGAACCAGAGCCTAGATCGGCGTCATTCTGCTCGAGGACCGTTGCATCGTCTGGGGTAAAATAATCCAGCACCGATAGATCAGTTGCCTTCAGGCGCAGGAACGAATCGTTATACCCGTTTGAGACGTTGTCACCAGCGTCGACTCCGCTCATCAAGTAAATATCTCCGGTCGTATCGTCGATGGCAGGAGCGCCACCGCCCGCCCACAATCCGCCGCCATCGCCACTGGGAGTGTCGTTGAAAATCGCAGTCTGTGCCAAGGTAGTTTTGTCGTACGCTAAAATCCAACCGTGAGGGCAACTGCCGAAGGGTATGTAGATCGAGTTGGTAACTGGATCAAGCGCTAATCCCATGCGCTGAAAGCAGGCGCTTTCGAGGGTTATGGTGGTCCCGTTGCTATCCATTCCCGTCCCGGGGACGCTGCCAGTTACCGTGACGGGCCCACCAAATTTGTCGGCTCCGGTGGCGACATCCAGCGCGTGCAATTGAAAGGGTTGGTTGTTTGCCGTGCCCGTAACTTCGGCTACCACATACATTGTGTTGGTCGTTATATCGATCACAGGGGTCGACAGGATGCCGACAACCGGGATGACTCCATAAATATCAGTCTTACCAACAGGCCCACCGAGATTGACGTGCCAGAACGTAGTGGGTTGTGTCGCAGTCGCATCGGCGTCAAAGGCGTAAACGCTATTATTCTGAGTTGTCACGTAGACCACATCATGGGTTGCGCCGTTGATATTGACCTGCGAAAGGTATAGCGGTTGAGCATAAATCTGGCCATCTACGGGATAGGACACGAGCTTGCCGAACTGAGTGGAGTTCACATTGGACGGTGTAAGAGAAACTTCGTCCAGGTACGCGCCGTCGCGAGCGTCATCATTGTGGTAAGTCAGCACGGTCCCGGGACTCACATTAATGACAGTAAGCGTAGCCGGAGCGCTGGCTGAAGGAACGGCCACCGGGCTTGCGGCGATGGTATGCTGCCCTAAGGAAGCAGGAGCCGTGTAGAGACCGGATGTGCTAACGGTACCCACCGTTGAATTTCCTCCCGCAACTCCGTCTACCGACCAGCTTAGAGTGCTGTTCGTCAACCCCTGAACTGTGGCGGTGAACTGTTCGGTTCCTGAGGGGGCGGCCGTGGCCGATGTCGGCGAGATTGAGAGCGCAAAAACCGCAACGGAAGTAGCCGCGGTGGCTGGTGTGCTTGCTACGCTGACTGCGATCGTGTGATTACCAACCGTGGCGGGTGCGGTGTAAAGTCCGGCTGCCGTAATTGTTCCGACGGTAGAATTCCCTCCGCTGATTTGATCCACACTCCAATTGAGCATCGGACTCGACAGTCCCTGAGTCGTTGCCGTGAACTGTTCATTGGACGAGGTGGTAATAGCCGGTGCTGACGGCGACAGAGAAAGTGTAAAAACTGCTACCTGAGCGCTGCCGCTTACTGAATTGCTCGCGTTGCTGGTAGCCGTGATGGTATGGCTTCCTGGCGTAGCGGGCGATGTATACAATCCAGAAGAATTAATTGTGCCGACTGTAGAGTTTCCTCCGCTAATCTGATCCACCACCCAGGTCACCGTCGAGCTCGAAAATCCTTGTACGGTTGCACTGAATTGTTGAGTCTGGGTCGCGACAACATCGACCGACGCCGGGGACACGGAGACGACACCCGTGACTGTGACTGCAGCACTCGCGGTTTTTGAAGTGTCTGCTACGCTGGTCGCCGTAACAGTGTGGGTGCCAACTAGAGAGGGCGCGGTGTAAACGCCCGCCGTGCTTATTGTGCCCACCGTCGAATTTCCACCGCTAACGCTATCTACAGACCAAGTCACGGCAGTGTTCGTCGTACCGGTTACAGTTGCGGTAAATGGCATTTTCGTGCTGACAGCGACGCTCGCGGTCGATTGGTTCAACGTAACGCTGACCACAGGAGGAGGCGGCGGGGTTGACGAATTATTCGAACTCGAACAACCGGCCAGCGTGAAAGCAATTGTCAGAGTGAGGCAGTGGCCAGAAAACTTCCTACTGAATACTTTAGACTTTGCGGCTCTCATAGATTATCTGCGAGTATCTGCATCGGACGAACTGAGGTGTAGATGTCCGGCAGGGCTTGAGAGTTGCCGCCGTACACGCTCCGTATGTGCGCGGCGAAGGTTACCTCAAAGTTCAACTACAGGGTTTCCTGTAGATGAAGGGGGAAATGGTTTCCCTGCGCGGTTTGCTACGCACGAAGGCCGCTCGTTGACGCGAGGTATGAAATGAGTAACATAGTCTTAGTCTTTGAGCTTCCGATCGGGAATGGAGGTCACCATGAACAAGAGCCAATCAACCAAATCCTCTCGAAACAACCGGCGGGCGTTTCTTAAATCAGGTGGAGTGATAACGGCCACATTCCTTGGCTCGGCTGCACTTCCAAAGCTGCCAACCACCGCGACAGCGGCCCCCGCCGACCCGCCGAGGCGTGAGCCCATGCCCACGCGGAACCTCGGTAAGACTGGGTATAAAGTTGGCATTTTCAGCCTTGGAGGACAAGCTTCGCTTGAGCATGCTCATAACGAAGATGTTGCAGTCCCGGTCATCGAAAAGGCTCTCGACCTCGGCGTGAACTACATCGACACGTCCTCGATTTATGGTGGTCCGGAACGTTGGAGCGAGCAATACGTCGGCAAAGTCATGAAGCATCGGCGCAGCGAGGCGTTTCTCGCGACGAAGACGAAAGAGCGGACACGCGATGGTTCCATGAGCATGATCGAAACCTCGCTGAAGCTGTTGCAGACCGATCACATTGACCTTTGGCAACTGCATGATATCGGCACCATGACTGATATCAATGAAATATTCGCCAAGGGCGGAGCAATGGAGGCGCTGCTCCAAGCGCGCGATCAGAAGATCGTTCGCTACCTCGGTATCACCGGGCATTATCGGCCTGATGCGCTCATAGAAGCCATTCATCGCTATCCGTTCGATACCATTCTTATGGCGGTAAACGCTGCCGACCCGCATCACTTCAGCTTCTCAGAACAATTGCTGCCGCTGGCTGTGGAGAAACAAATGGGCATCATTGGGATGAAAGTTCCGGCACGCGGGCGTCTTCTCTCCACATGGACACCGCCGTCGCTGGAAGAGCAGAAGCACATGTGGGAAGGGATGGTCCCAGCGCCCACTGCTGGAACGCTCAACATGCGACAGGCCATGTACTATTCGCTCTCACTGCCGGTCAGCACGGTTATCATCGGCTGCGATTCGATTGCCCAGTTGGAAGAAAATGTGCAATTGGCGCGGGAGTTCACGCCGCTCAGCCAGCAACAGATGGCGACGCTTACGGAAAAGGCTCAGCCAGTGGCGAAGCAATCGCTGTTCTTCCGCTTCTACGAGCGCGCATAGGCATAGAAGGTCACGGATTCGGAGCACATTTCGTTATCGCTCTTTCGTTATCGCTCTATTGATTGACTCCGCTGGCCAGAAATCCGCCGTCGACAACCAGAGTCTGTCCGGTAACAAAAGAAGCGGCATCGGAAGCGAGGTAAACTGCGGCTCCGACGAGTTCTTCGGTGTGGCCAAAGCGTCCCATTGGCGTACGCATCAACAACTCCCGGCCACGAGGTGAGTTGTCGAGCAAGTCGGCATTCAATGCGGTGCGAAATACACCGGGGGCAATGGCGTTCACTGTAACGCCTTCTTTCGACCACTCCACCGCAAGCGAGCGCGTCAGAGAGACAACGCCCGCCTTGCTGGCCGCATAGGCGGCAACTTCATTGAGCGCGACGAAGGCGTTGAGAGAAGCGATGTTAATAATGCGGCCGTAGCCACGCTCGAGCATGTGTTTGCCGAAAATTTGGCACGCGCGCAACGTACCTGTCAGGTTTGTGTCGAGGATGTCGGACCACTCTTCTTCCGCCATCGTCAGCGTCGGCATGCGCTTGATTCTTCCAGCGCAGTTCACGAGGATGTCGACCTTGCCAAAAGATCGAAGCGCGGCTGTCGATAACTGTTCAAGCGAGGCGCGGGTGCAAACATCCGAACAGATACGCAATGTCTTGCGGCCACGTTGTTCGATCTCGGCCGCGGTTTCTTCAACTTTTTCCCGTTGGCGCGCCGAGGCAATGACATCGGCTCCGGCATCGGCGAGACCGAGGCTGAGGGTACGCCCGATGCCGGAGGAACCTCCGATTACGACGGCCGTTTTGTTTTCAAGGCTGAAAATGTTAGGCGTCATAAGTCACTTCCACTTCCACCTTCTTGAGGCCAATGTCTCTGGCATGCCGTGCTCCTATAGTCGATATGCTTTCTTAACCAAGCCGTAGGCCAAGTCGTGCGCTACTTTCAACGCCTCATCTTCCTCTAGCCGATGCTCGGCAACCAACTTCGCGAGAAAGCTGCAATCCACACGCCGAGCCATGTCGTGCCGCGCCGGAATCGACAGGAAGGCCCGAGTATCGTCATTGAAGCCGACTGTATTGTAGAAGCCCGCCGTCTCTGTGACCCGTTCGCGAAAGCGTATCATCCCCTCCGGACTGTCGTGAAACCACCACGGCGGGCCAAGCCGCAAGCAAGGATAATGCCCAGCCAGCGGCGCCAGTTCGCGGCTATAGGTCGATTCGTCGAGCGTGAAAAGAATGATGGTGAGATTGCGCTCGTTGCCGAACTGATCGAGCAACGGGCGAAGCGCGTCCACATAATTGGTCGGCGTGGGAATGTCGGCGCCCAAATCACGGCCGTATCGTTCATAAAGCTTTCGATTGTGGTTACGCGCGCTGCCCGGATGAATCTGCATGACGAGGCCGTCTTCCAAGCTCATGCGTGCCATTTCAATCAGCATCTGCGCACGAAATAGTTCCTTTTGCTGAGCATCGGCATCGACACTGAGCACGTGGCGAAAAAGCTTCGAGGCTTCGGCTGTCGAAAGACTGGCGGTCCTCGCGGTTGGATGTCCGTGGTCAGTTGCGGTGCATCCGAGTTGGCGAAAACGCTCGCGCCTTGCTCGGAGCGCGTTCAAATAGCCTGTCCACGTCGAGGTATCTTCTCCTGTCTGCTCAGCTAGCTTGGTTATGTTTTGAGTGAATTCAATAAATTCAGGATCGATAACTGGGTCGGGACGAAAGGTCGGCAAAATCCTCGCCTTCCACTTCAATTCCCGAATGACTTTATGGTCATCAAGCGAATCGAGCGGCGAGTCGGTTGTCGCAAGTACTTCGACGTTGAAGCGCTCGTAGAGAGCGCGCGGCAAGAACTCCGGCGTTTTAAGCTTTGCCGAGATCGTGTCGAAGTACAAGTCGGCAGTTTCTTGCGACAGCGGCTGATCGAGTTCAAAAAGTTCTTGAAAGGCGAAGTCCAGCCACATGCGCGTCGGCGTTCCACGAAAAAGATAGTAATGAGTAGCGAAGATGTGCCAGACTTTCCTCGCATCCTTAATGTGAGTTTGACCAATCTCGATGTCGTCTAGCGAGACTCCCTGGCTGTAAAGCATGCGAACGATATAGTGGTCGGGATGCACGAAAAGCTGCGCCGGACCCGGGAAGGGGTGGTTCGTCGCAAACCATGCGGCCTGCGTGTGCCCGTGAGGACTAACGATGGGCAACCTTCTCACATGCTCATAGAGTGTCCTGGCTATTTTTCGCGTGCCTGGTTCAGCAGGAAACAGACGGTCTGGATGGATCAGCATGGATCCAATTCTAGCTTTCGTTTCGCGAGATGCCCACAATGCGATCCCTCCAACAGCATACACGCGCTCAGTCTGTAGGATGTTTGCGTGTCCGGATGACAGCGGAAGTCTGAATGGCGGATGATAGATAGTGTTTGGAGCAGGACGAATCGTGGAGAGGTAAGGTGCATGTCGTACACGCGGCGCAGCGCCCTTCTAGGTTTGGGGCTGGTGGGACTTGAGGCGGCAATGCTGCCGCTAGTCAAGAGAGCAGAAGCATCGTCGCTGATGAAATTGTCGTCGCCGAGCGCAGGTGAATGCCCGTTCAGGCTGGCAGTGATCAATGATGAGATTACGCAGGATTTCGAAAAAGCGTGCCAGATTGTCGCCGGCGATTTCGGGCTGCGCTGGATTGAATTGCGCTCAATGTGGAACAAGAATGTAACCGAACTCAGTGCGAAAGAGGTAGACGACGCGAAGAAGCTTCTCGAAAAATACAAACTGCGAGTCACGGATATCGCAAGTCCGCTGTTCAAGGCGGATTGGCCCGGCGCTCTGCGTTCGTTACAGAGCGAAGCGCGCGACCAGTTCCATGCGGATTTCGATGCTAGCGTGCAGAACAAGCTACTGGAGCGCTGTATTTCTCTTGCCAAGACTTTCAGTACTGACCGGATTCGTTGTTTCGACTATTGGCGACTGGACGATCAGAAGCGGTTCCGGGCCGCCATCAATGCAAAACTGCAGCAGGCCGCAGAGCGCTGCGCCAAAGACAACATTATTCTTCTGCTCGAGAATGAAATGTCCTGCAACACAGCAACGGGTGAAGAGGCCGCCGCGGTGCTGAACGCGATTCCAAACAAAAACTTCATGCTGAACTGGGATCCAGGCAATGCGGCCGCCATAGGAAGCAATCCCTATCCAACTGGATATCAACTACTGCCCAAAGACCGCATCGGTCACTGCCACTGCAAGGACGTGATCCGCAAGCCGGATAATAAATACGATTGGGCAGCGGTCGGCAGCGGTATGGTGGATTGGGTTGGCCAATTACAAGCTCTGCAGCACGATGGCTTTCACTTCGGGCTGAGCCTCGAAACTCACTGGCGCGGAGCGGGTACACCCGAAGCATCAACGCGCATCAGCATGGACGGACTTAAGGGAACGCTGAAGAAGGCTGGCATCTCCTGCTGATCACAAGATATTTGTCGGTTAGCTACGGGGCGGGGCGATGGACGCGGGTTATTAAAGGAGAAACGATGGTTACACGACGCGAATTTCTCGATGCTCTTGCAGTGGGCGCAGCCGGGATTGCCGTAGGAACGACGGCGAAGAGCTATGCCCGAATCATCGGCTCTAATGACCGCCTCAACTTTGCCGTGATCGGTTTGAATGGCCGCGGCTATGCTCATCTCTCTTCACTCAAGGCAAACAGGAACGCGGCCCGCATCTCACATGTCTGCGATGTGGATAGCAATATTCTCAGCAAGTTCGCCGGCGTCGTTCAAAAAGAAATAGGCGAAGCCGCGACACCTGAGAAAGACTTTCGTCGGATTCTCGACTCGAAAGATGTCGATGCCATTACCATCGCCACTCCCGACCATTGGCACGCTCCGATGGCGATCGCCGGGTTGCAGGCGGGCAAGCATGTCTACGTAGAAAAACCATGCAGCCACAATCCAGCGGAAGGCGAAATGCTGGTACAGGCACAGCAGAAGTATCGCAAGCTGGTGCAGATGGGCACGCAGCAGCGCTCCTCACCGCACACAATCGAAATTATCGACAAAATTCGCGCGGGCGTAATTGGCAGGCCTTACCTAGCGAAGGCCTGGTATGTCAATGTAAGGAAGTCGATTGGCACAGGGAAGGAAGTGCCTGTGCCGCCGCAGCTTGACTGGGATTTGTGGCAGGGCCCTGTGCCGCGACGTCCTTATAAGGACAATGTGCATCCTTATAACTGGCACTGGTTCAGAATCTATGGCACTGGCGAAGCGCTTAATAACGGTACACACGAGGTCGATGTCTGTCGATGGGCATTGGGCGTCGATTATCCGAAACGAGTCACGGCGTCGGGTGGCCGATACCATTTCAAAGATGACTGGCAATTTTATGACACGCTGGTGACCAGCTTCGAGTATGAAGACGCAATGATTTCCTGGGAAGGAAAGAGCTGCGAGGGAATGAAGTATTACGGCCGCGACCGTGGGTCCGCCATCATGGGAACCACGGGAACGGTATTGGTAGATCGCGGTGGCTACGAGATCTACGATCTCAAAGGAAACAAGACGAGCGAGTTCAAAGCCGGGAGCGAGAGTTCGTCTGGCGATCTGATCGGGCGCGACTCCATGACCGATGCTCATTTCGCGAACTTCATCGCTGGAATTCAAAAAGGCGAAAAGCTGAATGCGCCTGTATCTGTTGGCAATGTCTCTGTCACGATGCTGCAACTTTCAAATATCGCGTGGGAAGTTAACCGTGAGTTGTACCTCAACTCGAAAGACGGGCGCATCCAGGGCGATGCGGAAGCGATGAAAATTTGGGGTCGCGAGTACGAGAAGGGCTGGGCGCCGCATGTTTAAGGTTGACCCGGGTATGAAAAATGCCATCTCGCGCCGCGATTTTGTTCGATCCGGCGCACTGGTTACCGCGACATTCGCTGTTCCGAGCGACACCTTCGCGCTAGCTCAGGAGCGACCGGAAGCCAGTGAAGCATCGCCGATTCATCTCGGCTTGGCCAGTTACACGTTTCGTAACTTCAACCGTACACAGATCATCGGTTTCATGAAGCAACTTAACGTCTTCGCGCTGAATGCGAAGGATGTCAAAGATCATTTACCGATGGATCCGGATCAGGAATCCGCGGCTCTGGCAGACTATACTGCGGTGGGCATCAAGCTTCATGCTGCTGGGGCTATCTATTTCTCGAAAGACGAAGATGCGGATATCCGGGCAAAGTTCGAATACTGCAAGCGAGCGGGAATTGGCGTCATTGTGGCCGGCGATCCTGCGCCACAAACTTTGCCGCGCATTGAAAAGTTCGCAAAGGAGTACGACATACGAATCGCGATTCACAATCACGGGCCGGAAGACAAATTGTGGCCTTCGCCGCTGGATGTTTTGAAAGCGGTAAAGGGTATGGATCCGCGCATCGGGTGTTGCATCGATGTTGGACATACGGTTCGGGCTGGCACGGATATGGTGCAGGCGATCCACGAAGTCGGTCCGAGACTTTTTAACCTACATATGAAGGACCTTACGAATTTCGAGAGCAAGGAAAGCCAAGTCGCGGTTGGAGACGGCATTATGTCGGTGCGAAAGATGTTCGAAGCGCTTGTCGCGACGCGGTATAAAGGCTTTGTCGATCTGGAGTATGAGATTCATCCCGACGACCCGATGCCAGGAGTCATCAGCAGCCTTGCTTACATGAGAGGTGTATTGGCTGGCATGGGGTATGTGCGCCTGAGTTAGACAACCAAGGCAGCCATCTGCTGCACTCCCTCAGTTTGTGGGCATCCCGACTCCGGAAAAACGTTGGCAGGCAGTGAGCAATTCCTCCTGCCGCTTCACGTCGCGGGTAGCGGGATTCGGAGTGCGCCTCTTCATATGGTAGAAGTATTCGCCTGTGATCGTCGCGGTTGGATCATCGCTAGCCGCGAGCCAAACTTGCGTGCGATGCCCGGCATCAAGGTCATCGGTCGCTCCCCGGCCTCCCATCTTGGTTGCCACCCAACCCGGCTCAAGAGCATTGGAGAGAACGTCTGGCCAGCGACGCGCCATCGCGAAGGCCAGAAGCACATCGTGCAGCTTGGTATCCGAGTAAGCCTGCTGTCCGCGCCACGGACGCTGCTCCCACGCGAGATCCTTCAGGCTCGCATCCCCGCTCTGGTGCAGGCCTGAACTCAGATAGACGAGCCGCTTTGGCTTACGAATCAGAGCAGTCAGAATGTAGGGGGCAAGGGTATTGACGGCGAATACATGGGGCAAACCGTCCTCGGTCGCGATGCGCTGCGGCTCTCTGTATCCAACACCTGCATTGTGAATAACTGCATCGAAGGCACCGAGTTCGTTCACCTGTCCCGCAACGTTTCGGGTTTGAGTGATGCTTGCGAGATCGCCAATGATGACTTTTTCTGCTCCCGGAACTGCGGCCAAAGCTTCCCGGCTACGCTGTTCGTTGCGAGCGTGCAAAACTACGCTATGCCGCTGTTCGATGAGAAGTTGTGCGGCCATTCGGCCAAGTCCGTCCGAGGATCCTGTGATGAACACGCGCGCCATCGTTTACCTGCCCTACCTAGCCGCCAAGGTTGAATAGCTCCTTAGTGGCGATTCTAAGATACTTCGAGACGCGCTCGCTGGAACGGCTGCGACGGGATCTGGGAACGGCAGAAAACAATACTCGGAACGCAGCTTCCCCAAAGGCCGCGCTCCGAATATTGTGGGTACAACCTTGGCGTCTACGACTCTAGGCGGTTCACTTGAGGCAGCGGGAAATGAAAGTAAGTGCCTCAACTTTCTTTCGCGAAACGCCATAGACGGGTTACTTTCGCTGCAGGGGTCACTTTCAGGCGATAGGCCCGGCTACAGGAAAGTGTTACGCTGTGGTGGCTAAACGGAGTCAGTCGTGGCTGTGCGGTCGGGGATCGATTTGGAAGCCCGCGAAGGGCGAAATCACGTTGCTTTTGGGAAAGTGGAAAGAAGGCGAGCCATCCGCCTTCGAGCAACTCATGCCGCTCGTCTATCCTCATCTCCGCGAAGTGGCCGCGGCCTACGTCCGCCGAGAGCCAAATCCTGACGTTCTCCAGGCCACGGCGCTCGTCCACGAACTTTACCTTCGGCTGCTCAATCAGAAGAAGAAGGCTGAGTGGGAGGATCGCAGCCATTTCTATATCTTTGCCGCCAAGGTGGAGGCAAAATCTGTTGGCTAAACTTCGCCTGAGTTACCTCTTCAACCCCAGCGCCTTCAGCACTCCATCATCCACAACGGTTTCCCCATCGGTCTTCGTGACGACTCCAAACGATCCTGAGTAATCCCACATCGTCCAGCCTATTCCGTTTTTCTCGAAGGCGGTTCGCGCGTCGTGCAACCACGCGGCGCGATCTCGAGGGTCGCTATACGCGCGATACACTCCAAACTCGTTGCACACCAGCGGAACCCCGCGCCGCTGCGCCCATTCCGCGGCCTGTTTCACTTCGGCGGCAATCCGCTCGGCGTCCCAGTGGTCGAGTCCGTAGCGGATCACCTGCAGTCGATTCACCTCGTTCGGTTCGAGTGCTGCCGCGCGCTCCGCCGCCTCGACCGTCGATGGATACGGCACCCCCCGCAACCACTGCCAGTAATACGAGCTCCACGTCGCCCCTTGATGGGTGAAGATGTGCGGCTCATAAAAATGGAAGGCGTAAATTATGTTCAAATCGTGCAGCAACTCCTGAAATACCAGTTCATCGTCGTTCGACCAGCGCGCTCCCGCGGCAATAATGGTCAGCGCCGGTGAGCCTTCGCGAATCGCCGCCGCAAACTTTGCCTGCACACCCATCCACCTGTAACGATCCGCGAACTCGGGCTCATTCAGAATTTCCAAAAACACCCGCTCCGCATCCCAGGTCGAATAATGTAGCGCCACCGCCCGCCAGAAATCAGCGTAGCGCTCGACAAAATCATCGTCTTTCGAGAGCCGCGCCTTGAAGTCGCTCTCGGGATGCATATCGATTACGACGGCCAGCCCGTGATCCAGAATCATCTTCACCGCTGCGTCCAAGTCCACGAGATAGTCCGCCGAAATCTTGTTGGGCTCTCGCGGGTCCATCATAGGCTGCGGATTCACGCTGAGGCGCACGTGATCGAAGCCCATCGATTTGATCAGCGCAATGTCGTCGGCCGTAGTCCAATCGTGAAAATGCTCCTTCGTGTATCCGCGCTTGTCATATACCTGTGCGAACCAACCGCTTGCGTTGATGCCATGCTGCAAGCGCTTCGCGCGGGCGAATGCCGGCGATGCTCCAGCATTCGCTGATCCGTTAGTCTGCGCCGAAGCGACTGCCAGCAGCCCTGTCAGCAAAGTGACGACAATTTGCAGTTTGGCTCTTCGCATCGCCGGCCTCCTTTTTAATAGCTGTGCACTCGTGTATTCGCTCAGTACTACGAAAGATCTTTGATAAGCCCATAGCTCTGGGCTCGACCGCTTGTCGTAGTTGATCTCAAGACTACCGCGAAGCGGCCTCGTGTTCGGAGATCCGCTTCTTCATGAACAAAACGCACATCGACACGCCAGCAACCAGAGGGACCGCCATCCCCGCTCTCAGACTGCCGAATCGATTCGAAGTAAAGCCGACCAGCCACGGTAAAGCCGCGCCTCCAACGTTTGCCATCGTGAACATGAGAGAACTCACGACAGATGCGGATTGTCCGAAATGCTGCGACATGAGCGAAATCATAATCGGGTAAATAGACGCCAGACCGAGCCCAGCTAGCCCGGCACCCACAAACACGTACAGTAAAGTGTTGGCTAATAGCAGGCACACCATTCCTGCGCAGGCCGTCAAAAGTCCGGCACGTGTGAGGGTGATCTCCTCGATCCTGCGCAGCAGCAGCGCGGCAACCCATCTTCCCATCATCAAAGCGAAATAAAAAAAAGAGGGAGTCATCAAGGCAAGGTCGAGTGACCGAGTGCTCAAGGTCTTTGCATAGGTGGCGATCCAGCCGCCTACAGACATCTCCACTCCCAGATAGAGGAAGAAAAGCACAGCGAACAAGAGAACAGAGACGCTCGTCCAATCGATACGCCACAAACCTTCTGCGCTTTCTGGCTGAACGGCGTGCGGTTCGACAACTCGTGAACTCATGGCAACGATGCCGAGAAAAACGATGAATAAGAGTGCGGCGAAAACAACGAGCAGAGCGTTCACTTGATTGCGGTGTGCTGCCGCTGCCACAAGGAAAGGACACGCCACCGCTCCCACGCTCCAGGAGAAATTCACCAGATTCAGCGCTGCGCTCCGCCGCGTCGGATTTGCTGCGGCCACTAGCAGGTTCAACGCCGGATCCGCCAGTCCGGCGCCCGCACCAGAAAGCGCGATGCAAAGCATCCCAGGTATTCTTGAACTAAAAGGCAAGACCGCTACGCCTGTAGCCATAGCGAGCAGACCCACTTTGATGGGAAATCGAAATCCCCACCGCGATGTACAGATTCCAGAGAGCGCCACAAACGCGGTCGATGAAAGAAATTGAACCGTAAAAAGCGAACCTGCCTGCTCGTAGTTCAGAGACCATTTGACGGAAAGCATCGGCAACAACGGCCCGAGCAACACAGTTACGATTCCGATGGGAACGAATGCTATGTTTGCAGCAAGGGTTAAGACTCGCGAAGAATCATGGACCGGCGGCGGCATGCGAGAGAAACTCATCGAAGGCGGTCAGCGCGCAGTTCGCATTCCATTGAGCGCGTTCTTCCTAGATTCGCGGAACAGCAGTAGTAGATTCGCGGACTATCAATTCCGGTTCAATCGCAATCTCGGAAGGGTAATCGTCCTTCCCGTTGATTCTTTCCAGCAGAGTTTCCGCGGCCACTTGACCCATGCGGACAAGTGGCTGTCGAACCGTGGTGAGCGACGGGATGTTAAAGGCTGCGCTCGGAATATCGTCGAAACCTATGATGGAGACATCCTGCGGAACTCGTAGGCCGTGCTCCTGCAGAGCACGTATGGCACCGAGCGCGGAAATGTCATTATAGGCAAACAAAGCGGTAAAGGGCTTATTGCGGGCCAGCAGCTGTTTTGCAAACGGATAGCCCAGTAGCGGCGTCGAATCGTCGATCTCAATCTGTACTGTCAATTCCGGATCAATCTTCAAGCCGATTTGCTGCGCGACCTCGCAGATCGTATCCCATCGTTCTTTCGAATCCGAACTAAAGCGGCTGCCCTTCAGGAACGCAATTCGACTGTGGCCCAGTTCCACCAGATGATTCAGGGCCAGCTTAGCCGCTTGCATATGATCCAGCACTATATTCGTTACACCTTTAACCTTTTTATGTCCCGCAACCGCAACCGTTGGCAGAGAAGGCACTTCTTGAATGGTCGTATCTACTGTGATGAAGCCCTCGACTCCTCTCTGCAGCAAGAGCTGGGAGTACCGGCTCAGCAATTGCTCGTCATGGCGATGAGCGACCGTAAGGAAGAAATAGTCCATCTTCCTCAGGTATGCTTCAATGCCGCTGATGACGGCGGACCCGTAGGAATCACCGATCTCCTCGGCAATGACCCCGATGGTGAACGTCCGTTTGTTGCGCAAGGTACGGGCGAAAAAATTAGGATGATAGTTAAGCTCTTTCGCGGCGGCATGGATGCGCTCCTGGGTTTCCTGCGGAATCGAGCGAGCCGAGGGAGAATTGTTGAGAACAACCGAGACCGTCCCGGGAGTCAGTCCCACATGTTGCGCTACCGCCTTGATTGTCACAGCCCCCGGTTTGGAACCCTGCGTCTTTTTCTTGGCCATGCCCTGGTTCGACCGCAAACGTGGGAATCGAGGAATCCCAGGCGAATGATCTTATACCACCATGCATTCGTCGGTTGCCGAAAACGATAGGGACGAACTATTTTCAAGATTGGTCGGGACGGGCAGATTTGAACTGCCGACCCCTCGCACCCCAAGCGAGTGCTCTACCAGGCTGAGCCACGTCCCGACAAGGAAGGAATCCGCCGCTTAGCATTCTGCAGCGGATGGGGTTAACTAGAGGATTTTACCACCAGCGGCGGAGTTTCGCTGCCCGGGCTAAAAATGCCGAACTTCCTCGGCGAGACAGCCGAGAGCATGGCTGAGCCTGCTGAAGGGTGGCTGTTCAACATGAATCATTTCTTTTTGCGCTTCGATTTGTGCGAAGACGGCTTTGGCATCGACCGCGCCAGCGGTTCTTCCAGAATTGCGAACTGAATTTTCTTCTCCACGGGATCGATGCGGTCCACCAGCACGCGAATTCTTTGTCCCAAACTGTAAGTCTTGCGGGAATGCTGGCCGATGATCTGCCGAGTGTTCTCATGGTAGGTGTAGTAATCGTCGGTGAGCGTGTTCAGCGGGACAAGGCCTTCCACAAATAAATCTGTAAGCTCGACAAAGAATCCGAACTTGGTGACGCTGGTGATCAGGCCATCGAAGTCTTCTCCCACGCGGTCCTGCATAAACTTGACCTTCTTCCACTCCATGAGCTCGCGCTCGGCCTCGTCCGCTCGACGCTCGGACTGGCTGGACTCTTCCGCAATGTTATGCAGTTCGTCAAGCGATATCGGCCCGCCTATGGGTTTCAGCTCTTCGTGATGGGTGGCGAGGTCGCGCCGCTTCGACCAGGGCGTAACGCCATCTCGCCGGCCCAGTTGCAAGCCGGAAACTCGCAAGTCTTTTTCCGATGAGACTGCAGCGCTGTGTTCGGGAAAAAAAGATACTCCAACCGGAATCTCGCCTTCGTGCATCTCCGCCGAATCGCGCAGCACTTCCTTCAAGATTCGATGGACGATCAAATCGGGATATCGGCGGATCGGCGACGTGAAGTGCGTATAGCTGCTGGCCGCGAGCGCAAAGTGGCCGACGTTCTCTTCCGAATAGCGTGCCTGCTTGAGCGAGCGCAGCATGAGGTAGCTCACGATGCGTTCTTCCGGCTTCCCTGCTATCTTCGCGGCGAGCTTTTGATACATCCGCGGCGTGATGTGAACATCCTTGGGTACTTCGAGGGTGCGCGCCTGCTTGCCTGTGCCACGCGCGGCGCGGCGGTCACTTTTGAACTGTACGCGGTGAATCGGCAGGGGACCAACTCCCAACGAATATCCAAAGGTTGCCGCGATCACTTCGAAGTCGTAAACCCGCTTGGCGTCTGGCTTTTCGTGAATGCGATATAACGACGCGATGCATTTCGATTCCAGATACTGCGCCACGCATTCGTTCGCCGAGAGCATAAATTCTTCGATCAGCCGGTGCGCAATGTTGCGCTCCGAGCGCGTGATGCTTTTCATCAATCCTAGCTCGTCGAACTCGATGACAGGCTCGGGCAAATCGAAATCAATCGACCCGCGGCGCTGCCGTTTACGATTGAGGATCAGCGCCAGATCGCGCATGCGTTCAAACGTGGGGACGCGCGCCGCGTACCGTTCACGCATCGCGGCATCGCCCTCGAGCACAGCGTTGACGGCCGTGTAGGTCATGCGCTCCGCAGAGCGAATTATGCCTTCGCTCAATTCGCAACCAAGGATTTCGCCGCGCGGATCGATTTTCATCACGCATGACAGTACCAGCCGGTCGACTTGTGGACGCAGGCTGCAGATATCCGTAGAGAGTTCGAGCGGCAGCATGGGCACGGCGCGATCGGGAAAGTAGACACTGGTGCCCCGCAGGCGGGCTTCTTGATCGAGCGCGGAATCCGGCGTCACATATTGTTCAACATCGGCAATGTGGACTTGCAATTCGAAATTGCCGTTGGCAAGCTGGCGTACCGTGACAGCATCATCGAAATCGCGCGCCGTTTCGCCATCGATGGTAACGATGGGCACAGCGCGAAAATCGCGGCGGTGGACCAGTTCCTTCGCCGGGATGATGGGGGAGATCTGCTGCGCTTCTTCGAGCGTCGCCGCGGGAAAATGATGCGGCAGGTGAAACCTTCGAATCGTGATCTCGACATCGACACCGAAATCATCAAGCCGGCCAAGCACCTCGAAGACGCGCCCACGCGGACTCTGCGTAGGCGTCGGCCAATCCGTAATTTCCACGTCTACCACTATGCCTTCGAGATCGTCCCAGTCCGAACGGCGAGCAGCTTCATCTCCTAGCACGCGATCGATGGATTCTTTTCGTCGCGCGGGCGTCGCACCGGCGTCAGGAAACTCCATGCCCGGCGGAATCACAATCTCCTGCGTGATCTTGCTGTCGATCGGCGTGACGTAATTGTGCCGGCTGCTGTAGTGAAAGATTCCCACGACCGTGGGATGACTACGAACCACCGAGCGGACGATGCGTCCTTCCGCACGGCCATCGGGACGCGTGGCCACAATGTCGACGAGAACTCGGTCGCCGTGCATGGCGTTACCGATGGCATGAGGCGCAATGAAGATATCGCCGGTGAGACGCGCTTTAAGTGATGGAGTCAGTGAACTCGCATCGGGGATCACAAAACCGAAACCGTCGCGATGCATCGTAAGACGGCCGGCGACCAGGTTGCTTTCGGCCGCGGCCTGCGGAAGTGCATAGCGGTCGCTGTCGACCTGGACGAGTTCCCCACGCTTCGCGAGCTTTTGTAGCCGGCTGTTGAGATCGGCGCGGGCTTCTCCATGCAGCCCCAGCTCGCGCACGAGCTGTTTGTATCCGGCGGATCGCTTGGGCTGGCGGGCGATGTGTTTCAGGATGGTGGCGTCGGAAAGCATGGGTGAGGCGTCGTTGGTCAAGAGCTTCTGACTCTCAGCTCAATCCTAACGTAAGTTTGGCAAGGCTACTTTCGCCGCTCTTCGCTCTTCCACTACCATGTATCTCCGCCGCCTCGTGGCGGCCACGCATTGAGCATGCGACGAATCATCGCAATCTGGCCGACGTGGTAGCTGTTATGCGCGACCATCTGCCACAACACTGCTTCAAGTGTTCCGGCCAGTTTGTTATCTCGTGCATGCGAGGACGCAATTTGCCTCTGCATTTCCTCCGGAGAAGAATTCGCCAAGGCGGCAAATTCGGCTAACAAGCTGGCGAACTGCTTTCGCAGTCGCTCCCAATCCTGATCGTTGCCGGATGACGATTCTGTGGGGAAACTCTCTGAATTGTGAGCTGGATATGCGGGCCGGTCGCCGCGAATGCGGAGCAGTTCGTAGTCCATCCAGTAATTCATGTGGAAGACGAGATCTGCGATGGAGTGCGGAAAGCCTTCGACACGGCGCGCGGCTTCTTCGGCAGAAATATCCTCGACGCAGGCGGGAGGATCAGCATGCGCACCTTTACCACGGAGGAGTTCCATCAGCGCGCGCTGGGACATGGGTGTAGCCACAGGTCTCGGGTCTTAGGTCGCAGGTCTTAGGCTTAACACCTCAAGACCGGAGATCCCAACACCTAAGACCTGAGACCCGAGACCGCATTTTGCACCGATCAGCGAGTCGCAGCGAAATACTTCTCCTCCAAAATCCTGCGGTGATGCAACTCATGGCCGGCAGTGATGTAAGCCAGTGCCCGCACGCTGACTTCATTCTTATTAGCGACGCCGCGACGCATCCACGCCGCCTCGTCGAGGTTGCGGAAAAGTGAAATTGTGGCGCGACGCACCGCGATAAACTCTTCGATGAGATCGGATAGCGGACGCTGCCCAAATGGGCCGTTACGAACGTAGTCATCCTGCTCGAAGCCCACCAGGGGCGTCGCATCCGCGCGAGAGAAACGGAGCGCGCGATAAGCGAAAATGCGTTCCGTGTCGCAGATGTGGCCAAGGACTTCTTTCACACTCCACTTCTCGGGCGCGTAGCGGAAGTCACCGTCCTTTTCGTTGCGGCAGGAGAGGAGCAGCAGCATCTCGCGGCGCTGCTCATCGAGCGTCTGCAGAATCTCCTCGCCTTGAATCAGAGAAATGTAGCGCTCGTAGAACGACGCGTATTCGCCGGGTTGAGGCCGGGCAACAACAGTTGGAGAGCTGACAACGGCTGGTTCTGACATATTTTGCTCCTGAACGGCGGACTATTACCTTCGCTGGATATTCGATCTTCAAAAGCATAACGCGACCGGCGGTCGAACGGTCACGGGACGAGAACTTTTTTCGGGAATCCTTACACGGTGGAAGTGCCAAAAGGGAAGGTACGGACCGACGCTAGCCGTCGCGACCCCTCTCAGCCGGCCGTCTAAATGAGTACCAAGGTAGGAAACGCCATTGAAAATAAAGGATTTTCCACAGCGCTCATTATGAGACGGCGGAGTACAATCGGATTGGTCACGGAAGTGCGGCTCGTGATTTCTAATCCCAACAAGGAAAGGAACTTTGTAACCCATGTGGAAGCCGACGAATCAGCCTACGACCCCTGGCCG
>CAYOVU010000257.1:0-3421 GCA_964407505.1 uncultured Acidobacteriaceae bacterium | reverse complement strand
GAGGGTCCGTATGATTGCCCCCTCCCGTTTGATTCGAAACCAGGTTGGTGAGTTTATATTGCGCGGCGGCCATGCTGGGAAAAAGCATCAGCACGAGTCCGAGTAGAGTTGCGAGCGAAAAAGCGCGGCTGTAGCAACGGGGCATATCGATATCCTCCTTCGTGAGCGGAAATGGGCACAATCGGGCGATCTTCTTCCTTCCGCCATCGATTTCCCATTGGCTCGTACGAAATGCTAAGGATTGAAGGGTTTAGCCCGTGTCAGGAAGATGTAATCAGTTTGTCTATTTTCTGTCTGTAAACTTTCGTGATCGAAACCAATGCAGAGCCGCAGAGCGGAACTTATTTGTTCCTCATCCCATACGATAAAATGTGCGCGTGATCCCTCGCGTTTTTGCGTTCCTCCTCCTACTCGCCTCTTTACTGGCTTACGGTCAGGTGGGGCAATCCTCGCTGGACCTGACACCGGATAAAACCGGGGCACTCTCGCAGGAGCAGATGCAACAGCTATTCCGGGTGGTCGCGGAAAAGGACGTGGAGAACGACAAGCGCCTGCGCGACTACACCTATATTGAACGTGATGAAGAACACAAGCTCGACGGCAAAGACCAGGTAAAGTCCACAGAAGCGAAAACTTACGAAGTAATGGAGATTTATGGCGAGCAGGTGCAGCGGTTGATCGAGAAAGACGATAAAGCTCTCGACGCCAAGAGTGCCGCCGAAGAGGAAGAGAAGATTCAGAAGATTATCGACAAGCGCAAGAACGAATCCGCGGATGCGCGCAGGAAGCGCGAAGAAAAAGAAGAGAAAGATCGCGAAGAGGGCCGCAAGTTTGTGCTTGAAGTAGCCGATGCCTACAACTTCCACTTAGTAGGAAACGAATCGTTGGGTGGCCGCGACGCCTGGGTGATCGACGCAGAGCCTCGCCCCGGGTATGAGCCGCATATGAAAGAAGCGAAGTTCTTGCCCAAGTTTCACGGCCGGGTATGGATCGACAAAGATGAAGCCCAATTGGCCAAGATGGACATCGAGTGCATCGACACCGTTTCGGTGGGATGGTTCCTGGCGCGCATTCATAAAGGGTCTCGCATCGTCTTCGAGCAAACGCGAATCAATGATGAGGTCTGGTTGCCCAAGCATCTTGCGCTAAAGGTAGATGTGCGCCTCGCCTTGCTCAAGAATTTCGACGTAGAGTTGGAACAGGCCTTTCGCGACTATAAGAAGTTCCGCGCTACAACAAAGATTGTGGGCGTAGGGGAAACGACCCACTAGGTCGGCAATTTCGTCGAGTCGACTGCTGAGATTCTTTTGGGTGGAGGGTTTGAACCCGAACCTGTGTCGGCATCATCTACAACCTTCAACCTTATCTTCACCGCTTTGGACCTAGGGAACCCATGTCTACACAATTGACACCTCTTGCCGCCGATGTTCGCGGCGACGCGTTTCCAACGCTGACTGCCGAGCAGATCAACCGCATCCGTCCGTTGAGCAAAGTACGAAAGGTAGAAGCGGGCGAGATTCTGTTCGAGCCCGGCGATAGCGACGTCCCGTTTTTTGTGATTCTCTCCGGGAGCCTGGACATCGTGCAACCGGACCGGCAGGGCGAACGCCTTATCGTGAAGCACGAGGCCGGGAGCTTCACCGGGGAGATCACAATGATCTCCGGAAGACTCAGCCTCGCGCGTGGCCGCGTGACTGCAGCCGGCGAATTCCTCGAAGTGAGCAATCACGACTTGCGCACGCTGGTCGCGCGAGATGCAGAGCTGAGCGAAGTCTTCATGCGCGCCTTTATCCTGCGCCGGGTAGAGTTGATTAACCGCGGCGCGGGGAACGTGATCTTGCTGGGGTCGCGGCACTCCGCGCAAACACTCCGGCTGCGCGAGTTTCTCACCCGCAATGGACACCCTCACACCTACGTCGATCTCGACACGGACTCTACTTATCAGGATTTGCTCGACCACTTCCACGTCACCGTCGAAGATGTTCCCATTGTCATTTGCAACAACCGCACCGTGCTGCGCAGCCCGTCGATTCAGGAGCTGGCGAAATGCCTGGGCTTAAACGCGCACATTACAGCTTCGGAAGTGAAGGATCTGGTAATCGTCGGCGCAGGGCCTTCAGGACTGGCCGCGGCGGTGTATGGCGCGTCCGAAGGTCTGAATGTTCTGGTGATTGAGGCTAACTCTCCCGGCGGACAGGCGGGTTCGAGTTCCAGGATCGAAAACTATCTTGGCTTTCCCACAGGAATCTCAGGAAACGAACTAGCCGGCCGCGCCGCCGCCCAGGCGCAAAAATTTGGCGCTAAGGTATTGATCGCGAACACCGTAACAAAGTTGAATTGCGATAAGCGCCCATACGAGTTGACCGTGGACTGCGGCCAAACCATTCGCGCGCGCTCCGTAGTGATCGCCAGCGGCGCGCAGTATAACAAGCCGGAGATCGACAACCTTAAGAAGTTCGAAGGCCAGGGAATTTACTACGGAGCGACTTATATTGAAGCGCAGTTGTGCGGCAAGGACGATGCAATTGTAGTGGGCGGTGGAAATTCGGCTGGCCAGGCAGCGGTTTATTTGTCGCAGACGGCGGGCAAGGTCCACATGCTGGTGCGGGCAAGCCAGTTGTCGGATACGATGTCGCGTTACCTTATTCAGCGCATTGAAGAAAACCCCGCAATCGAAGTGCACTACCGCACGGAGATTGTAGCTCTCGACGGCGATGCGCAATTGAAGCGTGTGACCTGGCGGGACAAGAACACAGGCGAGACTTCCATTCACGATATCCGCCACCTGTTCATTATGGCGGGAGCGTCGCCGCGCACCGAGTGGCTGAACGGCTGCCTGGCGCTCGACAGGAAGGGCTTCATACTCACCGGACGCGATCTCGATCCGGTGCTGCACGACTTTCATTGGCCGCTTCAGCGCGTGCCGCTGATGCTCGAGACCAGCATGCCGGGAGTGTTTGCGGTGGGTGATGTTCGAGCCCAAAGTGTGAAGCGCGTCGCATCCGCCGTGGGTGAAGGATCGATCGCCATCTCTCTGGTGCACCGCGTGCTGGCGGAGTTGTAGGCGAGCCGGCATCTCGTTTGGCCGCGATATAATAAAAAGATTCTCCGTCGACGAAGTTGCCTTCTGTGCAGGCAGTATCTGTGTCGCGACGAAAGCAAGCCGAGCCTTCGCTCGGTGGACAGCCGAGGGCGGCTGTCCCTACATGGGCGTTATCGCAGTAGCTAACGGCTAAGAGCTTTCTTTTATGGACTTCAAACTCGTTTCCGATTACAAACCGCAGGGCGACCAGGGCCGCGCCATCGAATCGCTGCTGCGCGGAGTGTATGACCGCGAGCAGCACCAGGTTTTGCTCGGAGTCACCGGCTCAGGCAAAACCTACACCATGGCCAAGGTGATCGAGGCGGTCAACCGGCCGGC
>CAYOVU010000256.1:0-5988 GCA_964407505.1 uncultured Acidobacteriaceae bacterium | reverse complement strand
ACCGGAGCTTCCTGTTCCTGAAAGGAACGGGAAGCGAAGTGGAGGAACCTGCTGTTTCTGGGTCTGCGATTTTCTAGCCACGATCAGGGAGAACCGAGCAATCGTTCAGCCACCAACTTCTCCGCTAGCGCCAGCACTTCTTCCTCGCCCATCTTCGTCGAGTCGATCACTACCGCATCATCCGCAGCCTTTAGCGGAGACGCATTCCGGGTGCGGTCGCGGTGGTCGCGTTCGCGCAAGTCGGCGGCCACGCTCGCAGCTACATCGCCCTTGATCTTCTGCTGTTGCATGCGGCGCTGCTCGCGCACCACCGGGTCGGCATCGAGAAAAATCTTAACGTCGGCGTCGGGAAACACCTTGGTGCCGATGTCGCGGCCTTCCATCACCACGCCGCCGCCCGCGCCCATTTCCCGCTGCCGCGCCACCATCCACGCCCGCACCTCAGGATGCACCGACACACGGGACGCCGCCTCAGTGACATCGCGCTCGCGAATGCGAGCGGAAACGTCCTGCCCATCGAGTAGCGTGCGGTTTCCGCCGCGAGTAGGTTCGAGTTGAATGCGCGACTCCTGCGCGAGCTTTAACAGCGCCTCTTCGTCGTCAAACGACACGTCCTTGTCAATTGCCTTCAACGCCAGCGCGCGGTACATCGCGCCGCTCTCCAGGTTCACGTAGCCGAGCTTGCGCGCCAACCGCGAAGCGATAGTGCTTTTGCCCGCGCCCGCCGGGCCGTCGATGGCAATAATCAGTTTGCGTTGGGAGTAGCTGGGATCAGAGTGGTCGGTCATTGAGCAAGTAGACGATTGTACACGGAGAGAATGAAGAAACGTGTGGCGACAGCCGCCCTCGGCTGTGCGAAGCTCGGTTGAATTTTTCGCACAGCAGAACTAAGGAGCACAAGACTCCCCTATTTTGCTGCGCGCTGCGGCCTTACGGAAGCCGTCGTCACTTCTTTCGCCGGCGTAATCTGCAGCATCGATCTGCCGCTGACGTGCACGAAGCTCAGTTCCCGCGCCGACAGCAGAGCATTCACGGCTTCCTTCACACGAGAACGCGCCACAAAGTTTCCGAAGAAAGTTTCAAGCTCGCTCTGCTCGGCGGCGACTACGCACTCCAGATATTTCGAGAGCAGTGCCGAAAGCGCCTCCTGCACAGACAGTCCTACGCCCTCGCGAACCGCATCCGGCGCCCAGCGGTAGAGGACATCCCAGAACGACCCCTCCGCGGCCTTGTAGTCGACGCGGGTGATGCGCAGCTTCGCGAGCAACTCTCCTAGAGCCTTATCGAGAGCGGCCAGCGAAACGCTGCCGCCCAAAGCTTCTTGAAGTTTCGTTTTTGAAATGGGGCCGTCGCGCCGAATCAGCTCGAAGGCATCGCAAGCCAGCGGCGAGTAAGCCGAGCGCGGCCCCTGCTTGGGCGCCAGTTTGGGATTGCGCTCACCCACCAGCGCATAAAAATATGGAAACGCTGAAGCCGCCACCAGGAACGCATTGTTCTCATCGAACAGATTGGCCTCATACGCCTCCCGCTCGCGCAGCAAGCGCACCATGAGTTCGGTCGCTTCCAGCGCTCGCGGATCGGAATAAGCATGCTGCCAGGTCGGCAGACGATCGTCGGATCCCACAAATGCGCCGATAAACGTCGGCACCGGCATCGTCGGGCGCATCGGATACATCAGGCAGAATCCCACGCTCTCGACAAATTTGCGTGCATCTTCAATCGTCCGGATAGGCTTGCCATCCAGCCGCCACTTCTCGCGCCGCAGTTGCTGTAGGTCCTGCTCGGTCATAGTAGCAATTAGCAGCTAGCAATTAGCAGTTGGCAATTAGCAAGAACAAATGCTAATTGCCAATTGCTAACTGCTGGTTTCTTCAGATTCTCTTGAACGCCTTCTGAATGTCCTTTACAGAATACCTTAGGACGACCGGCCGGCCGTGCGGGCAGGACATGGGATGGTCGGTTTTCGCGAGTTCCGCGAGCAGCCAGTCCATTTTGTTTTGTTCGAGTGGCATATTAACCTTGATCGCGGCATGGCACGCGATCGAGGCCGCGATGCGCCCGCGAATTTTTCCCAGGTTCAACGACTGCTCCTCCCGCGAGATCTGATCGAGCAACTCGTGCAACATGTGCTCGACCTGGGCTGCGTCCACTCCGGCTGGCGCAACTTTTACGGCAACGCTGCGCGCGCCAAACGGCTCAGCTTCGAAACCGTTGTGTTGCAGTTCGTCGGCAATGTCGGCAAACACCGCCTGCTGCGCCGGAGACAGTTCCAGCACGATCGGCATCAGCAACCGCTGGCTTTCCACTTTCAGCGCCGCACGCTGCTTGAGAATGCGTTCAAACAACACGCGCTCGTGAGCCACGTGCTGATCGATGATCCACAATCCATCTTCATTCACCGCGAGAATAAACGAATTGCGGATTTGTCCCAGCGGCCGCAGCGTGGTGAGCGAATCGAGTGTCGAATGTTCCTGATCGAGTTCCTGTGTGTCAGGCTGGGTGTCCAGCGGAGCGGCGCAACCATTGTCCGGAACCATTTCGGCAAAACGAGATTCCATCCCGCGCGCCACAGGAATCGCCGCGTTGGCTTCTACCGCGATCCCGCCCTCGAACTGCAACCGAGCGGAAATTGGCGGCGGTACCGGTGCCTGCAGCGCGAATCCATTGCCGCCCGTGATTTCATAGGGCGCGCGCGCCGGCACCTCTGCCGCCGGAGACAGGTCTGATGGCGGCTCCCACTCTCTCGCTCCCGGCGTCAGCCCTTCACTCGCGGTCGCATGAGCGCGAATTTCCGTGGTGAACTGCGGCGCCGGACGCGCCTTCATCAGCGCCGCCCGCACCGCATCGCGCACAAAATCGTGCACCGCCGTCGGCTGTCGAAAACGAACTTCTGTCTTCGAGGGATGGACGTTCACATCCACTTCGCCCGGCGGCAGTTCCATGAACAGCAGCACCACCGGATACACCGACGGCGGAATAATGTTGCGGTAAGCCTCCGTTAACCCGTGCTGCACCAGCCGGTCGCGAATCAGGCGGCCATTGACGAACACAAAAATCGAATTGCGATTCAGCTTCTGAATCTCCGGCTTCGAAATAAATCCGTGAAGCCGCATCTCGCCGGGCGTAGCGCCAGCATCGCTCTCGACATCCTCAACTTCTTTCTTCCGCCAAGGCGGAGGCTGCGGCAAACCAACGTGCTCAAGCGCCTGCACCGCCGCCACCGCAATCAACTGATCGAGCGTCTCTTTGCCGAGCACCTGATAAACCCGCTCGCTGTATCCCGCAACTGGAGGCGCCACCAGCATGGCATTGGTCATCGAGTGCAATTCAAAATGCTTCTCGGGATGCGCCAGAGCATAGTGCGTGACCAGCGACGCAATATGTGAGAGTTCGGTCGACTCCGCCTTTAAAAATTTTTTCCGCGCCGGAATATTAAAGAAGAGATCGCGCACTGTAATCGAGGTCCCCTGCGGCAACCCGGCCTCTTCGACGCGAGCCATCCGTCCGCCGTTGATTTCAATAATCGTTCCCGAAGTCGGCGCCTCCGGGACAAAGGGTGCCCCATCCAAGCCGTCCTTTGGCTTGGGTGGGGATTTTTCCGTCCCAGATACCGGCTCATTCATTGACGCCGCACAAGTTTCCAGCCGCAATCGCGACACCGACGCAATCGAAGGCAGCGCCTCTCCGCGAAACCCCAGCGTGGCCACGCTCAGCAAATCCTCGGCGTCTCTAATCTTCGACGTTGCGTGCCGCTCGAACGCCAGCATGGCATCGTCGCGCACCATGCCGCATCCGTTGTCAGTAACCTGAATCAGCTTCTTCCCGCCCGCTTCAATGTTGATCTTGATTCGCGTCGCGCCCGCATCCAGCGCGTTCTCCAGCAACTCCTTCACCACCGAGGCAGGCCTCTCCACCACCTCGCCCGCGGCGATCTTGTTGGCAACGTGCTCAGGAAGAACGTGAATGCGGCCCATGGGGAGTTCTCAGTGAATGTCAGGGACAGGGTCAGTTTCGCAGATGGTGGAACAAAAGCAAAGCGCCGCCATGTTTGCTCTGATGGGAATCAGATTCACCCATCTCATCAGTGCCAACTCGGGAAAGTGAAAGCATCCGATAGTTGATCTTGAATGACGCCATCCTGATGACGCGCTATGGTTCTGAAAGACCTTCTGGCTCTCCAGCGGGTGGAGCAGGCCTTTCTAGGCCTGCGTAAGATCGGCCAGAGAAAGTGCGGGCTTTAGCCCCCGAGGTACCTGATGACCATCCCATACCGGGGCGCCACTCGCGGCGGTACATATTTCATCACGGCATCCGCTTATGAAAAGCTCGCACTCTTTCAGTCGGATCGAATGGGGCAGCTGTTGATGGATGTTCTCTTCCATTATCAGAGACAAAGCAGATATCACCTGCACGAGTTTGTGGTCATGCCCGACCACTTCCACTTGTTACTCACCCCGATTCTTCCTGTAACCATCGAGAAGGCTGTGCAGTTCATCAAAGGAGGTTTTTCCTACCGGGCAAGGAAGGAGCTTGGGTTCGCGGGAGAGATCTGGCAGACCAGCTTTTATGATCGACGAGTTCGGGATGTTGAAGAGTATGCCCGGTTCCGGCACTACATCCACATGAACCCGGTGCGCCGTGGCTTGGTATGTTTGCCGGAGGAGTTTCTGTATAGTTCGGCGCAATCAAAATTGGATGAGGTACCGCAGTGGCTAAAGCCGGCCGCATAAGACCGAGCCTAGACGCAGGGCCGAAGGCCCTGCTCCACCCCTTCCCTATGGCAGGACTTTCAAGATAGTGGCGAAGAGGGCCTTCCTAGACGTACCGTCAGCTAGGTCTTCGAAGAGGGTGGAGCAGACTAGGGAGAGGGTAGAGTAGGCTAGGAAGAGGGTGGAGCAGGCCTTCGAGGCCTGCGTCAAGGATTGCCGTGAAAAATGGGCTTTAGCCCCTGAGGTAACTCTACTTCTTCACTTGTATCCCCAACTCCTTCAACTGCGCCTCGCTTACCGGCGTCGGCGCATCCACCATCAAATCCACGGCACGCGCCGTCTTGGGGAATGGAATCACTTCCCGCAAACTCTCTGCTCCCGCCAGGATCATCACGATGCGGTCAAGGCCCAGCGCGATGCCACCGTGCGGAGGCGTACCATACTCCAGCGCTTCTAGAAAAAATCCAAAGCGAGCCCGCGCCTCATCTTCAGTCATTCCCAAAGCACGGAAGATTCTACTCTGCACATCCTGGCGATGAATACGAATCGATCCCGAACCAAGCTCCGTTCCGTTCAGCACCACGTCATACGCCAGCGCCCGCACCGCGCTGAGCGGCGACAGCGGATCGTTCAACGCTTCCACTCCGGTCTCCAGCTTCGACATGTCTTCTTCATGCGGCGAGGTAAAGGGATGGTGCGCCGCGTTCCACCGCTTGTCGCCTTCGTCCCATTCGAACATCGGAAAGTTCGTCACCCACAGGAACCGGAAATCTTTTGCCGCATCGCCGGTCTTCTTGAAAATGCCGTGCCGCTCGGCATACTTCTGCGCCAGAGCGAGACGCAACAATCCTGCCGAAGCGTAGATTGCGAGTTCCTGCGGAGTGACTTTGCGATGCTCCGACACGGGCGACTGCGGCCCCGCCTGCGCCGATCCGGCCACAATCACAATCAAATCGCCTTCCTCGCCGCGGCACTTTTTCAGAATCGCCGCCGCCGCTTCAGGAAATTTGTTGCCGATGCGCTTGAAGTCCTCAAAAATCTTCGCGCCGCCCTTGGAATTGAACATCGGCTTGATGTCATCGCGCTCCTTGCGCGACAACTCGCCAACCTTCGGCGTGCGAATCGCAATCACCGGAAGATTCGGATTGATGGCCAGCTCGTGCAAATTCTCCGGCGCAAAACATTCACGCACATCGGTGAAGGCAGGCAGGCGCAAGTCCGGCTTGTCGATGCCATACAACCGGATGGCTTCGTCATAATCCATACGAGGGAACGGCGT
>CAYOVU010000255.1:0-21428 GCA_964407505.1 uncultured Acidobacteriaceae bacterium | reverse complement strand
GGGCTCGATGACGTTCGCATTGACGATGTGGGCAACGTGTTCGGCGCGCATCCTGGGTTTATGGGATATGGATTCGGGCAGCGTTATGTGGCCTTGAGCGCGCACATCGATACTGTGTTTCCGGCGAATACGCCGTTGAATATCCGGCAGCAGGGAAGCCGGCTGTATGGGCCGGGAGTTTCGGACAACGGCGCGGGAGTGACGGCGATGCTGGGAATTGCCGCGCTGTTGCGGGCGGTGCGGGTGCGGCATGCGCTGCCCTTTGTGTTTATTGGGAATGTGGGCGAAGAAGGCGAGGGCGACCTGCGCGGGATGCGGCACATTTTTTCTACGCCGCGCTGGAAGGATTCGATCGCTTATAGCATGGTGCTCGATGGCGCGGGCGCTGACACGATTGTTGCCGAGGCGCTGGGCAGCCGTCGTTTTGAAGTGATTGTGCGCGGGCCGGGAGGGCATTCGTGGAGCGACTTCGGGGCGCCGAATCCGATTGTCATTCTGGCGAAGGCGATTGAGACCTTTACTGCTGCGCCGGTGCCGGCGACTCCGAAGACCACGTTCAACATTGGCGTGATTCGTGGCGGGACTTCGGTGAATTCGATTCCGGAGTCGGCGAGCATGAAAGTGGATATCCGTTCGACGTCGATGGCGGAGATGGAGCGGCTGGAGCAGACGCTGCGGCTGGCGCTGAATCGCGCGGTGGAAGATGAGACGATGGCGGCGGAGATGCGGTCGACTGCGCAGAAGCGTCCTTTGGGAGTGAGTTGCGAAGTGGTGCCGATCGGCAACCGTCCGGCCGGCGAGCTCGCCGTAGGCGCACGGATTCTGCATGTGATCCGGGCGGTCGATGCGCAGCTGAATAATGCGGCACAGGTGCAGCGGGCGTCGACGGATGCGAATATTCCGTTGTCGCTGGGGCAGGAGGCGATTGCGATCGGCGGGGGTGGGTCCGGGGGTGGGGCGCACACCTTGCAGGAATGGTTTGACAGTAATGGACGCGAGCTGGGGCTGAAGCGGATTCTGTTAACGCTGCTGGCACTGGCGGGAGCGGGGGAATGATGGGTGGATTGGGAACCTCTGGGGCTAAAGCCCTTTTTGGAAGTAAGCGTCTATTCGCAGCGCTGAAGCGCTGCGCCACCCCACAGCCGCATGCCGTCGTGGAATCCCACCCTTCGCAAAGGACGCGAAGGATGGGGCACCCGGCTTTGTCGGCGGTGTTCGCAGTTACGTTTACATGCTTTGCTTGTGGACAAGCACAGAATCCTGCGCCTGCGTCTGGATCATCGACGGCTACTTCGGGGCCGAAGGCTGATGTTATCTACCTGCACGCAAATGTTTATACCGGCGTTCCGTCGAATGCGCAGTTCAGCTCGATTTTGCGCGAAGAGGCGATTGCGGTCCGCGGGGAGCGCATTCAGGCGGTGGGGAAGAATCTAGACATTCAGAAGCTCAAAGGTCCGCAGACGCAGGTTGTCGACTTGGGCGGGCATTTCGTTATGCCGGGGTTCAACGACGCTCACATGCACCTGGCCGATGCGGGGCTGCAGAAGTTGAATGTGGATTTGGTGGGAGTGAAGACGCTGGATGAATTCCGCGAGCGGGTGCGGGCTCGAGTGGCAAAGGCTGCGCCGGGCGAGTGGATTCTGGGCGGTGGTTGGGACGAGACGATGTGGCCGGTGAAGGCCATGCCCGGCCGCTGGGATCTGGATGAGGTTTCAGGCGATCATCCGGTGTTTCTCGATCGAGTGGATGGGCATTTGGCTGTGGCGAACACGCGAGCGTTGCAGTTGGCGAGCGTTACCCTGGCCAGCCGAGATCCGCAAGGGGGTCACATCGATCGCAACGAGAGCGGTGAGCCAACTGGCATTCTTCGGGATACGGCGCAGCACGCGGTCCGGGTGGTGGTTCCAGAACCCACGCTCGATAAGCGGCGGAAGGGAATCGAGGTTGCATTGGCGGACTTGGCGGAGCACGGCATTACGTCAGCTCAGGATTATTCGCCGGAGTGGGATAATTTTAAGATCTACGAAGAGCTCGAAAAAAGCGGCACGCTGACCGCGCGGATTTCGGAGTGGCTGCCGTTTGATGATCCAGTTGAGGAGTTGACGAAGAAAAGAGGGTCGCATCCGCAGTCGGATTTGATGCTGCATACCGGGATGCTGAAGGGTTTTATGGACGGCTCGCTCGGTGGGCACACCGCGGCGCTGCTCGAACCTTACGCGGACGATCCGAAGAATTCCGGCTTGCCGCGATACGATGCCGTCAAGCTGAATGAAATGGCGAAGGAACGCGCGCTGGCTGGATTTCAGCTCGGGTTTCATGCCATTGGCGACCGGGGGGTGCAGTTGGCTCTGGATGCGTTCTCTGAAGCCGAGAATGCTGCGCGCGAACAAAAAGTTAAGGCGGCGAATGGCGGCGACGATTTTCGCTTTCGCATCGAACATGCGCAAGTCACGACGCCGGCGCAGATCACTCGATTTAAGGAGTTGAAGGTGATCGCGTCGATGCAACCCAGTCACGTGCTTACCGACATGCGCTGGGCACAGGACCGGCTGGGACCAACGCGGGCCGCAACCTCTTACGCGTGGGCCTCGATGCTGAATAAAGGCGTGACCCTGGCGTTTGGGACGGATTATCCGGTTGAGTTGGTGACACCATTTCGCGGGCTGTATGCGGCGGTGACGCGCAAGAGCGAAGACGGCAAGCAGGAATATCATCCCGAGCAAAGGTTGACCATGGATCAGGCGATTGCCGCTTACACCACGGGTGGAGCCTTTGCCGAGTTCGAAGAGAAAGAAAAGGGAAAGCTCGTACCGGGGATGCTCGCCGATTTTGTGGTGCTGGATCGTGATGTAACAGCCACATCTCCTGAGAAAGTGCTGGCGACCAAGGTGCTGCGGACCGTGGTGGGTGGGAAAACGGTATACGAAGCGAAGTAGCGCGAATCGGGGAAAACGAAAGACCGGCCAAGCGCGTCTAACCTGCTGAAGGTTCTCTGTTTGTAATCACCGAAATGCATGCCGCGTTCCATCGGGCTTCTGCTTGGGAGTTCCGACCTAGCAAACGGGTATAATTGAACGTTCGTCAGTTTTTCGGAGGGAAGTACGCATATGGATTCGCGGGCGATGTGGGTGCAGATGAAGTCCCGTCGGTGGGTTTATTCGTTCAGCATTGCAGCAACGCTGGCGCTGGGCATTTTAATCGGCACTGTCGTTTCATTCGGAGTGAAGGGTAAAGAAGGTCAGAAGGCTTCCGACGCTACGCCTCTGTCGGTTCCTTCTCCCAAGCAACTTTCCAACGCATTCTCGCAAATCGCTAAGCAACTCGGGCCGTGCGTGGTCAACATCAACACGGAATCGACTATCAAGAGCCCGCACAAGCGGCGTGGCGGGCAGGCTCCAGACGATGACGAAAACGGCGGCAGCAACGGCGGTATGGATGATTTCTTCAACCGGTTCTTCGGAGGACCGGGCGGGCAGGGTGGTCCACTCGGCGGCGATGGCTCGATCCGGGAGCGTTCGCTGGGATCGGGAGTCATCGTCGACCCTAAGGGTTATATCGTCACCAACAGGCACGTGGTGGAGAAGGCGGACCGCATTCGCGTGCGGTTGCAGGACGATCCGCCCGGCGTGCAGCATGACGCCAAGGTGGTGGGAGAAGACCAGGAAACCGATTTAGCCGTGATCAAGATTGATCTGGACAGGCAAGTACCGTCCGCAAAGCTGGGGAACTCGGACAGCATGGACGTGGGCGATTGGGTGTTGGCTATCGGCAGCCCGTTTGGCCAGGTAGGTACCGTGACCGCGGGCATCGTATCCGCCAAAGGGCGCGACATCGTTCCCGGGCGGCAGTTTCAAACCTTCATTCAGACTGATGCTGCGATCAACCCCGGAAATTCAGGCGGGCCGCTGGTGAACATGGATGGAGAAGTGATCGGCATCAACACGGCGATCCTGAGCGAAACCAACGCTTACGCCGGAGTAGGATTCTCGCTTCCTTCCAACACCGTCGTACAGGTTTACAACCAGCTGATCGGGCCAGAACACCGGGTAGCGCGCGGTTCCATCGGAATCATGTTTGATGCGGTCGAGAATCCGGCGATTACTCGAGTCTACGGCGCGGGTTCGGGAGTGACCGTTTCGAGCGTAGTGGCGGGCAGTCCCGCCGATCAGGCTGGGCTGAAAGTTGGCGACACAATTACTACCATCGACGGCCACAAAGTAACCAAGGGAGCCGAGTTGGTGGCGGACATCGCCTCGCGCAAGCCTGGAGTGAAGGTGGCCGTGGGCTTCCTGCGCAACGGCAAGCAGCAGGACACGTCCGTGACCATCGCGGATCGCGCCAAGCTGTTTGCGGCCCGTTTGAACGATGATGAAGGTGGTAACGACGAGAGTACGCCGAAGCAGAACAAGTTCGGCTTAACGGTTCGCAAGCTGACGCCGGAGATGGCCGACCGGCTGGACATGCCTGCGGGTAAAGGCGTGATCGTGCAGGATGTGAAGACGGGGTCGTTTGCCGAAGACATCAATTTGAACCGCGGCGACGTGATCCTGGAAGTGAACAAACAGCCGGTGAACAGCGAAGAGGATTTCGCCAAAGTTGAATCGAGCCTGAAGAGCGGTCAGGATGTGGTTTTCCTGGTGCGCCCGCGCGGTTCGACGCGGCAGGATGGCACAATCTTCGTGGCCGGAACACTTCCGTAACCTGGCCTGAACCCAACGGGAACTGGCATTGCCCCCTTTTGTAGGGGATGATTACAATGCGAGTTTCGGTTGGGTTTGTTTTTTGCGGGTGATGCTGGTTGTTGGCTTTAGAGGGCCTTGACGTTGGAGCAAAAGCGTTGGGCAGGAATTCGGAGCGGGAGTTTGACGGCTAGCTGCGCTGCGGCGCTGCTGTGCGCCTGCATTTTGTCCGGCTCCGCCAAAACGCAGGAAACAGCTTCGCCCGCCGCTTCTTCGCAGCAGAAAACTGGCGGCACAAAGACCGCCAGTACTAAGCCACAGACAAAGACCTCGGGCGCAAGCGGTTCGATGACTAAGGCCACAAGTTCTCACAAACCTCACCCTGCCTCCCATCCCGCGACAAGTCAGCATACAAAATCGAAGGCTACCGTTGCTGCATACACTAGCAAGACCAAGCACGTGAGTTCGCGCAAGACCGGCAAGAAGTCGGCGAAGGCGCGCGGCCAGCAGAAGATTGAACCTGAGCGGGCGCAGGCGATCCAGGAAGCTCTGATTCGCGAGCATTACTTGAGCGGCGAAGCGGCCGGAACCTGGAATCAAGCCAGCGAAGACGCAATGCGGAAATATCAGGCGGATCATGGCTGGCAATCGAAGACGGTTCCGGACGCTCGAGCTCTGATCAGTCTGGGCCTGGGGCCGAATCACGACCATCTGCTGAATCCGGAGAGCGCAATGACCACGGGGCCGGAGACGTTGCATGCGTCCTCTGCAAGCTCCACGGCGAACCCGGTTTCGCATAGCGCCGATCCGGGCGCGCCAATCAATGCGAATCAAGCTTCACCGATCCCTTCCCAGCCTCCTGCACCATCTGCTGGAATTTCTGATCACGGCGCGACGGATCCGCAGCGATAAACTAGCAATTGGCAATTAGCATTTAGCCCACACCGCACAACCAGATTCACCGCAGCTTTGCGGTTCTCGTTGTTACGAAAACAATTCCGATTGCTGATCGCTAGTTACTAACTGCTAATTGCCAACTGCTACGCTCCGGGAGCCTTGCGATAACTTCCGATTACAGGCCGCGGAAAATACGGCAGTGGTTGCGAATGGATAATTGCGGTGGGATTCGATTCAACCAGAGCTTCCGCAACGTCCGCACCACAAAGTTCGGCGGCGGCATCGCGGGCGGTCGAGAGCACGGGAATTCGCTTCTCGGTATCATGCGCATCGGTCGCCAGTACATGGACGGCATCGTGTTCCAGCAGCCAGTGCGCGGCGCGGCGAGCGCGGTCGCCCCAGAAGCCAGTGAGCGCTGACCCGGTCACCTGAATTACACAACCCTGCTCGGCCCACTCCACCACGCGCTGCAAGTTCTCGCGCAGAATCGGGTTCCGTTCAGGATGAGTGATGACGGCGGTGATCCCGCGATCGCCAAGCAGCGTGAAACAGTCTGTAGTTTGCTGCGGGACGCTGTAGTTGCTCAGCTCGACCAGCATGTAGTGCGAGCCTTCGATGGCGTAGCGGGCAGGATTGGCCAGCACATCCTGCAAGTTGTCGTACGAGAGATGGAAGTCGCAGCCCAGGCTGAGAGTGAGCACATCGCCAATCAGCGATTGCAGATGATCGACTAGGCTTTGCAAATAAGGACGGTCGTAGTGATAGCGATCGTTGGCGTGCGGAGTCGCGACCTGATGCGTGATACCGTCGGCGGCGGCCATGCGGCACATTGCGACGGAGATTTCCCAGGACTTGGAGCCGTCGTCTACTTCCGGAAGAATGTGCGAATGAATGTCGACCACAATTTATAAAAACACTAAAGACGCGACCCGGGTTGCGCCTTGGTTTGATTTAAGCAGATTCACGGGGAAAGAGAAAGTCAAAGGCAGGGCAAGGGCAGAAGCCTTAAACCGCAAAGAACAGCCGCAAAGGTCGCGAGGAGCGGATACCATGGAGTTTCTGTTAGATTATGTGCTGCCGTATCTCTCGCGGATGAAATCCGCAATCCCTGCATAGGCGCTGGTCAACGTCTTCTCATCCGGCAGGAACACAATCCGGAAGTGCTGCGTGTCTGGCTTCTGCCCAAAGCCGGAGCCGTGCACGACCATAACGTGCTTCTGGCGGATGAGCTCTTTGACGAAGACTTCGTCGCTCTCGGGAATATCGATGCGCGGGAAGGCGTAGAAGGCGCCGCGGGGGGCGACGCAGCTTACGCGTGGCGTGGACTCGCACCATTTCTGCGTGAGATCGCGGCGGGAGCGCAATTTGCGCCGTACTTCGATGAGATGATCCTGCGGGCCTTCAAGCGCGGGCTTGATGGCGTACTGCTCGGGATGGTTGGCGCAGAGGCGCGCGCGCAGCAGGCGGTGAATGCCTTCGATATATGGCCTTACGGCAGCCGCGTCACCGGAGACGATGCCCCATCCGATGCGCCATCCCGGGACGAGATAATTCTTCGACATGCCGCCGAAGGTGATACAGGGCACGTCGGGCGCAACGGCGGCGAAAGCCATGTGCGGTGTGGCGGCTTCGTTTGAGTCAGGCAAAATCAGCTTGTCGTAGATTTCGTCGGAGAAAACCACGAGGTTGTGACAGCGCGCGACTTCCGCGATTTGATCGAGCATCTGCTGCGAGCATAAAGATCCCGTCGGATTGTTCGGATTGATCAGCACGATGCCGCGGGTGCGCGGTGTGAGCTTGCGTTCGATATCGGCGAGTTCGGGCTGCCACGCGTCGTCTTCATTCAGATCATAAGCATTGAGCGCGATACCAAGCTTGCAGAGAACGGCTGAGTAGAGTGGGTAGTCGGGCTTGGGAGTAAGAATGTCCTCGCCAGGATTCACCAGCGCGCTGATGCAGACGTCAACCGCCTCGCTTGCGCCGGAGGTCACGAAGACATCGCGCACTGTGGTGATGCGTTTGCGCGTGGCCTCGCCGCGAATTGCTTCGAGTGCTTCAGGAATGCCAGGAGATGGTGCGTAACCGTTCTTGCCGTCGCGCATGGCTCTGTAAACGGCCTCGATGATGTGTGGTGGCGTTTGGAAATCGAAGTTGAGCGGATCGCCGATGTTCAGCGGCAGAATCTTATGTCCCTGCTGGATCACTTCATCCGCCACGCACGCCAGGTCGCGAATGGCATAGCGAACGTTCTCGAGTCGTTTGGCAGCGGTGATTTCGCGGGCTTGAGTCGCGGGTACGAGGGGCTGCATTCCCCCGATTGTACAAGAGGTGTCGTTCCCGAATCTCTACCGGAAGGGATCGAACCGAGAAGATAAATCTAGCGGTCGAAGAAGTTGAGGACGACCGGTTCTTCCGTCTGCGAGGGGGCCGGGGCATATTTCCAATTCTTCACGGCCTTGATGGCGTTCTCTACCAAAATGGGGTTGCCGCCGATCACCTGAATATTGGCAACTGAGCCGTTGGGGAGCACGGTCGCTCTAAGCCGAACCAATCCTTCAATGTGCAAGTCCTTCAGGGTTTGCGGGTAGCCGGGCTTCACGGTGGAAATGACTTTGCGCCCGGGCTTGTCGGAGTTTTGCGCCAACACACAAGGGGCGAGGCTAAGAGTCATGCCGAGCAGCAGCGCCAGTGTTGCAGATAAGCGTTTTTCGGAAATATTCCTTTTGAATCGCGTGCAAGAAAAAAAAGCGGGCAAACGTAACACCCATGACTGCTCAACAAGATTGAACGCCGGATCATTAGAAGGTACGTTCCAGAACATTTCGCGGCAAGATTACTAAGGTGTTTAGAGGAAATCATGCGTGAGGAATCGGCTGTCGAGCGATGCGAGAAACTCCAACCACTCACGATGTTAGGTAACCTTAACTACTTATAACCTAGTTTAATCTAAGTTATTAGCCACTTATAATCCGTCTAACCAAAATGTAAGTTGTCGTCATTGTGTTAGTGCATCGATAAGGTTCGCGCCATTCGGGCTGCCCCAGCCGGTTACCAAGTCAAAAGCTGTCACGGCCTTGTATTGGCCGTTGCTGCCGCTGGTTATGTCGTGGAAGTCAGAGTCGTAGCCCGAGCCCAGGCCAATCTTATAAAGCGCGGGGTTGAGGAAGCCGAGAGTTGATGCGCCACCAGCGACCGCTTGTTGGTTTGCCATCGCGATCAAGCCGGCCCATTGGGGAGCGGCGTAGCTGGTGCCTCCATTGCCGCCGCTGCAGGAGCCGTCGTAACAACTGTATTGGTTGGTATTCGCTTCGGCGGCGACATCCGGGATGTTGCGCAGCGTCTTCGAACCGCCATTGAGTTTGGTGATAACACCCTTATGTTTCTGATAGCCGGGAATCGGAACGCCGTTTTTGGAGGGCATGCCAGCGCTGCCATTCCAGCCGGTTTCCGCCATCCACGCGCCGCCGGGGCCAGTGGTGGTCAAGTCCGTGCCGCCCACGGCGGTGATGTAGGGATCGTCCGCTGGCCAGACCACGTCGGCGGGAGTACTCGATCCGTCGTCGCCGGTCGCGACGAATACGCTCTGGCCCTGAGCTGCCATCTGCTTGAAGATGGGGTCGAGGCTGGTTTCATCGTCGCTCCATCCCCAGGAGCAGCTCACTTGCTTGGAAATATTGTCCACCGCCATCTGGTTGAAGATAGAAACATCCTTGTTTCCCACGTAGACCACAACCTGGCTTAAGGCCGGAGCCATGGAGATTGCCATTTCGATATCCAATACCTGCTCGCTATCGTCGCAAGAAGCCGGAGGGCAGGTCAGCCGCGCGCCGTTCACCGACACGCCCTTCACCGGGACGTTGAGCGGCTGCTTCACTTTCTTGAAGAAATTTTGGACATCGCTGATTTCATATCCGGCAAATTCGAAGAGGCCGACGGATTGTCCCGTGCCGTTGAGCGCGCCGGAGCCATAATAGGCCGCTCGCATATCGCTGCCGATGAACTGGCCGCCGGGGCCGGAGCCGGTGGTCTTGCCGACTTGCGCCTGAGTGTTGGCCTGCGAGGCGCGGATGTTCTTCGCGTGAGGCAGGCTGAAGTTATCGAGGCCAGAAATGTGTAGCAACGGCACATCGAGATCGAGCGAAGGCTCGCGGTCTGGAGCGTAGAACGTGCGACTCTGGGTGGGATGCTGATAGAGGCCGAAACTGATGTTAAAAGCCTTCTCGATGTTCGCCGCCGGGCCTTCAACATCGAGGACTAAGCGATTAGCAGGCGTATCGATCACAGCTAGACCGTTGGCTCGCGCGAACTGGAGAACCGCTGCGTAGTCAGACTCGGACGGACCGAATCTGTTTGTAAACTCCTGCACGCTGAGGTAGTGATGGAAGTTGGGACTTTGCGGATCGTAGAGCTCGTCGAGCAGGCTGTCGAGTTCGGCTTCATTACGCAGGGGCAGGGAGATCGCCAGGCTGAGACGCTGCTCGCTGGGAAGATGTCCGACTAGCGGCGCGACGCCGGTGGAGACGGCTTCGGGAACGTGTGTCGTCATAGGGCGCTGCTCGGCCTGCGCCATAGCTGCGAAGAAAAGAATGAACCCGCACAACACGGCGGCAAGCCGCGGTAAGGCCACTGCTGAGATCCTTTGCATTTTTGGTCGTCTCCCTACTGGGTTTGTACTTTACAACGCGATGGGGTGAGGGAACAAGAAGAGGATAGTCCCCACCCTGCTGACCATAGTCGGGAAGGCTCTGCGGGTAGTAGCACTGAATCGGCGCAAGATTCCAGCCGATCCGGTCAGGACCCCAAGTGCCGTTGCTGCTAACAGAAGACCCAAGGTGCCTGCAAAATCGCTTATTGTGTGGCCCGAGAGTGCTTTGTCGCATACTGCATTGCGTTACACTGAAACTACTTTAGTTTGTGGGTAATTAGATGAAGCTATTTGCGCTAAGCGATCTGCACTTAGGTTATGAAGATAACCGGCGGGTCATAGCGGAGATCGCGCCGCATCCCGACGACTGGTTGATTCTGGCCGGGGATATTGGAGAAACTGCACTTCATCTTGAATTCGCGTTTAGCGTCTTAGCTCCTCGTTTCCGGCGCTTGGTGTGGGTTCCAGGCAATCATGAACTGTGGACGCTCCCCTCGAGTCGCGATGAAGCCCGAGGGCAATACAAGTATGAGCTGTTGGTGGCCTTATGCCGCTCTTACAACGTATTAACGCCGGAGGATCCTTATCCTGTTGTTACAGTTGCCGAGCAAAAAGTCCGGATAGCCCCGTTATTTCTGTTGTACGACTACAGCTTTTGCCCCAGCCATATTCCTCCTGAAAAAGCGGTGGGTTGGGCGTTAGAGGCGGGCACTCATTGTACGGATGAGGAATTGCTGCATCCCGACCCCTACCGTGGGATTGCCGAGTGGTGCCATGCGCGGTGTGCTTTGACTGAGGAGCGACTGAAAAGCTGCAATGATGGCCTGCCGCTTGTATTAGTGAACCACTTTCCCTTGCGGGAGGATCTGGTCCGGGTGGCAATACCGCGGTTTTCTATCTGGTGCGGAACCAGGCTTAGTGAAGATTGGCATCTGCGTTTTAACGCGACCGTAGTCGTGTCCGGCCATCTTCACGTCCGTTCCACGATGCATCGGGACGGCACTCGCTTCGAGGAAGTCTCGCTTGGCTACCCGACGGAGTGGAGAAGGAGGTTTACCAATCCAATTGCTAGCGTGCGTGAGATCCTGCCCGGAACTCCAGCCTCAATGCTGCCGCACACAATGAGCCGGCTTGCCTGAAAACAGGCCACTTAAAAAGAGAAGATGGGGCCGAATCAGAACCAGCGATGATCGGCCGGCATCGTGCCTGTGTTGGGAAATTAATCCGCTCGGTCGATCTGTGCCTTCTGCAACTTGTCCGAATAATCGACGTAGACCGACTTCCACTCTGTATAGAAATCGATTGCGCCGATGCCGCCTTCGCGGTGGCCGTTGCCGGTGGCTTTGGTGCCGCCGAAGGGCAGGTGAACCTCGGCTCCGATGGTTGGCGCGTTGATGTAGGTGATGCCGGCATAGAGGTCGCGGATGGCGGAGAACGCCTTGTTCACATCTTTGGTGTAGAGCGCGGAGGAAAGTCCGTACTCGATGCCGTTGGCGATTTCGATGGCGTCGTCGAGGTCGTCGCAGGGAATGATGGAAACGACCGGGCCGAAGATTTCTTCCTGGGCGATGCGCATTTTGGGGTCGACGTCGGTGAAGACAGTCGGCTCCATGAACCAGCCGTGTTGGTAGTCGCCTTTCTCGAGGTGGTTGCCGCCGCAGACGAGTTTTGCGCCTTCGTTACGGCCGATCTCAACGTAGCTGAGGTCGGTTTGCAGTTGTTTCTCGTTGATGGCTGGTCCCATCTGGACGGTCTCATCGAGACCGTTTCCAACTTTGAGTTTCTTCGCGCGGGCGACGAGGCGCTCGACAAATTCGCGGTAAACGCCTTTTTGCACGATCATGCGGCTGGTGGCGGTGCAACGCTGGCCGGTGGTGCCGAACGCGCCCCACAAGCCGCCTTCGATGGCGAGGTCGAGGTTGGCGTCATCGAGGACAATCATGGGGTTCTTGCCGCCGAGTTCGAGCGAACAATGTTTGAAAGTTTTGGCGGCGATACCGCCGATGATGCGCCCCACGGCGGACGATCCTGTGAGGGAGATGGCACGCACGTCGGCGTGCTCGGCGATCGGCGTGCCGACTTCGGGGCCGTATCCGGCGACGATGTTGATGACGCCTTTGGGCAGGCCGGCGTCAGTGAGGGCGCGAACCAGGTTGAAGGTGGAGAGTGGAGTATCCTGCGCGGGCTTGATGACGCAGGTGTTGCCGCAAACGATGGCGGGCAGCAGCTTCCAGGAGGAAATCGCCATGGGGAAATTCCAGGGCGTGATCATGCCGCAGACGCCGATAGGCTGGCGCACAGCCATGGCGAATTTGTTGGGCATTTCGGAGGGCACGGTCGGACCGAAGAGCCGGCGGCCTTCGCCGGCGTTGTAGTAGGCGGCGTCGATGGCCTCTTGCACGTCGCCACGAGTTTCGGCGAGCACTTTGCCCATTTCGCGGGTCATCTCGCGGGCGTACTCTTCTTTGCGCGCGATGAGGATTTCGGCGGCGCGGAAGACAATCTCAGCGCGGCGCGGTGCGGGCACGAGGCGCCACTTGGCAAAGGCGCTCTTGGCGGCATCGACGGCGGCATCGACATCGGCTTTCGCGGATTTCTGAAAGATGCCGACCACGTCGCGCGTGTCGGCGGGGTTACGGTCTTCGAAAGTCTCTCCCGTGGAGGACTCGACCCACTCGCCGTCGATAAAATTCTTGAGAATTCGGGTCGGGGTGTGGCTGAGGGCGGCGGGGGCGGCAAGAGTGTCGGTGGCCATGAGTGCTCCTTAATTCCTTATGAATGCCTGAATATTGATGCTACAGGGATTGGGGAAGGTGCAGCAAGGAGTTCGGCTTCCGTACTTCGACCCACGGGTTTCGGCCGTTTCGTTCGGAGGACTGCATTCCGTCGCTTGTCAACCTGAGGACTGCGTTTTTGCGGGCCGAAGGACCTATGTATTTGATAGTGCCGCCGATACTGCCAAGATACCGCCAACAACTGCAGAGGTCCTTCGTCGGGAGTCTCCCGCGCAGCGAGAGACTCCACTTCCTCAGGATGACAAAGCTGTGGGAGTGCCGGACAGTTGCTCTCTTCCGGCACGTGGAATTCGGGCCATAGCACTATCAAAGTCAAAGGCAGCTGGTAGAGTGCCCGCTCCGCACTGAGACAGATATTTTACAAACCTCTGACATCAGCGATGGCGTGCCCCTGTAGGCTTTTCGCGCGCGGAGCTTTGGACAGACACTTCACAAGGGGATCGAGTCATGGAATGCCGAACTGTTCATGAGTCATGTCGAGGGGGAGCATTTGCGCTGATGTTCTTGTTTTCGTTGGGCGTCGCTGTGCGGGGCGAGGCTCAGGCGTCTGGGCAGCAGGAACAGCGGCCGCCGGTGGGTCCTGGAAGCACGATCGTTCATAGCAAGTTTGGCGGACAGATATTTGGCTTCGACATCGACCAGAACGGCACCGAAGGCGTGCTGAGCGAGGCGCAGGACCTTGGCGGCGGGAAAGTGCTGGCCGCGGTGGAAACCTTCGATCAGAAGAGCGGCAAAATTCTGAACGTGGTTTCGAAGATCCAGAGCAAGGACGATTTTCTGACGCTGGGCATCGTTGGCACCAGCGTGGGTCTGGTGGAGCGCGAGCATGTGCAGGGCAACTTTGTGACGCAGCGGATTTATGAAGAACTGAATCCTCTTTCCATGAACAAGTTCACGGGCACGTGGACTCCGCCACTCGCGAGTGACGACATTATCATCGGAGTCAGTCGAAACCAGGGTTCTGCGACCACGGCCGTGCTCGCATTTCATAACGACGGCAATAATTTTTCGTCTTTTGTGTTCGGTTCCGACGTGGGGGCGAATACTTTTGAACCTCTTATTACGCTCACCGATCCGGTCTTCAGCTTCAGCGAAGAACCGCAGGTGGCATATGACAGCACGACGAACCTGGCAGTCGTGGCGTCCTCGGATGGAACCGTGGGTGGCCCGCCGCCGGTGCTGGCGCTCGTAGACCTGGCGGCAGGAACGGTGAACGAGTTCAAGGGGATCCCGGGCCCGCCTCCATTTCGTCAGGGTTCTATCAACGGACTTGCCGTGGACTCGGAGGACGGGATCGCGTGCACGACTACGGAGGTCGATTTCAGAGTTGAGTTTTACGATTTGAAAAAGAAAACGGGGTTTGCCGTGGTTCTGCCGGGAGCGTCCGGTCAGCTTCAAAGTGGTTCGGACGTGGAGTTCGATCCAGTGCACAAGCTGTTTTTTGTGGCGCAGTCGGTGTCAAGTACGGGGCCGGGAAGCAGCATTCAGGTTTATACACCGAAGGGAAGACTAGTGGAGTCGCTGAACGGATTTAACTTCTCGAATTCCTCTAACGTTGTGTTCACGCACATTGCATTGAACCCGAGTAACCGCAGCGGATACGTGGACGGTCCGGACTCAGGGGTGACGGAGATTCAGTCGTTTAGGTACTAGGAGCTGCTAGCTTCTAGCTGTCCCTCGTTTTCGTCGGGCTCTCACTCTGCGGGGAATAGTTCGTCGAACAAACGGACAAGTAACAGGTCATAAGCCGCTGAACCGTGATCCTGTACATAGTGCAGTTCTGCGGGGCGTATAGGATTTGAGTCGGCGTGGGCTTCAAGTTGGGCGACTGAGCGTAGCTGCGATTTTGGTTCTCCCTCCCGCTTCTTGATTTCTTCCGACGCCACAATTCCTTTCTGAAGGCGCTCCCGCGCGGCGCGGAGATTTTGAAAAAGGCTGTCCAAGTCATGAATTACGCGAATGGCGTCAACGGCCCGGCAACCGTCGGCGACTTTGCCGTCGCTTCCTACCGCGTACACGTTGGGCATCGTCCAGATCGTTTGATGTCCACGAGCCCACATCATCTGGGTCACGGTGAACGATCCATCACGCATGTTGTGAATCTCAGCGACGGAGACGATGGCTTCGTCAGGCGCTCCGATCTCTCGGGCATAGTGATTCCAGACATCGACGACACGTTGTTCCGGGATTAATTTCGTTGGGTTGCTAGCTGCTTCGAACTCCGCATGGGCCACTCGCTGGCGGATGATGCTCATGGCCCATACCGGAGGCAGTTCTTTTTCGAACAGATCGGCGATTTCAGAGATCATCGCGTCGGCATCGGCTTGTGAATGAATTCGAGCGGCGAGATCGTTGATGCGAATCGCGGCCTGGTGGTGACGTTCGTATGCGTCTTGAGCGTGCTGCAGGGGAGCCGCGATGATCAACGCGAAGACTAACCCGAAGATCATGGGTAGAGCCTCAACTTTCGCTGAGCGAGACAGGACTAATAGTAAACCGAGGCGGACCTAGACGCCGTAGTTTGCTCTGCGAAGGCCGTCTTTGTGCTTCGAGAGCTTCGGTGTATTTGTTGTGTAGTTTAAGGGGATTACTTGCCTCCCGCTTTCGCGCTTGGTGCTCCTTCGAACTCCTCTCCCATCCACTTCTGCAGGGCAGCGATGTTCTGCGGGCGGCCGAGGAAATTCTTCACCAAATCGTTGGCTGACATCGACCCGCCGGGTTCAAGTACTACACGGCGATACTTCATGGGTGCGTCGCCGGCCAGAAGATTTTGATGATCGAATTGCAGGAAGAAATCTTCGGCGATCACTTTGTCCCAGAGATACGTGTAGTAAGCGGAGGAGTAGCCACCGAGATGTCCGAACGAAGCCCACGAGTGTTCGTCGGGCAGCGGGGTGATGAGGGTGTAACGGAGCGTGTCATCGAGCATAACGGTGTCGAGGTTCACGTTCTCGGGTTTGGTTTTGTAGATGTCGTAGGAGATGGCGCTGTAGCTGTTCTGCGACCCGACCCAGCCGCCGCGTCCGAAGGCGGAGGCACGATTCATGCGGGCGACGAGTTCGGCAGGAATGGGCTCGCCGGTTTTGTAGTGGCGGGCGAACTTGGCTAGGACTTGTGGGCTGGCGATCCACTCTTCGAGCATTTGCGACGGGGCTTCGCCGAAGTCGGATTCCATGGAAATGCCCGCGATGCCAGCCCACTGCAACTGGCCGCCGAGAATGTGGTGCATGAGGTGGCCGAATTCATGGAAGAACGTTTTCACGTCACCGTACTCCATGAGGCCGGGATCGGAGGCGGTGGGCATCGGGAAGTTGCACACGAGGGCCGCTTCGGGCAGTTGCTTACCGCGAATACCGTCGAGGACCTGAACCATCTCGGCGTGGCTGAACTTGCCGGGGCGCGGATGCATGTCAAGATAGAAGCGGCCGATGGCCTTTCCGCCATCGATCACGATCCAGGTTTCGACGGTGGGATCCCACGCGGGGACATCTTGCTCCTGCTGAAAAGTGACGTGGAAGAGATTGGCAGCAGTGTCGAGAATGCCCTGTTTGACTTCCGTGAAGGGGAAGTATGGGCGGGTGGATTGAGAGTCAAAATCGTATTTGGTGCGGCGAACTAATTCCGAGAGATAACCGGCTTCGTGATCGTAGACCTTCGTCGCGCTAGGATCGGTTTTTTGTTTTTCGGCGAGCAGCATCTCGAATTCTTTTTGCGCGAGTGGGCGTGACGCATCGTCGACTTGCTGGATGAAGTCGGCGATGTTGTGGCCTTTCGCGATCATCTTGTCGGCGGCGTTATAGTCGGCCCACGAGGAATAGCCGAGAAGCGTGGCGATCTCATAGCGCGTCTTCATCAGGCTGGTGAGAACTTCCTGGTTTTTGGGATAGGCGCGAGTGTCGAAAGCATGAGAGATGCGGCGCCGCAGGGAATCGCTTTTGGCAAACTTGAAGACCGGAAGGGCATCGGGATAATCCGTGGTGATATGGACCTTGCCATCGGTGCTGGGCTTGTGACGATCGATGTAATCCTGCGGCATGCCGTCGAGTTCGGAAGGATCGGCCTCGACCACTTTCTGCCCGTCGGAAATATTGCGATCGAACATGGAATTCTCTTCGGTAGCTTCGTCGTTTAATTTCTTCAGGCGAGCGCGGGTGGCTTCGTCTTTGTCGACACCTGCCAGGCGAAACTCGAGGAGCTGGCGCTGCACGTAATAGCGAGTGGCGGGATCAGCCTTCGAGAGATCGAGCGCAGCGAGTGCGTTATAAACGTCGTGATTGAGCGCGATGGCGGTCTGGGCGGCGCTGGCCTTGGTGACCATGGCCGTAGCGTGATCGCGAAAAGTGGCGTCAGGATGCACTTGCTCCATCATTCCAGCGAGGTATGCGGCCGAATTGTTTTGACGGACGGCCTCGTCGTAGGGCACGAGAGTATTTTCAATCGTGCGTTTGCCTTTGACGGCGAGCAGCGTATCGATCGAATGTTGTACGGCGGCGAGGCGGTCGTTCTCGATTTTTTCGAAGGCGGCGACGTCTGGCTTGGAAGCCCAGATCGTAGGTTGCGTCACAGTGATTTTCTGAGCGAGAAGAACGGTAGCCAGAATAAGCGGGAGACAGAGAAATAGCGCGCGGCGCGCGGTAATCAACATGAAACCCTCGTGAGTAAGTTTCCGAACGATCGAGTGATTCGAATCCGATCGTGAGAACGATGTTCAGAACCCGCATTGAAGTGCGGCTCGATTGTTGACGACCGCATCTTGCGATGTCAAGCATTACCCACGAAAAATCGCGTGTTTTCAACAAGACGCGGATGAAATGTTCTGTTCAAGAACAGTCCGTTAGCGCCAGCGTTTTAGTTCTGGCCAAAGTTGCGCGAAGGTTCCGAACTTTGCACCGCGGCAGATGAAGACGTCGATCTGTTTTTCGAGCGCGTAAGGATTATCGGCAGACGTACCGACGTATTCGACGTGATCCCAGAGTTGTTCGAGGCGTTGGCGTCTGTCATCGAGGACGACCATGCAATTGCCGGAATATCCACGCGGTCCCCAGAGAAACCATGTCTGATGGCCACTGAGGGAGCGTGGAAGGCCGTAGTGGCGACCAAGAAAGTCGATGGCGCCGGCCTGGCCGTAGTCCTGGGCGAAGATGCCGCAGTCGGCACGATCCGCCTCAGGAATTCGATTCCATGCTACGGCGGTTTCGTCGACGATTTCCTGCCAGCCGAATTGATCGGAATACCACTGTGGCAGAGGCGATCGTTCATGGCCATGCTCCATGACGGGGAGCTTGAACGGGAGCGTGTGCGAGTAAGCGACGAAATTTTCCGGGGAGAAAACGGGAATGGTGACGGGAGCGAGGTGGGCGCCGCTCGCGAGGAGAATGATTATGATGACGGGCTTCAGCCATCCCCGTCGCGCCGATTTTCTTGCGCCTTCTTCTTGCTTTCCTTCGATAGCCGATTCAATCACGAACGCTCCGGCAGCGAAGAGCATGGGGTACACGGGCGCGAGATAGTAATTTTTCCCGTGAAGAATAAAAAAGGCGCTGAAACAAGCCAGGTAGCACCAGCCGAGAAAGCGATACGGCTTAAGTCGCGTCGAGAAGATCAGCGCGCATAATCCGGTGAGCCAGATCGGCGCGGTGATGGGATCAACCAGCACCGTTTGCTGAAAGAAATATTGCGGAAAAGGAAGGACAACGTCGCGGCCTTCGGCGCGAATGTTGTGCATCAGTTCGAAGAAAGGCCAGTGATAGTGAATGTTCCAGAGCAGGTTGGGAAGGAAAATCAGGAAAGACGCGAGTCCGCCAAGCCAGATCCAGCGATCAAGAAAGACGCGTCGTTGGGCCGTCAGCAAAAGTCCTACGACGATGCCAAAGCCGAAGAGTGCGATGGAATACTTCTCCTGCATGCCGATTCCAGCAACGACGCCGAACCACAGCCAGTAGCGAGGGTCGTCACGTTTTGTGGCGAGGATGGCGAAGTAGGCGCAGCCCATCCAGAGGTTGGGTTCGAGGCAGTTGGTACCGAGCAGGCTGCCGTTGGAAAGATATTGCGGCGCGATGACGACGGTGATGGCGCTCAGGAGCAGGGCGAAGCGGCGTCCGCCGAACTCGCGGACGAGGACGGCGGTTTGCACGACGAGAAGAGACGAAGCCAGCGCGGGAATGAAGCGGATGCTGCGGAGGGAGTCTCCAAGGACGGCGCGGCAAATGTGGATGAGAAATGGAATGAGCGGTGGCTGGTCGACATATCCCCAGGCAAGGTGATCGCCGCACGCGATGTAATCGAACTCATCGCGGAAATAGCCGTAGCGATTGTTGAAGTAGATGTGGAAGAAGAGTTTGGCCAGGGCGATCGCCCAGATGATGGCCATGCCGGATGCGAAGGATGAGCCGCGGTCGCGAGGCGTGGAGAGTGAAGTGATGGCGCTGGCCATGGGGAATAAGGATACAGGAAGGGAACGAAAATCCAGACGCGAAAGTAAGGTGGGCGGCGCGCTAACAATTCGACGCCGGCCCATCAGAGCGACTCACTTGTGCCTGGGTCTAGTATTGCCAGTTCACATTCACCGATGCAGTCCCGCTGGTAGGCACCGTGTATTGATGGTTCGATCCGTTTTCCCACGTCACGGTGCCGTTCGCGGCGATCTTGATGAATTTGAATTGCACGTTTGCTCCGGCGGGCAGCGAGACATTCAGAAACCAATTCGGATAACTCGGGTCAAGCATCGGACCAACGGCCGTATCAAAAGTCGTGCCCCAATTTCCCAGTTCGACGGTGCTTCCGGTCAGGAAAATGTAGTCTCCTGTGTTCGTCGGAGTGGCGTTGTTCACCGTGAACGTGACGGGAATAAGCTGGCCTGCCAGCACGGTGAACTGAATCGTGTTGGCTGCGGTTCCTGAACTATTTTTAAGCTGCGCCTGGTAGATTCCATTGCTCACGTTGGGAACTGTGAAGGTCACGGAGGAATCCGACCAGGCTTGAATCGAAGCCGCGGTTGCGCCAAACAAAACCTGGCCCGTCGCGGCGCCAAAACCTTTGCCTGCGATGGTCACTTTCATTCCGGGCTGGCCGACCGTTGGCCCGATGGAGCCAACCTCCGGCGCGGCTGGCGTGCTCACCGACTGCCATACCGCGACGGTGTGTGCGGGCAGCGTGAAGTTATTTGCCGGATTATTTCCTCCACTGCCCGCAGTCACCGTCAAGCTTGATCCTCCCAGCAGTCCGGCCAAGTAGTCGCTGTAGGTGCCGGCCGGTAATGCGGTAAGCAGCCCGGAGATGGGATATGCGGTCGTATCGTTCTTGTTGATGGCTACGAGAACCACGTCGCTAAAAAACTGGCGCTCAAAAATGTAGACATCGTTATTGATCCAGCGCTGTTGAGAGCCACCGTAGGCGAGGGCGTCGTTACTGCTTTGGCGCAAAGTTGCCAGCTTATTGATGAGCTGATACGCAGTTGTGCTGGTATTGAAGGAACTCATCCACACGCGATTGTAGGGATCGTTGCCGCCGCCGGTGTCGTTGTGCAGATACTGCTCATCGCCATACAAAATCACGGGGATGCCACGGCACGTAAGCAAAAAAGCCATGGCCTCCTGCAGCCGGTTGTTGTTGTTATTCAAAGTCAGCAGGCGGGCTTCGTCGTGGCTGTCGAAGAACGTGACAAGGTCGTTGTTCCAGATAAAATTCGAGTTCTCGGTGGAGATCATGCCATCGAGCTCCGAGAAATTATTGTTGCTGGCGAAGACGTCGCGCACGGCACTGTTGATTCCGAAATCCAATTCGCTGATGCCGCTCTTGTTGGCGAATTTATAGGCATCGTGATACATCGGATCGTACTCGTCGTTGTTGTACCACTCGCCGTAAAGAAAGCTTGGAGCCTGGTTGAATACCGAGTTGGCTAGCGAATATTCCCATCCCCACGTCACATGCTTGATGGCATCGAGCCGAAATCCATCGGCGCCGTGCGACTGGAACTGATGGATCGCGGTCTTCAGATAGCTGTCGATAGTGGGATTTTCCTGATTCAGGTCCTCAAGATTCTCAAGCGTGTAGTACTGCAATTGATAGCGGTCGTTGAAGTCGCCGATTGCCGGATTGTGATGGAAATACCCGTTGGGATCGTTGGCGTCGTTGGCCATGAAGACGCCGTTGTTGTAGAGCGAGCCAAACTCGCCGCCCTGATTGTAGTTGGTGTCGTTCTCGGCCCAGTCGACGATGACCTTGATGCCGTTCGCGTGCGCCGCCGCCGTCAGGTTGCTGAATGCCGTCCATGAATTGCTGTTGTCGCCAGAGTGCTCCTCGACCTGCATGAAGTCGCGCCCGTCGTATCCGTGATACGGGGCTGAGATCGGCGTGCCGCTATTCAGGTTTAGGTTCTCGTTGTTCACCGTTGGCGAAATCCAGATCGCCGTC
>CAYOVU010000254.1:0-15517 GCA_964407505.1 uncultured Acidobacteriaceae bacterium | reverse complement strand
AGCACTTCGCGGTTGGCCCATTCATCGTAAGTAAACTGACGACGTAGATATCTCAGCAGTTCGTCCAACTTGGTTTTAACCGTCCTTTCACATTGCCCGGGTAGACTCCTCGCTGAACGGCAATGAGATATTCTAAGTGATATGGGATCGGGCGATCCCATCGCAGAAAACACGCAGCCCTACTTATGCCCCGCAAAGCTGCATCCCGCGCCGCAACCGAAGATTCCGAGGCAATCGATGGAGCAGTCACGCCCGCTCAGAATCAGGAAACCGGAAAACGCACGGCTGGCAAAGGAGCGGCGTCGCTCGATGATCTGACACGTACCGCCCTAAGGGCCTTCCTGATTGCTCGTGATGCCGCTTTCAACGTGCGCGATCTGCTCACGAACTCCTCTCGCATGGCTTTTCTCGCAATCAAAGATTGCGAGAAGGAACTCGACATCATCGAGCGCTACATTGATGAGCGTTTGCCAGCAGCAATTACGCGGGTGAATGAAGCCCGGGCGCGCCAGCTGCTGACCAGCCTGAAATGCACCACCGACCTCGAGCGAATTGGGGACCTGGTGATGAGCATGGCCATGCGGGTGCAATCGCGAACCGAGAAAATTGCAGTATCGGATGTACGCCATCTTGTAGAAATGTCGTCTATCCTGCGCGAGATGCTCGATGTGGTTTACCGGGGATTCGTCAAGCTTGATCTGGAGTGCGCCCGCCAGGTCCTGCAAATGGATAAGGACATCGACCGGCTCTGTCATGCTTTGTTCCAAAAACACTTGACCGTTCACGGCGCGGATAGCAATCCTTCGAGCTTTGAAGTCCTCCTTATGGCGCAAGCCCTGGAGCGCGCCGGCGACCACACAACTAACTTGGCGGAAGACCTCTACAGTCTGATCGAAGGCCGCAGTCTGCGTCATGCGCCGAAAAAGCGGACCGAAGCGTAGTAACTGCCCCTGCAAATTCATCATTCGTTAACACTCGGGCAACATTCTCGCAACAATTCCAAAATACATTCTTATGCAGCACCCGGCTGTCAAAGGAGCTGTGCCTTTGGTCCTGTGCCAGGCCGCCGCAATCAGCGATGCATCTTCCCATGGGATCTTACGAACCGCTCAGTGATCCGGGGATCGCCAGAGTGTCCCACTGCCTCGTTTTCCTGGTCGAGGACGAGGAAGATATCGCGCGGTTAATCTCCCATAATCTTCAGGCGGCCGGATTCGACGTGCAAAGTTTCGTCAGCGGAAACTCTGTGGTCTCGGAAGCCTTGCGCGAGATGCCATCGCTTTTCCTGCTGGATGTAATGCTGCCCGGCGCAGATGGCTTTGAGCTCTGTCGGCAGATTCGGCAAACCCCAACTCTCTCTTCCACTCCAATCATTTTTCTGACCGCCAAGACGGCCGAGGCCGACCGGGTCAGGGGCCTCGAGCTTGGCGGAGACGACTATATTACGAAGCCATTCAGCCCGCGCGAACTGGTGGCCCGGGTTCGCAGCGTGCTGCGCGGCATACGCCAGCCCCCCACAATGCCCGAAGTGCTGCGTCTGGGAGAGCTTGAAATCGATCCTTCGTCGATGACGGTGCAGGTGCAAGGCAAGGCCGTGCTCACTACCGTGCGGGAGTTCCGCTTGCTCGAGTATTTGACCATGCATTGCGGGCGCGTGCTGACGCGCGACCAGTTGCTCGACGCGGTCTGGAAAGAAACTCCCTTCGTTACGCCGCGTTCGATCGATGTTTACGTGCGGCGTCTGCGAGAAAAAATAGAAGCTGATCCCCGCCATCCCCGGTATCTGAAGACCCTGCGCGGCATTGGCTATCGCTTCGAACTTCCGAAATAGATCTCTTAGCTTCAGCACCCTTCCCACCGCTTCTGTTCGTCCCTCTATGCTTGTTTGATTTATCCTGTCATTTTATCGCGCATCGATTCGCCATCTCATGCCCCAGCCCAAACCACTGTGGAAAGCGGACGATCAGAAGGCCCGTCTCGCCGAACTGACGGCGCAGTCTGAGGACTCTGCCAAGGACCACTCGCTGCGTCGCGATGTGCGCTCGCTCGGCGCCTTGCTGGGCAGAGTTCTGGTGGAGCAAGTCGGTCCGGAGCTGTTCAATACCGTGGAAGAGTTGCGGCGGCTGATGATTCGCCATCGCGAGCGCGTTGCGCACAGTTCCGCCGCCGCGGCCCACGGCGAACTCATGGCACGCGCCCAGGCGATGATTGCAGAAATGGATCTAGTCCGCGCTTATCAGGTCACCAAAGCCTTTGCCATCTATTTCGAACTTACGAATCTTGCAGAGACGAATCATCGCAAGCGTCGCCGCCGCGCCCGCCAGTTGGACCGGCAACACGCGCCCCTCCCAGGCTCGTTCCACGGAACGTTATCGCGGATGCGGAGGAAAGGAATTTCCGTCGAGGCCGCGTTTGCCGCGCTTCGCCAGGTCGTGGTGACTCCTGTTTTTACCGCCCATCCCACCGAAGTCGCGCGCCAGACGGTTTTGCTGAAGCGCCGCCGCATCGCGGAACAACTCGAACGCCTTGATCGTCTTCCCCTCACCGTGGGCGAGGCCCTGCGCTGCGAGCAGAATATCCATGCCGAAATTGCGGCTCTCTGGCAGACCGACGAAGTTCGCCAGACCAAGCCCACCGTCAACGACGAGATCCGCATGGGATTGCGGTACTTCCGGCTTTCGCTGTTTGAAACCCTGCCTCGCATTTACGCTGAAGTAGCCGATGCGTTGCGCGAAGTTTACGGCGTGGTCCCCGGTTCGGCAGAGTTGCCCATCCTAATCGGTTTTGGTTCGTGGATCGGCGGCGATCGCGACGGCAACCCGCTGGTTAAGCCTGAATGTATCAAGGATGCCTTGGATCAGGCGCGAGCCGTGATTCTCACTGAGTACATTCGTGGTGTGGAATTCCTGAGCGATTGCCTGAGTTCATCTTCACGGCAGACGAACGCATCCGCGGAGATGCTTGCGCGGCTCGCTCAGTATGAACGGTCGATGCCGATGGTCCCGAACGCCTGGGGGCCTGGCAACACTGTGGAGCACAAACGACGTTTTCTTTCCTACGTGTTCCATCGGTTGCAGCGCAGCCGGCAAGGTCCGAGTGCTCAGCATGCCTATGGCGACGCGGCGGAGTTCGAATCCGATCTTCTTTTGCTGCGGGCAAGTTTGACTGCGAATCGCGGACAACGGCTGGCAGAGACGTTTGTCGATCCGCTGTTGCGACAACTCCGAACCTTCGGCTTTCACTTGCTGGTGCTCGATATCCGCCAGCACGCCAGCGTGCACGCGGAAGTTCTGCGGGAGATCGTCGAGAAGGAGATCGACGTAAGAAAGTTCGGACCGCAGAACGCAGAGCTGCGAAAGGCCAAGGTGCGAAAGTCGGAGCTACAAAATGCAGCGCCAGCCTTGGTTGCCAGTCTTCCGCCGCCCGACCTTCTCGACACAGTTTCTCCACAAACCCGCGAGTTGATCGATACACTTCGCGCCATCCATCAGCTCAAGCGAACTTATCCAGCGCAGTCGATCCGGCAGTACATCATCAGCGGCGCGGAGTCCGAAGACGATGTCCTGAATGTAGTCCGGCTGGCAAAGGCTTGCGGCATGAGTCTAGCTGGTTCTGGCGATGGCTCCGGTGACCCGGGCCTGATGCCAGTGCCGCTGTTTGAATCGATCCATTCTCTGCGCACGGCGGGTAGCGTGATGCGCCATCTATGGCGGCATCCTGAGTATCAACCGCTGCTCGATTCCTGGGGACGATGGCAGGAAGTGATGCTCGGCTACTCCGACTCTAATAAAGATGGAGGAATGCTGACCAGCACCTGGGAGCTCTACAAGGGCCACCGCGACCTGCACATCGTGGCGCACGAGTGCGGCGTGAAGCTGCGGCTCTTTCACGGCCGCGGCGGAACCGTAGGCCGCGGCGGAGGGCCCACGCATTCGGCGATCCTGGCGCAGCCGGAAGGCTGTTTTTCCGGGCGCATCCGCATCACCGAACAGGGAGAAGTTCTTAACTGGAAATACGCCGATGCGGTGCTCGCGGAATGGAATCTGGAGCTGATGATTGCCGCCAGCCTCGAGGCGCTCACTCGGTCCAGTCAAACGTCGGCAACCGATCAGGCGCGCTGGGAAGAAGCCATGGAGGAAATGTCTCGGGAAGCCTTCCGCGTTTATCGCCGCGATATCGCGGAGAACGCCGACGTGCTGGAATATTTCGAGCAGGCCACTCCGGTGCTGGAATTAGATGCTGCCCGCATTGGCTCCCGTCCATCGCGCCGCAGCAAAGGCCGCCGTCTGGAGGAGTTACGGGCAATTCCGTGGGTCTTTGGATGGATGCAAAGCCGTCACGCCGTGCCTGCGTGGTACGGAATCGGCCAGGGCTTGCAGCATTTCGCCGCGCAGGGAAGAAGCCATGAGCGGCTGCTGCGAGACATGGCGAAACACTTTGCCCTCTTCTCGGACTTAGTGCGGAACGTTGAACTGGCCATGGCCAAGGCCGATCTTCACATTGCCCGGGTTTATTCCGGTCTGGTAAAGAATGCGGCGTTGCGCAAGCGTGTCTTCACCATGTTGGAAGATGAATTCTTGCGGTCGCGCGAAATGATTCTGCAAATCTCCGGTCAACGCGACTTGCTAGGTCGCAACCGCGTATTGGCGCGATCGGTTCACTTGCGCAATCCTTATGTCGACCCCATGAGCCTGATCCAGGTCGAGCTTTTGCGGCGCAAGCAGCAAGGCCAGGACCCAGCGAAACTGGAGTATCCTCTAGGGGCCACTATTAACGGCATCGCAGCAGGACTACATAACACCGGATAATCGTGAAGATTGCCGCTAACCGTCCAGCTGGCAGCCCGTCTGTAGTATGTTCTAATGCGGTAGCCTGCGGGTAGTCCATCGCGTTGCGGAACCCGCGTATCGTTGTGTGCATATTTTCAATCAGAAATTGCCATTCTTGTTCCAACGCCGCCCATCCCGGAAAGAGGTCCTATGCTCATTATCAGATTTATTCGCAGCAGGATGTTCACTGCTATCACCGCATACTCTTTATTATTAACGCCAATTGCCATGCTCGCGCAAAATTTGGACGTAAACTCCTCCGCCGATTCCTCTGGCGCAGCCGAGCAAACGAAAGCTGATCCGAAGCTTGAGCACTTCGATCCAGATCTGGTCGACAAAAATCTCAATCCTTGCGATGACTTCTATAAGTACGCCTGCAACAAATGGCTGACTGCGAACCCGATTCCTCCCGATCAAGTGGCTTGGGGTACAAGAAGCGGACTGCAGCTCTGGAATGAGACTGTATTGCGGGAAACGCTGGAAGCGAGCAGCAAAGACGATCCCAATCGCAGCCCCGTGCAACAAAAGATCGGCGACTACTGGGCGGCTTGTATGGACGAAAGCGGCATTGAAGCAGCGGGCCTGAAACCTCTGCAGTCGGAATTGAGTCGCATTGCTGACCTCAAATCCAAGAAAGAAATTACGCTCGAGATCGCCCATCTCCATCATCTTTTCCCCGGGGCCTGGGATCAGGAGGACAATCAGACGAATTCGCCATTCTTTGGCTTCACGGGCATGCCTGATTACGATGATGCTTCCAGGGCGGTTGCACAAATCGATCAGGGCGGCCTGAGCCTGCCCGGTCGCGATTATTACTTGAAGACTGACGAAAAGTCAGTGCAAACGCTCAAGAAATTCCGCACCCACGTGCGAAAGATGTTTGTTCTTACGGGAGAATCCGAAGCCCAGGCCGGCAGCGATGCCGACGCTGTTGTCGCGCTCGAAACCGCCTTGGCTAAGGCGCAAAGGGATAATGTCACCCGCCGTGACCCCAAGAACATGAACAATCGGATGACTCTCGCGCAAGTTCGCGAGTTGACGCCCTCCATCGATTGGAATGTTTACCTGAAAGAGGTGAAGGCTCCGGTCGGCGACCACTACATCGTCACCTCACCTGATTTTTTCCGCACTGAAGAGAAATTACTGGCGGAGCATCCGCTCGACCACTGGAAGACCTACATGCGCTGGCAATTGATCCATCGTGCCGCGCCCTTTCTGAACAAAGCGATGGTGGATGAGAACTTCGACTTCTTTTATCACACCCTTGCTGGCCAACAGCAGAATCAGCCCCGATGGAGACGCTGTATCCATAACGCCGATCGTGATCTGGGTGAGGCGCTCGGCCAGGCATATGTGGACCGTGCTTTTCCGCCAGAGAGCCGCGCGCGCGTCCTTGCCATGGTTCATGCCATCGAAAGCTCTTTGCATGACGACATTGAAACCGTACGCTGGATGTCGCCCGCCACGAAAGAACAGGCCATCGTCAAGCTGAAGGGTATCGAAGATAAAATCGGCTATCCTTCGCAATGGCGCGATTATTCCAGCGTGCAAATCACGCGCGCCAGCTATCTCGCCAACGTGGAGCAAGCGTCATCGTTCGAGTTTGAGCGCTGGGTGGCGAAGATTGGCAAGCCTGTCGACCGCAGTGAGTGGACCATGACGCCGCCCACGATCAATGCCTACTACGATCCGCAAATGAACACCATCAACTTTCCTGCCGGTATTCTTCAGCCGCCCTACTTCGACAAAGACATGGACGATTCGGTAAATTTCGGCGCCATCGGCATGGTCATTGGTCACGAAATCATTCACGGCTTCGACGATCAGGGACGCAAGTTCGACGCTCAGGGGAGTCTACGCGACTGGTGGACCGCGGAAGACGCCAAACAATACGAAGAACGCGGCAAATGCATCTCAGACGAATATACGGAAGATGTTCCCGAGGCCGGCCCCGGCATCAGGCAGAACGGTTTGCTCACCCAGGGCGAGGATACTGCGGATAACGGCGGCATCCATCTTTCGTTGTACGCTCTGGAGACTGAGCTCAAGAAGCAGGGCAAATCGCTCGATGATAAAGGTCCGGATGGCTGGACCTATCGCCAGCGATTTTTCCTCTCATACGCTTATTCGTGGTGCACGAACGTACGGCCTGAGATAGCGCGTATGTCTGTGACTACCAACCCGCATTCTCTGCCCATCTTCCGCATCAACAACGTGGACTCGAACATGCCCGAGTTTTACCAGGCCTTCGGCTGCAAGCCCGGTCAAAAGATGGTGCGCGTGAACGCCTGCCGCGTGTGGTGAGCGAAAACTACGGCCGTCTACTCATCGGTGAATAACGAGCTACAAATGGATGGGCCAGTCTTTGACTGGCCCATCCTCGTTACCACCGTCGCCGCTCAGCATTCAGCCCCACGGATCCATGGGCTGAATGCTAATCGCTAACTGCTGGTTCCGGCCTAGCGGTTGATATCGTCCTTCGCCTGCAATCGCTTCACATAGGCCTCAATCCTAGTCTTGTTCGCCTCATCCGGCCCGCCCGTCAGAGCGATTTGCATCTCCTTGACCGCCTGGTCGAACTCGCCCTGGCCGCTGTAAACCCGTGCCAGACCGACATGCGACAGCCAGGCATCCGGATACTTCTTTGCATTCGATCGAAAAAGCGCAAACGCCTCGTCCTGCTTCTTTTCACCCTGAAGCTGGCGGCCGTAGATATAAAGCTGCGCCGCGCTGCCTTTTTCTAAAGCTTTGTTGCGGAACACCGTTGCGTCGTCTTTCCGGCCCATGGTTTCGAGAATGTTCGACTTATGGAGTAGATTCTCGAAACGCTCTTCCGCCTGGATCGACTGATCCTCGTCTTTCAACGCCTCGTCCAGATTAATTTTGTTGGCGAGGAAATAGCCGGCCGCGTCGTCCCATCCTTCCCAGTAATATTGATTAAGCCCGTGCGCCTGCCGCCGAATGCTGGCAGCGACGAGGTCGTTCACGTTCACTGAAACCTTGAAGGGCACGGCAACTTTCTCCCAGCGTAGCGTAACCACGGCTGACTCCGGTTTGAGATCGTCGAAATCGTAAACCAGCGCGTCGTGCAGCTCGGCAGTCTGTGGCTTCACAGTGACACGCAACGCATCCTCATCCTGCTTGTAGCTGAAGCTTCCCCAATCTTTCGCAGCCTTCGAAAAAATCACCGTCCATTGAGTCTCGCCCGGAATCATATGGAGGCCATACGTTCCTTTATCGAGCGACTGGCCCTCGATCGAGACTGGGTCACTGAACGTGATCGTCGTGTTCTCGTTTGCTCCAGCGCGCCAGACTTGCCCGTAAGGCACAACCTTGCCCCAGATTTGGCGCCCGTTGGCCAGCGGCCGGTGATAGTTGATCGTGATGTCGGTGATGCCAATTCGCTGGGTTATCACCGCATGCTGGCTCTGCCGCGGTAAATCGAGCATCAGGGTTTCGCCGGTAGCAGTCTGGGCGCGGCCAAGACCTGCCATCGACAAACAACTGCACAACAAAACAAGCAGACGAGTTCTGTGCATGGGGAGACTCCTCATTTCTTGATGGAGATGGAACAGCCGATTCAGTCAAACCCTAGGATCGAGCACAGTGGATGTAAGCAGATACGCGTTGGCCGCTGTGCTGTTGGACTTAGACGGGGGGAGGGTGCGGAAGTGAGCAATCTCAGTCAAAGCGGAGCGAGTTCAGCCCCTGTTTGTCATCCTAGATGAAACCGATTCGCACGATTTTTCACTAAAAGTCGTGCATTGAAACTAAAATTTATTCTTCGGGTCTGCCATTCTCAGGTGGCGCGAGCGGCAGCCGGGCGGCTCCGCGCATAATGTCACGTTCCTGGGGTGAGAACATAGTTTTGAAGCGATTGGAATCGATGATCTGCTCACGCTGTGCGGGCGGCATGGCGCGCAGATCGCGTATCGCAGTTGTCACCATTCGCCGCCGGTCGGGCGGAAGCCCCTGCATCCGGCCGAATAAATTCCGTACTTCGTCCTTTTGACCTGGCGTGAGGTGCTCCCAGGTCTCCATGCGGCTCAGCATGCGTTGTTGCTGCTGTGGGGGCAGGCTCGCGAAGTGGTCCAACCGCTGCCGTAACATTTGCTGCCGCTCCGGAGGCAAGCGCCGAAATCCCGGATCGTTTTGTAAAGCGCGCTCCCGCTCGCCGGGCGGCAGCCCTTGATAGTGCCGCAGCCAGTCCCCAGCATGACCTTCGCCCGCATGTGGATGACTCGGAGCCGCGGCTGGCGGTCGTGCTTGCACCGGCCGAAAGTTATTATTGCGCTGCCCGAGGCATGGGGATGCCACAACGGCCATGGCCAGCACAGCCGCTGCCATCCATACCGCCATGAAATTTCCCCGCATTCACCCCACCCTTGGATTCGTACCGCCTGCCAGCAACCGCCTCGGTCTTACGGATTCGCCACCACATCGTGCTGCACTTCCAAATCGTCCAGTAAATCGAAATCGGAATACAGATCGTGATTCTTTTCCAGCGATTGCAGATCGCTCACCGCCGTGCCCGGCGCCGATTGTGCTGGAGGTTCAATCACTGCGACTACATCGCCTGGATTTCTATTGAAGAACAAGCCCACACCCAATGCCATCACAACCGTGAGCGCTGCAGCCAGCACCGGATGCCGGAACCATGCCATCCAACCAGCCTGTGGCCTCGCCATCTCTTCCCGCAGACGAGCCTGCAGCCGCACATCAAAGTAAGGCGACGGCTCGGGTGCCTGCCATTCATCAAGCAACGCCATGGTCTTGCGGAACTCCTCCATCTTTGCAGTGCACGCGCTGCAGCCCGCCACATGTCCGCTGATCTCTGGCGTCATCCCTGACATACCGGACGCCAGGTCCGGCATCATTTCACGAATCTCCTCGCACTTCATGACCATACTCCCTGATAATTTCTTCGTATAATTTCCTTTACCGCTCTTACATCTTCCCAACCAAAAACTCATGCATACCCAAACTTCTCGCCTAGAGAAATTCCTTTAACTGCTCGCGCAAAGTTTCGTACGCGCGGAACAATAACGATTTCGTCGCCGATTCACTCAACTTCAGCACATCGGCAATTTGCTTGTAATCCATCTGCTGGTACTTGTGCATGATCACTGCCAGCCGTTGCCGCTCCGGCAGCGCCTCCACTTTTCCGCGGATCGCCGCCATGCGCTCCCGTCGTACGAGAGCTTCTTCCGCAGAGACCGCGCCGTCCGCCACATCCAGCGTCGTCCCCGTCTCTTCATCCGGCTCGTCCAGGCTTACCGTGACCTCGGGCCGCTCATGCCGCGTATCGCGCGCGTGATTCACCGCCAAATTGGTCGCGATGCGATACAGCCAGGTTGTGAATTTCGCGCTGGCTTCATAGGTTGCGCGTGAGCGGTACACCCGCAAAAAAACCTCCTGCGCCAGGTCCTCAGCCACGGCCGTATTGCGCGCCATTCGGTACATAAAACTCACCAGCGGCCGGCGATACTTCTGCACCAGGTAATCGAAGGCGGATTGATCCCCCGCCTTGACTCGCAGCATCACTTCCGCATCGGTGTAGCTTTCAGCGACGGCCATTGCCGGCAAACCGCTCTCCAGGCGAGAACCCGCACCCGCCATCAGCACGCTCCCGTCGATCGCGGCAGTGCTCACACTAGGTTGAACCCGCTCGCGGGCGGAAAGTTGTCCTTTTTCTTGCACTGCCGAACCGTCTTCCCGTGCCCCCGAACCGGTGGAACTCCCCGCCGATGAGGGGGATACAGCGGGCCGAAGGTGCCTGTTTGGTTCCGGCATGGGAGTTACTTTAGGCACAGCGCCGGCACACCCCAAGCCGCCCTGCCCGACGATAGGCTACCACGGCAAGTCACCGGTCCAAAGGGGATGTTTGGCGTGTCAGTTTGAAAGGAGGCTGATGCTAGAAAATGCTAAGTCAGAGAGATGATGTGGGGACAGCCGCCCCGGCTAGCTTGCCCTGAGCGAAGCCCAAGGGTCGAGCGAAGCTCGATTTTTTATTCGCCCCAGATCCAGCTTACTTCTTGCTGGTCCGCAGGATTGAGAACTGCCGCCCAACGTTGCTACCCTCAGCTGCCGTGACCGACCGTAAGAAGTTCCTTGCGATTCGGTCATGATGCGTCCGGTGAAGCACCCACCATGCCCCGCCGATGGCCCCCACTCCAAGAAGACTCGCCCCGACTTGCCCCGGCACGCCGGCGTGAGTGAAGGGCTTCGCCAGGGGATCGATCTCGTCATAGTGCCGCTGGTAGAGAATCCTGGTCGCGACGCCATCGGCCAGAACCTCGCTTCCGAAGACGGCGAAGGCCACCTTGGTTTCCCTCGACATCGACGCCTCCGGCGTGCCTTTGTCCAGCAAATTCTTCTCCGGCAAATCTTGCCCACTCGCCGCCCCGGCCAACAGCAACAGCACCACGAGAATCCGCATATGACAACCGCTCCTGTTGGCGGTCATCGGTGAAGTTGCGGTTAGCCGTTAGCGTGAAAGTACTCGCCATAGTCCTTCGTGTTTTCCTGAAGCCAGAGTGCAAGACTCCACAGCACCATAACCGAGGGGTGCCCATCTTTCGCGTCCTTTGCGAAAGTTGGGAACCACCGACTCGGACAGCAACTCATTGTTGCCGCCTGCCTAGTTGCATAATCCGTCGGCAAATGTTTGAATAAATCGACCTGAGCGGGGCGCTTAACTCAGCGGTAGAGTGCCATCTTCACACGGTGGAAGTCATAGGTTCGAATCCTATAGCGCCCACCATCCCTTCATCGAAAGAACCTAGGACTAAAACAAGAACTAGAAAAACAAAGAGCGACACCCTAACGTGTCGCTCTCGCTTGTCGCATCGACTCTTCCGCAGCTCAACCTCGGCGACGACGGCCGAGGGTTTTCTGTCCTAGTCACCCGTTCCCATGAGCGAGACGGTGTAACTTCCGGCCTGTGTATTGTCCATCACCGTCAAGTCGGCGGATCTGGGTCCCGTCGCTGTCGGGGTAAAGGTTACCGAGACGATGCACGAGCGGTTGGGCGCGAGCGACGTGCAGTTGGTCCTGTCGCTGAAGTCGCTGATATCGCTGCCGGTGATCCCGACGCTGGTGATCGTCAGCTGCGTCGTGCCTATGTTGGTGATGGTCACGTTCATGCTCTTGCTGTGGCCTTGCTTCACCGTTCCGAATTCCAATTCGTTGGGGGGGGTGAAGGTGGCAACCGGATTGATGACCGTCGCCGTGAAGCCTACCTGCTGCGGGCTTCCCGGAGCGTTGTCGAAGAAGCTGAGAGTGTTCGTGCGAGGACCGATCTGGTTGGCATTGAAAAAGACCTCGACGTCGCAGGTGTGTCCCACAGCCAGCGTTTTCGGGCACGAGTTCTGCACGCGGAACATGCCGCCGCCATTTTTGCCCGTCAAGGTGATGCTGGTGAACGTCAGCGTAGCGTTGCCGGTGTTTTGCACCGTGATTTCCTGCGAGACCATGGTGTGGAGATAAACGTTGCCGAAGTTCACGCTGGTCGGGTTTAGCGTCACCTGCGGTTGCGCCGCCGTAGTGAAGTTACCGGTCACCGTCGCCGGCGCGGCGGGCATGTGGAAGTTGGTGCTGGCGGAGGTCGTCGAGTCGAATGAGCCGCCGGTCGCCGTCCAGTTGCTGAATGCGAAGCCAGCGTTGGCGGTTGCAGTCACGGGGATGGTTGCTCCCGAGGCAAAGTAGCTGCCGGAGGCCGGAGTGACCGTGCCGTCCGCCGACGGCGAGGCCTGCGTCGTCAACTGATATTGCGTGTTAAACGACGCTGTGTAGGTTGTCGGCGAGGACGGCACCGTGATGCTGTGTGAGATCGCGCCGCTATCGGACCAACTGCTCCACACGTATTGCACTCCGGTTCCACCGGATTGCGGCGAGGTGGTGGCGATGGTATGCGACGAGCCGATTACCCAATTTTCCACCAGCGGGGCTGGAGTCGACGTACCGCCATCGACCGATACCAGCAGGTTGGCGGGACTGGTCGTGATCGTAATCTGCACCGATGCGCTGCCGAAGTTGCCCGTTACCGTCGCTGGTGCGGCAGGCATGTGGAAGTTGGTGCTGGCCGCGGTCGTCGAATCGAATGACCCGCCGGTCGAAGTCCAGTTGCTGAATGTGAAGCCGGCGTTGGCGGTTGCGGTCACGGGGATGGTTGCGCCCGAGGCAAAGTAACCGCCGGAGGCCGGAGTGACCGTGCCGTCCGCTGATGGCGAGGCCTGTGTCGTCAACTGATATTGCGTGTTGAATGTTGCGGTGTAAGTGGTCGCAGTGGACGGCACCGTGATGCCGTGCGAGATCGCGCCGCTATCTGACCAGCTGCTGAATACGTACTGCACGCCAGCCGCGCCTGACTGCGGCGAACTGGTGGCGATGGTGTGGGACGATCCGGGTACCCAGTTTTCAACCAGCGGAGCTGCCGTTGCTGTGCCGCCGTCGGCCGAAACAAGGAGACCGGCGGGACTGGTGGTAATTGTGACCGCCACTGTGGCGGGAGAAATGTTCACGCACCAGCCGCCGCCGATGGTCGCTGCGCCGCTGCCTGAGTTATCCATCGCATACAGCGCCCAAGTTCCGTTCGGAGCCGTGCCGCTGAACATCGAAGAGAGCGTCGCCGATCCGTCGGTGGCCGCGTAGTTCGACGCGTTCACCGTAGGCGCCGGCGCCGGGAAGACCAGGCTGGTGCTGCCGGTGATCGACGTGGGTTTGTAGGTTCCGCTGGTGAGCGGAGAGCCTCCGGGAATCAAGCTGCTTGCTGCGTCGTCGAGCGTGATGTTCACGCCGCCGATCGTCGAGCCATCGCCCACACTGGCGAACGGAATGATTTTCGCGCCGGTTGGGCCAACCAACAACAAATCCGTCTGCGCGATGTCACTTGAGCTGATGTTGTTGAGGTTGACGGTGACGGCTCCGACGTTGCCGCTCAGACCCGTTACGAAGATATTCGACGGATAGGGTGTGGCAGCGCCCGCGGTGCTGGGTATGGTGATTGCACCCGTGTTGCAGAACTGGTTCCCGGTCACCACGGTGTGGTTGTTCACGGTCTGCGTGATGAACCCACTACTAGTCTGGAAATTGACCGTGCCGTTGTAGTTTGCGGTGATGTTTCGGCTACCCTCTGTGGTAAACGACGTGGTGCAGCTGGCTTGTCCGTTGCTCACTGGCACAGTGTTGCCGCCGCTGCACGTGAAGTCGTTTGCGGGGTCCGAGAACGTGACCGTACCTTCGTTCACTGTGGTATTGGAAGTCACCGTCGCGGTGAACGTGACCGAGTTGCCGGGAGCAGCGGTAAACGATGGGTTGTTGTTCGATGACACCGAGGTTGTGGTCGGAGAGGCCACAATGATGACCGAGAAGTTGGCGGTCACGCTCTGCGGTGCCGTCATGGTGATGCTGGTCGAGGCGCTGGTGGAGTTCGCGACGTTACCGGTCCAGTTAGTGAAGCTGTAACCGGCATTGGCTGTGGCCGTCAGAGGTACCACGGTCCCTGAGTTGTAGTAGTTGCCAGAAGTGGGAGAGACGCTTCCCCCGGCAACAGGATTCGCGGCCGTCGTCAGCTGATATTGCGTGTTGAAGCTGGCGGTATAAACCGTTGCGGTGGAAGGCACGGTAATGCCGTGAGAAATTGCTCCCCCGTCCGACCAAGCGCTAAAGGCGTACTGCACACCAGTCCCGCCGGATTGCGGCGAAGTGGTCGTGATGACGTGCGGCGAGCCGATCATCCAGCTTTCGACCAGCGGGGCTGCCGTGGACGGGCCGCCATCCACCGAAACCAGGAGATTGGCCGGGTTGGTGGTGATCGTGATCTGCACTGTGCCGGGAACAAAGTTGCCGGTCACTGTCGTCGCCGCAGCTGGCATGTGGAAGTTCGTGCTGGCCGAAGTGGTGGAGTCAAAGCTTCCGCCAGTCGAGGTCCAGTTGTTGAACGCGAAGCCGGAGTTGGCCGTTGCCGTCACCGGTATGGACGCACCCGAAGCGAAGTATTGGCCCGAGGCTGGCGTAACCGTACCGTCGGCGGACGGCGCGGCGACCATCGTCAACTGATATTGCGTAGTGAAGTTAGCGGTGTAGGTGGTAGACGAGCTCGGCGCGGTGACGGAATGGGAGATGGCACCGCCATCCGACCAGGTGCTGAATACTTGCTCTGTTCCGCCAACGACGTTCTGCGGCGAGGAGGTCGCGATAGTATGCAACGATCCCACGACCCAGTTGAAAGTCTGCGGAGCGGTAGACGTAACGCCATCCACGGTGATCGACAAATTGCTAGGATTTGTCGTAACGGTGACGGAAACGAGAATGTCGATCGGCGTGCTGACCTGCTGACTGTCGACCGTTGCTGTCCCCGAGCCCGTGCCGGGGGTTGACCCTGCGGTATACGTCGAGGTCGCCTGCCCGCTGGTAAGCGTAGTGCTAGTCGGGTTGATGCTGCTGTCCAACGTGCCGCCGAACGTGACCGGGGTGCCGTTGGGAACGCTAAATCCTCCCGTGCCGCTGCTATTGTGGGTCAGGTCGGCACTCAGAGTCGAGGTGGTGCCAGGATTGATCTGCGTCGGGTTGGCGCTAATGCTCAACACCAGCCAGGGGTTGAAGCTGGCTGTTCCGCCGGAGGCTAAGACTGTGTCGCAACCGGAGGCTCCCGGTCCGCCGTTGCAGCCCCACCAGTTGTTGGTCGC
>CAYOVU010000253.1:0-6647 GCA_964407505.1 uncultured Acidobacteriaceae bacterium | reverse complement strand
TGTAGGCGCCGCTGCCAAGGCCCGCCAGCGGGGTAGTGAGACGCTGGTACTGACCAGACGGGAAGCTAAGTCCAATTGCTGCCGTGACGGACGGCGCACCTGTCCGATTGTTCTCGTCATTGAATCGGTACTCAAGTTCAGTCGGAAGATCCCCGATTCCGTTGGAGCTGTATTGGCCGTTCCATGAGTGCGCGAATGAAGGCAGCGCCTCGATGCTCAAGCGATCTGTGAGGGCGTACTTGATCACAAGCAGCGAAGTGAGCGAATCGACATCGTTCGGGGTGCCGTAATGCTGCCAACCGTCTCCGTACGCGCCGGTGTTGTTCGTATAGATCATGTAGGGTTCAAGCGCGAGAATGCCGGCCTTCGGCAGCGCCGGAGAAGGTGCCTCCAGCGATCCGGTGAACCACTGCGCCTGGACCGCGGCATCACCGGGTATCTCCTGCGCCCGCAGCACGGTTGGCGCGACCGCGAACGCTATGAGTCCGATTGCCCCGGCCCACTTCATGTTATCGGCCATCTTCAGGCGGCGCCGGCCGGTCGTGTAGTGACGGGAACCGGCATTCCGTCGTTTGTCGGATTCGCGGGAGATGCCTGCGGCGCACGCGGAGACTTCGATATTTGGCCCGGCCTACGGCCCTCGGTCTGCCAATCGAACGGCTCGAAGTCCGAGTCGGGCGCCTTCCAAGTCGGCTTATGGAGTGCGTAAATGACGAAAGGTATCGCCACAAAAATGACGGAACCGACCAGAAGAATGCCTATATAGACGATAGGACTCCCCGTGCTGATCTGTTTCGGTGGGATGAAGCTAACTGCCATGGCAATCAGGGCCCCCAGCAGCCCGATGACGCCGACGATCCACATCCCGACAATCCCGCCGGGTACCTTGAAGGGGCGAATCTTATTGGGCTGCGTGTAGCGCAGCCGGATGGCCGCGCCATACATGATCAGATACATCACCAGATAGATGATGGTCGCCATCTGGTTCAGTAACTGGTAGGCCGATTGGACCGACGGCAGGATCGTGAACGCCGCACATAGGAATGTAACCAGGATTCCCTGCAGAATCAGTATGGTTACTGGAATGCCGCGGGCGTTGGTCCTTTGCAGGAAGTGCGGGAGGTACCCGGCCTTGCCGACTGCCAACACGCCGGTGGAAGGTCCGGCAACAATGACACTGACTTGGCCCAGCACCCCAAGGGCCAACATGCCGGCCATCAGATTACCCAACCAGGGGACGCTCAGTGCCGACCACAAATCGCGATAGGCGACCAGCAGACCCTGGTTCAGATCAATGGCCTTCTGCGGAAGGACCACCCCGACTGCCAAAGTTCCCAACACGAAGATCGCGATGACGAGCACGGATGCGACCAGAACAGAAAGCGGGTAGTTGCGCGTTGGGTTATTCAGATCCCGCACATGGACGGCCTGCATCTCCATCCCGGCGTAGTAAAGGAAGATACCGGCTGCCAACACCATCTTGTGATAGTCGGAAAAATCCGGAAAGAATCCGGTGTGCAAGGGCATCTGAATTGGTCTGCCCAGCGCAACGTATATGACGCCCAGAAGTATGAGAATCGCCCCGGGAATGATCGTCCCAAACAGACCTCCCAAGGAACTCAGAGTCGAGGATGCCTTGATGCCGCGAAACGAGATCAAGGTCACTGCCCAGTAGACGGCCAGCAGCACGATGATCGTATAGGTCTTGTTGTTGGCCAGCGCCTCATCGAAGCTCTGTGGCCAGAACATGTAGGCAATGGCCGCCGATGCAAATATCAAAACAGTTGGAAACCAGATGACTATGGCTTGCCACTGATAATAGATCGCGGCAAATCCCAAGCGAGGACCGAACGCCTCGGCAACCCAGCGAAAAACCCCTCCCTGTTTCGGAAAGGTTGAGGTTAGTTCAGCGGCAACGAACGCCGTTGGGATCAGGAACACCACGGCCGCGAAGATGTAATAGAATATAGACGTGAGGCCATACTCGGCCTGCGAGGGCAACCCGCGCAAGCTGACAATGGTGGTCACATTCATGACGGCGAAAGCCATCATGCTGATGACTGCCGTCTTTTTGGCAACGCCTGTCTTCCCAGCCACCGCGCCGGCCGATTTAGTCTCTGACGTAGCCATTTGGACCTCTTCCTCAGAATTAAAAGAACCGATCGGCCGGGAAGACCGATCGGTCGTGAAGCGAAGAGGAGCCGTTAGCTCTTCAATACTTCATCGCGTGCCGCGTGTACACAATGCAGAGCCCACTTCATGATTTCCGGCGTGACGAAAACATTCATTGGAAACGCCTTGATCGCGAATATCACGGCATCCGTGTCCTTGCCGTCTCGGTTGTATTCGGCGTTGCGGAATCCGGTGCTGAAGCTCATATACGGTGTGTACTTGCCGTCGATTTTCTTACCTGCGCGGAACCACTCATAGAGCTTGTCGCCGACATCCTGCGTCAGCTTGTTATGCTTGAGCAGGTCAGCGCGTGACGACTTGTCGCTTAGCTCTTTCTTGAATTGCTCAACCGCGCGCACTCCCTTCGGATACACCCGGAACAGCGTGATCAACCCGGTGTCATCGGGATTCACGCAAACCATGTCCGAGTGAGTCTTCAGCAGGTCGTACAGGAAGTACTTAGTCTCCAGAATTCCTCCCAGAACCGCTTGCATACCTTCTTTGCCGAAGTACTTCAGGGTCGCCCAGCCGGCCAGTGATCCAGATGCCGAGCGCGACACTTCGAGTGTGTAGTACATCGGGTTATAGGGCGTTCTGATCTGCAGATAGGCGTCGCCGGCCCAGTGATGCAGTTTCTCGAATTCCTCGGCGTCCTTGTAAAGGAAGCAGCTGCTGACATACGGAGCCCAGCCCACCTTGTGGAAGTCGATACCGATCGCATCGGCGTGCTTCAGCCCCGCTAGGGCCTGGCCGTTCTGCTTCAATATCGGCAGAATCCGCGCTGAGAATTCCAGCGGGTTCTTTTCGAAATCGTAGTCCTTGAAGTAAACCCAGGACCAGCCGACCACAGCATCCGCGTACAGGATGGCCTTTCCGAAACCCTGCGGATTCGGATAACGGTCCAGGAGCTTGCGGACTTCGGCGATCGGATCAATCGCACTCGCGTCGGTCGTGCCCATGGTACACACCACGGTCGCAACCGGAATCTTCTTTGCCGCCAGATCCTTGAGGATCTCCTCAAGGTGCGCAACGTCCATTTGGTTAGTGTCGACATCCGTGCGGACATGCACGATGTTGTCCATTCCAAGGCCCATCCACGCCGAGGCGTTTCTTTGCACGAAATGCGCTTGCTGCGAGCAGATCACCTTCGCGTCAGTGCGCACGCCTTTTTGCATGGAGTCCGGAAGCACACGTGTCAGGCCGTACTTTAATCCGTAGGTCCAGCAACCGCCTCCGCCCCACGTGTAAATCGCGCCCGTTTTCACCGGGTTCCAGCCGACGAGGTTGCCCAGCATGCCTGCGGTTTCCAGTTCGGCAATATGCACATTCTGGGCATATTCGCCCTCGAGAATATTGGCGGGGAATACCTGGGAGAGCATCGAAGCAATCACGGCAGCCGTATTGGGCTGGGGAATGACATTGCACATGGTCAGCGGATTGCCCCAGTTGACCGCTCCTTCGAACAGCCTCACAACATCGTCGAGGACGACGTCGAGCTCACCCATCTTCTCCGGGATCTCGACATTCTTCACTTGCGGGTATTCATAGGCGAGCGCGCCGCTCGTACCGAGATATGCCGGTCCGCCTTTTTCCGGACGCAACTTATCGAGCCGTTCCACAAACTTCTCAATTTGATGCGCAAGCGGATCCTCCGTGCCGCGAAACGGGGACGGAAATTCTCCAGACATCTTGCCGTGATACGTCGCCCACTTCGGAACCGGGCTGTGCGCGCCGGTGGGCCCGTGCCCTCCGGTAACGCTCGATCCTTTTGTCGTGGGCAGCACTACGACACTGGCTTTGGTGTTCATCGGTAACCTCACAGAATGGTGTACAGGGGCTGTTCGTTTAGATCGCCGAGTAAACCGTGAAGTACCGGTGCTTTTCCGTTCGCAAGCGTACATATCGTCATCAGGCACTTGTTGCCGGTGGTGTAGGAATACAGGAGCATTCGATCGCCGCACTTCGGAAGCAAGCGCTGCGTATTCACTTCGCAGTCACAATGAGAAGCGAGTTGCCTATAGTATTTAAGGGCGCAGTGCGCAGGATGCCTTAGGGAAATGTGCGATGTTGGCGCGCTTGTATCCGAAGAGACACGGGAAAGGTTCCGGTAATCTGAACGACAACGGCCTCTCAGGGTCACCCGCGGAACCGCGAGTCGCGGCTCAGAACCAGATGCATAGGGAAGTAATGGGTGTTTCCCTTCCCCAGACCCGTTTGTGCCAGCGGTACAGAGTTTGGAGTTCTCCCGAGAGCCTGCGGCACGCATGAGAAGCTCTCGGTTGCGATTCTGTGTACGCTAACGTACAAAGAATCGCTGAAAGGCATAAACTCCCAAAAGCCGCATCCTTCGCGTCTAGCTTGCGACACCCTACATGCCTGGTCCCGTCCACAATCCGCAACAAAATCACCTGTTAGCAGCGTTCTCAGCCCAGGAGCGAGAGCGCCTTTATCCGCGGCTGGAACTCGTGCCGATGCCGCTGGGTAAGGTCTTGTATGAATCCGGGGACGTGCTGCGCTACGTGTACTTCCCGACCAACTGTATTGTGTCGCTGTTGTACGTTCTCGCGAGTGGCGCTTCGGCGGAGATTTCCGTTGTCGGTAACGAAGGTCTGATCGGAATCGCTTTATTCATGGGCGGCGAAACCACTCCGAGCCGGGCTATAGTACAGAGCGCCGGCTTCGCCTATCGGCTTGCCGGACAGCTGCTCAAGGATGAGTTTCATCGCAACGGCGAATTGCAACTACTGCTGCTGCGTTACACACAGGCTCTGATTACCCAGATGGCACAGACCGCGGTATGCAATCGCCATCACACGGTGGACCAGCAACTGTGCCGGTGGCTATTGCTCTCCCTGGACCGCCTGGCATCGAATCAGCTGGTCATGACTCAAGAGCTCATTGCCAATATGCTCGGCGTGCGGCGGGAAGGGGTCACAGAAGCCGCCGGCAAACTGGACAAGCTCGGCGTCATCCGCTACGCGCGTGGACGCATTACCGTTTTAGATCGGCCAAAGCTCGAGCAACTTTGTTGTGAATGCTACGCGGTAGTTAAGAAGGAGAGCGATCGCCTACTGCCGCGTGCCACTCCATCAGGACCAATGGGCGTACCCGTCTGATCCTGACATCACGCATCAAGTCTCGAGCTTCAGCCGCACCGTGAATTCACTACCCTGTCCGATTCCTTCGCTGGCGGCCGACACAGTGCCTTGATGGGAGTCCAGAATCGAGCGCACCAGCGCCAGACCAATGCCCATTCCAGATCGCGTTCGCACTGCCGTGGTATCAGCTCGCACGAAGAGATCGAAAACAAACGGCAATGAGTCGGCAGCGATGCCAATTCCAGAGTCGCGTACCGAGACCACTGCGTGACCGTCGCATAGCCGCGTCGACAGGATAATCTTGCCGCCTGTGTCGGAATATTTCGACGCATTGGAGAGCAGATTGACAAATACCTGCTCGAGTCGACTCGCATTTCCCATGATCCAAACACTCGATTCTGGCAAGATGATCTGAAGCCGATGCAGCCTGTCGGCAAACTCCGGCATGACCGTTTCAGCGGCCTGCCTAAGAACGGTGCAAAGATCGATCCGTTGCAACTCTGGTTGCAGCTTCTCCAGCCGGGATCCCGATATCTGGCAGAGACTTGCGGTCAACAAGGCTATTTGGCGCACCTGTCGCTCGATGAGCTCGTGCATACGCTGCTGCAAGGACTCCTCCTTACTGCGTATGCGCAATACAGCGATCGCATTCTGAATGGACGCCAGAGGGCTGCGCAGTTCGTGCAATAGCAGCGCCATGGACTCGTCTTTGCGGCGGTCTGCATCGACGAGATCCTCGATCTGCGTAAGGAGCCGCGACTGGCTTTGCTCTGTGTAAGGCTCCGACATCAGAACCTTGCGATGCGCCGCGATAAACCGCGGGTTGCGTGTTTCAAATTGTGGCAACACTTGCAGCACGTTGAGGTGCGTCGCGGGTTCAACTGAGGCTGCCGGCATGGCACGTCTCCATTCCCTTAAAGCGTCAGCTAAAGACTACACAGAAGAATTGACGGCGCTCCGTGCGGTAGCAGACATAAGAGACAGATCTGCGTAGTCTAATCCAGCGCAGCTGCCGAACTTAGCGCCGCAAATACTTGAATCCAGGATCACTTATCCTCTGGAGTATTGCCGTGGGCCAAAAATCGAGAACCGGCGGTGTAACCGCTGTTGGCAAACACAGAATCCGCTTCGACTTCATGTTCGAGGGTCGCCGTTTCCGCCCCTCCGTCTTGCGAGCACCTACTGACATAAACATGCGCCGCGCCTATGAGCAGATCGCTGGCATCAAGGAGCGCATTGCCGCCGGTATGTTCTCGTTCGCCGATGAATTCCCAAATTTCCGTGATCTCAAATCCGTGCCGGGTTACGGATCGCGCAGAACATGTGGCCAGGTGTTCGACGCATTCCTCGCACATTGCGATTCCCGCAGGGTGAAGG
>CAYOVU010000252.1:0-5951 GCA_964407505.1 uncultured Acidobacteriaceae bacterium | reverse complement strand
CGCCGAGAACCGACGCAATCGCATGGATCTTTCCATCATCTACGTGAACTGGAACTCGCTCGACTATCTGCGCGAGTCGATTGCCAGCGTTATCGAGCAAACGCACAGCGTTGCTTACGAAATTATCGTGGTGGACAATGCTTCGCCCGCCCCCGGCGTCGATTCGCTGAAGCAGTCTTTTCCGGATGTCACGATCATCCACAGCGAAAAGAATCTGGGATTCGCCGGGGCCAACAACCTCGGCTTCCGGCGCTCGGCCGGCGAGTTTGTGCTCTTTCTGAATCCGGACACGAAGCTGATGGCTCCGTCGATCGATTTGTTGATCGCCCGCCATAAGAGTCTGCCGGATGCTGGCATCGTAGGCTGCAAGCTGTTGAATACCGATTTGTCGGTGCAATTAAGTTCGATCCAGACCTACCCGACAATTCTCAATCAGGCGATGGACGCCGAATATCTGCGGCTGCGCTGGCCGGAATGTCCGCTGTGGAAAATCGCGCCGCTGTTTTCGGAGAAAGTAAGCCTGATGAAAGTCGAGATCATTCCGGGGGCGTGCATGCTCCTACGAAGATCGGTTTTTGAGCAAATCGGACTCTTCAGCGAAGAGTATTTCATGTATGCCGAAGACCTCGACTTGAATTACAAAGTCAAGGCTGCGGGCCTCACGAACTACTACGTGGGAGAAACCGCGATTATCCATCATGGCGGGACTAGCAGTTCGCGGCAGCGAGTCAGCCACTGGGCCACCATCATGAAGTATCGCGCCATGGTGCAACTGTTCCGCAAAACACGAGGCAGCGTGTACGCGCTTGGCTACCGGCTGGCCATGGGCGCGGTGGCCACGGGAAGACTGATACTGCTGGGGCTGATGTCGCTTTTGGGCAACCTGGTTTCGGATCGCGAGTCGCTCAACTACTCGCGGGAAAAATGGAAAACGGTTTTGAAGTTGACCGCCGGCTGGCGAGATGTAGCCGTCGAACGCCGATAGCACGTAACGAGACAGAAGCGTTGGGAAGGAACAAGCGACTGTGTGCGGAATTTGCGGCAAATTAAATTTTGATCGCTCGAACCACGTTTCGGACGCGCTGCTGAAATCGATGGCGGATGCCATTCAGCATCGTGGGCCGGACGATGAGGGCTATTACCACTCGGGGCCCGTCGGCTTCGGCTTCCGCCGGCTTTCGATTATCGATCTCAATACCGGGCACCAGCCGATCTCGAACGAGGACGAACGGGTTTGGATTGTCTTTAACGGCGAAATCTATAACTATCAGGAACTGCGGCACGATCTGCAGGCTCGGGGACATGCTTTCAGAACTCAGACCGATACCGAAGTGATCGTCCACCTGTACGAAGAATTTGGCGTGGGCTGTATTGAGAAGCTACGCGGCATGTTTGCCTTCGCCATCTGGGACGAGAATAAGCAGCAACTGCTGATCGCCCGCGACCGCGTGGGAATCAAGCCGCTGTATTACTGGCTTTCGGACAAGTCTCTGGTTTTTGGTTCCGAGATCAAAGCGCTGCTCGCCGATCCGGAGGTGACGCCCGAGGTCGCGCCGGAGATGATCGACCGCTTCCTCACATTTCTCTATATTCCTGGCGAAGAGACTCTGCTGCGAAACGTGCATAAGCTGGCTCCCGGACACTACCTGCTGGCACGCGATGGCAAGACCGAGATCCGGCAATATTGGAATCTCGAATTCTCGCCGCAGCCGCGCACAGAAGCGCAGGCGAAAACAGAGTTGCTGGAGCTGTTTGAAGAATCGGTCCGGCTGCACATGATCAGCGATGTGCCGGTTGGGTTCCTGTTGAGTGGAGGTGTGGACTCGACCGCCATGCTCGGATTTGCTGTAGGCAAAACCGATCGTCCGCTGAGCAGCTATACGCTCGGGTTTTCGACGCCGGGCATCATCGACGAGCGCCCCTACGCAACCCTGGCGGCCAAAACCTTTGGCACCGAGCACCATGAAACCACGATTAGCTCGCAGGAGTTCGCTGATTTCCTGCCGCAGTTCGCCTGGCACATGGAGGAGCCGGTCTGCGAGCCGCAGGCGGTAGCGCTGTACTACGTGTCCCGCCTGGCCAAGAACTACGTCAAGGTTCTGATCTCGGGTGAGGGTGGCGACGAAGCCTTCGCAGGGTATCAAACCTATCGCGGAGTTCTATGGCTGGAGCGGTTGAAATCGATGCTGGGACCGTTGACCCCGGCGGCAGCCTCGGTAGCGGCATATCTCGACCGCGCCATGAGCCTGGCTCGGCTGCATAAATATTCTCCTTTGTTTGGAATCCCGTTCGGCAGTTACTACTACGGAAGAACTTATGCCCCGGAGGCGTATTTCAACGCTAAGTCGAATGAGCTCTATTCGAGCGACTTTTCGGGATTCGTGAACAAAATATTTTCGGTGATGCCGGCCCGCGATCATCTGCACAGCGGGCAGGCCAAGAGTGTGCTCAACCGGATGCTCTATGTGGATACGAAGACCACTTTGCCGGACGATCTTCTTCTGAAAGCCGACAAGATGACGATGGCGAATTCCATCGAGCTGCGCGTTCCGCTGCTCGATCATAAGATCCTTGAGTTTGCCGCACGGCTGCCGGAAAACTTGAAGGTGCGGGGCCTGACCACCAAATACATCGCCAAGGCTGCGCTCCAGAACAAAGTTCCGCATGAGATATTGCACCGCAAGAAGGCAGGGTTCCCGGTGCCCTACGAGATGTGGTTGCGGACGGAGTTAAAGAGCTGGCTGCATGATGTGCTGCTTGATCGCGCGACGGTCGCACGCGGATACTTCCAGCGTTCGAGCATTGAGGGTCTGCTCGAAGAGAACACGCGAACCGGCCGACATTCGAAGGAACTGCTGTCTCTCGCGGTGCTGGAGCTGTGGCACCGGTCGTTTTTGACTAAGAACCTGACGAAGAACACTTCGAACCTGACAACGAACGTTGCGAACGAAACGTCCGCAACTCCAGATCCGGCGCTGGCTCTGGGTGACTGAATCTTCCGCTCATGTACGAAACTGAAGCCAATCACGTAATCGAATCGCCCGGCCAACTGGCCGGCGAGATGCTCGCTCAGTTGGGCGAGCTCAAGAGCACGCTGCTCGAACGCACCGTGCTGCCTTGGAGCGAGCATTGCACGGAGTGCGTCTGGCCAACCTGCTATACTACGTGCGATCTTTACAGCCCAAGAGAAGACGGGCGCTGCCGGCGGTTCTCCGACGGAATGGTCAGAATCGACTGCGTCGAGGCCGCAAACTCCTATGTTCTGAAAATTCGTTTTAAGCAGTGGGGCAAGTTGTGGACGCCGGGCAACATCCACTTGCGCTCGGTCGAAGATGCCGCAAAGCTTGAGCGCCGCGATCATTGGATTGGGACAATGCTTTATCAGCTGCCGGCTCCAGCGCCGCTGCGGCACTTTGCCACCGGAAAGCGGTACAGCTTCAAGAAGCGGATGGCCTACGGAGCAGCTTCGGGCGAAACTTTGCCGACGGCTTTCGTGATCGAGTATTACAACCCATCGCCAAAGCTGGTCCGGCTGTCGCTTACCATGCGCTCGGTCGATGACCAGGTGAAAATACCGTTCCAGCAGTTGCTGGAAATCGCTCCCGGATTCCACCGGGTCCGGGTGCCCTTCGAAGCGATCCTCCGCTTCCTCGACCTGCGCGCACCCTTCAACATCGAATTGGTTCCGAACGAAGACCAAAGCGAGACCACGCTCTACTTTGGGCTGATGGAGTTTGTGCGAGAGGCGAGCCGGCAAGTTCAACCCGAATCGAAAGGTGCTCAGCCGAGGGAGTCCAAGAAGATCAAGTGCGTTGTCTGGGATTTGGATAACACGCTTTGGGACGGTGTTTTGGTGGAAGATGGCGCGGCCAATCTGAAACTAAAGCCAAAGGTTGAGGAAATCGTCAAGCAACTGGATGAGCGCGGAATCCTTCAATCCATCGCCAGTAAAAACAATCCCGAGGAGGCATTGGGCATTCTTCGGAGCTTCGGAATGGAAGACTATTTCCTTTGCCCGCAGATTTCCTGGGAGCCGAAGAGCCAAGGGATTGCCGCAATCGCGCGTCAACTCAATATTGGCATCGATACGCTGCTGTTCGTCGATGACTCGGAATTCGAGTTGCGCGAGGTGCAGGCGGTTCATTCCGAAGTGCGGACGTTGAATGCCGGGCTCTATCAAACGATTGTGAACCTGGAAGCATGCCAGGTTCCGGTGACCGCCGAGAGCCGCGAGCGGCGCAAGATGTATCAGGTGGAGGCGGAGCGGCAGAATATTGCGGGCAACTTCGGCGACGATTACATGACCTTTCTGCGCTACTGCAAAATACGGCTGAATATTCAGCCCATGACTGAGGCGAATCTGAGCCGGGTGCACGAATTGACCCAGCGCACCAATCAGATGAATTTTTCCGGAAACAAGTACGAGAAAAGCGTGCTGCAAAACGTTCTGGCCAGCCCGCACCTCGACACCTACGTTCTTAGCGTAGAGGATCGCTTTGGCAGCTATGGGGTGGTTGGCTTTTGCATCGTGGACAACCGCGTGCCGCTGATGACGGATCTGATGTTCAGCTGCCGGGTGCAGTCGAAGCGCGTGGAGCATGCGTTCCTGGCTTACATCATTCAAAAATACGTTGCCCTGACCGGCAAGGACTTCTACGCGAACTATCGCAGGACTTCACGAAACACGCCTTCGGGGAGGGTGTTCGCCGACCTGATGCTCGAAGAAACCCGCATTGCGGATGGCGTGTCGCAGTTGGTGTTTCCGCGGAACCGCAACGTTCCCGACGACGGCATCATCGAAGTGGTTGCTCAGGATGTTGCCCCGCAGGGCGTGATGGAAACGGCGCGCTCATGACGCTGCGCTCTCGGGCTGGAAATGTCCGCAGAAAGATTCTCTCCGCGGTCTATCAGCGGCCGGTTGCGCTGGGGGCGATCGGTCCGATCGTAACCTTCACGTTTGACGATTTTCCCCGCAGCGCGCTGACGGTCGGCGCCAAAGTTCTCGAAAGCTTTGGAGCGCGAGCCACTTATTACGTTGCCATGTCGTTGATGAATATGACCAACAGTTTGGGAGAGCAATTTCGCGAGGAAGATTTGTTTTCAGTGCTGGACCGCGGCCACGAACTGGCCAGCCACACCCTCAGCCATCTTTCGGCGCGACGCTCCACCTGCGACGCGTTTGTGCGGGACGCGGAAAAAGGGGAAGAAGCGATACGGGAAAAGATGGGGATCCCTAGTTCCGGTAACTTCGCCTATCCCTACGGCGATGTGACACCAAAGGTCAAGCGGAATCTGGGAGCAAGACTGACGAGCTGCCGGGGAACAATTGGAGGCTTGAATGGGCCCAGCGTGGATTTGAATCTGCTTAGAGCAAACAGTCTGTATGGGGACCTTGATCGCGAGGAAGCGGCGAAGCAGCTGATTCTGGAAAACGAAAGGCGCAGAAGTTGGTTGATCTTTTACACCCACGATGTTGCGGCGGGCCCGTCGCGCTTTGGCTGCTTTCCGCAGTTGCTGCGGGAGGTCTGCTCGTTCGCGGCAACTCGCGGCGCGCGTTTTATGACAGTGGCCGAGGTCATGAAGGAGCTCGGACAACAGCCCGAGGTTCCGATGGAACGGAACTTGCAAACGGAAAGCCGGATGCGTAATCAGTTTCCGATGCATTCCTCTCGTTGGTTGAGTGGTGACATCTGTGGCTAGTACAACTGCGGCTACCGCAATCCCAGTGGAACGAGTTCGACCAACCGCCGGCGTCGAAGTCTATGAGACGGATCCAATCCGCGAGCCGCGCTGGTCGGCTCTGGTGGCGTGTCATCCCCGCTCCTCGGTATTCCATAGCTCTAAGTGGCTGCAGGCGTTGCACAACGTGTATGGCTACGAGCCCGTGGTTGTGACCACCTGTCCTCCCAACGCGCCTCTCAGCAATGGACTGGTTTTCTGTAAGATCCGCA
>CAYOVU010000251.1:0-5799 GCA_964407505.1 uncultured Acidobacteriaceae bacterium | reverse complement strand
ATCGACGGTCGCGGTGGTCGGGTTATGCGGGAAGTTCATGATGAGGAACTTCGGCCGCGGCCAGCATCGATTCACCGTCGCCATCAGCTCGTCGAAAAATTCCTCGCCGCGGCGAATCGGCACGCCCTGCACCTGCGCGCCAGCAATGATGCATCCGTACTGATGAATCGGATAGGTAGGAGTCGGCGCAAGCACCACGTCGCCCTGGTCGAGAATCGCGAGTGCCAGATGCGCGATGCCCTCCTTCGATCCAATCGTGACGATCGCTTCCGAATCGGGGTCCAGCTCGACGTCGTAGCGCCGCTTGTACCAGTCGCAGATGGCGAGTCGCAGCTTATAGACGCCGCGCGAAACCGAATAACGATGGTTGGCGCCTTTCGAGGCCGCCTCGACCAGCTTCGCCACGATATGCGGTGGCGTCGGCTCGTCGGGATTCCCCATCCCGAAGTCGATAATGTCCTCACCGGCGCGCCGCGCCTGCAGGCACAGTTCTCCGATCGCGTTGAAGACGTAGGGCGGCAGCCGTTTGATTCGTGGGAAATCCATTTTGTTCTTGCGCTGAGCGACGATACGCGTCCGCCAAATGCGCGAACTATATGTTGTAACGGACGCCCGCCGACGCCGCTAGTAGGCGCAAAAACCGCAGTCTTTTCCGCTTCATCTTGGCCAGCGCCAGCATCGCGAGTGCCGGGAGAAATCCAGTCAGGAAGGAACAGAATCGTGAATCGCGCGCGCAGCGCGCACTGTACAAGGACCCTCACCTTCATCCTCTCCCTAACAGGGGGCTTTGCACATTTAACCCCTTCCTGCACAAGAAGTCGGACGGCTGCACAAAAAGGCTAGTGCCCGCGAAGCAACCGCAGTTGTTCATCAACTTCAGCTAGATTCTTTTCAATTTTCTTCAGCTCAGCTTCGGCCAGCGTCAAATTCGTTGTCGCGAGATCGACTTGTTGCTGTCGCTTACGAGTTTCGGCGTTGGCACTCTTTCGCTGGTCGGAAGTCTGCTGCAATTCAGATTCTAATTTGCTGATCCGTTCGAGAAATACTTGAGGCTGATTCGGCAGACCATTCACGTGATCTACCAATCGCTTTGTTTCCGCCCTTTTGGAGTCGTCGATACTTACCGCTGCCTGTTCTTGATCGTTCGTGCGACGCAACGTCTCTTTTGCGTTTTCATAGACGGCGCGCAGCCTATCGATCTTATCCAAACAAGCGCCTCGCTCCTGAACCACATCCGCTCGCATCCTTTGAAAATCCGCTATCAGTTCATCATTCGCCATTTTTCTTCCCACCTTTGATAGATTTTAGCGCATTCAAGTGCGCCTCAATGAGGGCGAAGTGCTCCGGTGATAGAGGAGCACTTGCACGAAATTCCACTGTTGCGCCATTCAACGAAAACCGGAAATACGGCAGGTCCGTAGACTTTCCTTCGCTGACCGCGTGCCGCTGACTGTCCGAACTATCCATTCCTTGTGGCGCTCCGAACGGTTCTTCTTCTGGGATGCCATCATTGCCCAAATCAGCCTCTTTTGCAAGCTCCACTGTCTCTCGAAATATCCTGATAAAATCAGCGACAGCCGCAGGGTTGAACTTCTTCACGCGCAGTAAATAGTCGCGGAGATTCGTATCAGACGGGATATTTCCAGCATAATGGCCAATCAATTCGTTAAAAATCGCTGGCCTGAGCGCGGCTTCTTTCAGCGCTGATCGATACTCTTCCGATCCATGCGATAGCTCCAGCAGGGCGAATGCGCCGTCGGAAATCCGGTACTGCCCGTCCTTTTCATCGATCAGGCCGTATTGCTTGAGAGCAGACAGCGCCCGCCCCGCTGGGCCGGTTCCCGCCGTGTAGCCCATGTCGGCGCGCAGGACATCGGGGCTTCCGAAAGATCGCTTCTCCGCGTCATAAATCAACCGCGCCTTCTCCAGAGCCTCTTTCAGCCCCATACTCGGATAGTTGGGACTGCGATGAACTTTCCGCTTTGCGCCCTTTTCCTTCACTCCGTCCGTCGGATTCATTGAAAATCTCCTCTATAGGTTCCGCAAGTTAAGCTACAGCGTTAGCTCCTAGGAGTCAAGCCCGCGGCGCGTCAATGGCTGAGCTAAATTGAGAGCTAAGTCTTGACAAAGAAGCAGCTAAGAGTGTAGACTGATTTCCATGAAGGAGATTGGACTCATGAGAAGAGTCGTAGCCCCTGCGCCCATGCTCACCGTCGCAGCGGGCAATAACGAAAAGGCTCGCGCCCTGTTTGCTGGGAAGCATCAGGGACAACGAGCCGTGGTGAGCTTTGAGTTTAACTCGACCGACGCAAGCGCGCTAACGCCTGCGCCGGTCTCAACCATGACGTGCCGTGTTACCGGACACAATCACAGCCTGCAAGCGGATTGTCTCCCCGTGATCGCGATGCGTCAAGCTAAGGGAGACTGCAATGGACCTTCGCGATTTTCCGGCCAACGGTAACGGCAATGGAGACCTGCCGCCGATCAGCCCGACAACGTGTGCGCGAGACTGGAGCGCCTACAACGAATCTCAGACGCAAGAGAAGGCGCTATTCACGCTCTTGCTTCACGGCTTGTGCGAGCCGCTTCCGGCGCTTCCGCAAGAGGCTGGACGCCCGCGTCTGCCTCTGTCGGACATGGTGTTCGCTGCGACGTACAAATCGTATTCGACTTTCAGCGGTCGCCGCTTCATGACCGATCTGCGGGAAGCATGCGCCAGCGGGTACATTTCGCGTGCGCCGCACTTCAATTCGATCTTCAACTACCTTGAGCTTCCCGAACTCACGCCGATTCTTCACGGCCTGATCACCGAAAGCGCGCTCCCGCTGAAAACGATTGAGACGGATTTCGCGATCGATTCATCTGGTTTCACCACGTCAGTATTTTGCGGTTTGTGGAGATCGGAGAAGTACGGGAAAGACAAACAGAAGATCGTTCACAACTGGCTCAAAGCGCACGTCATGTCCGGCGTCCGAACGAACGTGGTCACGTCGGTTGAGATCACGCCGCGCAACGGATCGGATTCGCCGCAGTTTGCGCCGTTGCTCAAGGATACGGTTCGCAATTTCGACGTGCGGCGCGTGCTCGCGGACAAGGCGTATTCCAGTCACTACAATCTTCAACTTGCGGAAAGTCTTGGCGCGACGCCGTTCATTCCGTTCAAGAGCTACTCGAAAGCGGGAAAGCGCTCGCAGACTTGGAACCGGCTGTTCCATTTCTACAGCATGCACCAAGAGGAATTTTACGCGGCGTATCACAAAAGGAGCAACGCGGAGAGCACGTTCAGCGCCATCAAGCGGAAGTTCGGAGATTTCATTCGCTCCAAGACGCCCGTCGCTCAGACGAACGAACTGCTCTGCAAGTTTTTGGCGTACAACGTCTGCTGCGTGATCCGCAGCATGCATGAACTCGGAGTAAACCCCGAATTTTAGAAGCGAGAAAATGACTATGCGGATTTTTTCTCCTCTTTAGGCTTGGGTTTGGGCTTTTCAGGGAGATTTAGTCCGACCACCATGACAGCGTGTTCTTGATGATCGTCGATTAGATAGTCGAGCTTCGAAATATAGCTTCTCACGACTTTGATCGCCGTGTGGGGCATGTCTACATGCTCCATCAAATGACGGTAGTTTATATCCAAGCTCCTACACACGTCCGCCAAAATTTCGAGCGCTGCGTTCTGTGACATGCCCTTTTTCTCTTTGCCAGACGCCCATTCGCGCAATGCCCGCTCGGATGCACGAATCGTCTCACGCGCAACCGCGAGGCGCTGAGCCGCGCGGCGAACATCCGCAGCAATCGTAGGTTCCACGTCGAATCGAATGTATCCGGGCGAGGCGAAGGCCAGGCCCCGCAGATTGCCTTCTTTCTCTGGCACGACCCACTCATGAAATTTTTCGAATAATCTGTAGAAGACGTAACCCTGAGTTAAGTTGTATGTAATCCTAGGAAGCCGTCGGGCGCTCCCGTGGCGACCAAGTAGCGCGAGAAAATCGTACACGTTCTGATACCGTCGCGGGGATTCGGTGACTTGTTCCGGACCCCAATTCTCACCTACGAAAAGCTCCTGTTTCCCACTTTCCGATTCCGCCGCTGTATCGGAAAACGACTCCTTCGTTGGAAGATATTGTTCCGGAAGCGATTCTGCTTTTACTAGATATGAGGTTTGTTCTCGATCATCTCGATCGAGGTCAACCAGAAACATGTATCTCTCTGGAGACTTTGTTATCACTTCGCGCAGGGACATAAGGCGCAACTCATATCTTGCCAGATCTTGCGGAAGCGTTCGGAGCACCATCCATCGATCAATCTCGCCCGCTCGATCGCACCAGTAATACAGATACGGCTCCCCACCCTCGCCACGAAATTCAGCCAGTAACGGCCCGTCGAATGATTGCAGCGTCCGAACGTGCGTCAGCGTCACCGGCAACCCGGTTATTTTTGATGCCGCGCATTCTGTGATCAGATCGATCATAGTTGACCCCTGAGAACCACTAAGGGGATCAAATCTACGCCAGCATACTCATGAAGGTCGAAGTGTCCCTCCTCGTCTGAATCGGTCTGGACGCCGTGGTTCTTCTTCAGAGCAATTTCTCCAAGATGGTCTCCGTTCCGAATCCTAAAATTCTTAAAATCCCTTTCATACTTGGCAAAGGCTGCGCGTGCCTGCTCTTCGGTTTCGAACATCGACACCGCACAGTCGGAGCAACACCCGTTCTCTCCGAATCGATTTTTCCGGGGCGCGAACACTTCGAAGCTTCGGGCATCTACTGGCACAAACACAAAATGAAAGCCGACACGTTCGGCCTCGTTTGCCTGCCGAGGCGGACAGGGTTTCTCAGAATCGGGAACCTGCCCATGTAGAGTGTCATATTTGTATGCTGGCACAGATGGGTAACATAGTCACTTCGCTCCTATAGTGCCAAACGACGCAACATTGTGTTTATTTCGCTTGCGCTTCGGTACTCTACTTTTTGTGCAGGATCATCGTCCTGCACAATTAGTCGGGGTTTTTGTGCAAAGCCCTAACAGGGAGAGGAGACAGACTTTGATCCTCTTCCCTAACCGGGAGAGGTGACGGTGTTGGTCAGGACTCCGATTTGTTCGATTTCGATTTCGATCGTGTCGCCGGGCTTGAGTTGACCGACGCCTGGTGGGGTGCCGGTTGAGATTACGTCGCCGGGCAGCAGGGTCATGATGTGCGAAATGAAACTGAGCAGGAAATCGCACTTGAAGATCAGATCCGACGTGCTGGTATCTTGACGCAGCTTGCCGTTGAGCTTGGTCGTCAGATGAAGCGCGTCGGGATTTTCGATCGCTGTCTCGATGACCGGGCCAAGCGGCGCGAACGTGTCGAAGCTCTTGCTGCGCGTGAATTCATGATCGCGAGCTTGCAGGTCGCCCGCGGTGACGTCGTTCGTGCAGGTGTATCCGAGCACGTAGCGGCGCGCCTCAGACGGCGGGACACGAAATGCTTGGCGCGCAATGACGATCGCCAGCTCGCCTTCGAAGTACAGCTCCCGCGTCTGGCGCGGATAGACGATCGCGTCGTTAGGGCCGATCACGGCGGTTGATGGTTTGAGGAATATCAGCGGTTCCGCGGGCGGATCGACTTTCTGCTCTCGCACGAATGCGCCGTAGTTCAATCCGGCCGCGACGATCTTGCCCGGTAGGACCGGCGCGAGGATTCGGACGGCGTCGAGCGGGATTGATTTGGCGCGCGGCATTTTCGTGAGCGCCTCGAGATTACCTTCCATCGGCACGACAGCGTCGCCTTCGAGTGCGCCGTAGTACTCGCGACCG
>CAYOVU010000250.1:0-18939 GCA_964407505.1 uncultured Acidobacteriaceae bacterium | reverse complement strand
TGCGGGAAAGCCCGCGTACGTGTTCATGTACGGTGAGGGTTGTTTCAACTCCAAGCGGCAGGCGCGGCGCACTGTGAGCTTGTATGAAAAATACAAGGGCCAAGTGCAGTTTGTGATTATCGATCTCGACCACTCGCTTTCACCCGCGCAGCAAGAGCTGCGCAAGAAGTACTACAAAGGATACATTCCACACGTGGTGGTCCTCGATTCCTCGGGTGCGGCACTGTACAACTCCGCGGGAGAAGTGGATGAGAGTGTGATCTCCCCGCTGCTCGACAAGGCGTCGCGCTAGCGCTTTTCTTCGCTTGCGCTGTCGATTACAATCCAACTCGCCAATTCCTCACCGGTCCGGCTGAACTCCGCGCTGTATGGTTCGAAGGAGGTCCGATGCTCCGCTCACGCAAGCTGTTGTCCCTTCTAGTTCTCGCACTCGTTGTCACCTTGCTCAGTTGCGGTTCCGGGCACGATGCGGACGAACACTTCTTCTTCGTAGCGGCCAACTTGCAAGTACCGTATTGGCAGGCTGCAGGCGCGGGTTTCAGCAAGGCTGCCGGATTATTCAAGGTGCGCTCGGACTTTGTTGGACCGAACACTTACGATCCAAAGGCCGAGCGCGATGCTCTCGATCAGGCGGTGCAGCAAAAAGCTACCGGCATCCTTCTCGGAGTTACTGATGCCGCCCTGCTGAAAGACGGTATCGACAAGGCGATCGCCGCCGGAATTCCTGTGATCACGGTAGATTCCGACGCTCCAGCCAGCAAGCGGCTGTTCTTCATCGGAACCAATAATTACCAAGTGGGCGTCACCGGGGGCCAGCGTCTCGCACAGGCATTGAACGGAAAAGGCAACGTTGTGGTATTTACCATGCCCGATCAACACAACATGCAGGACCGTTTGCGCGGGTATCGTGATGCGCTGGAGCATACTCCGAACGTCAAGATCGTCCGCGTGGTCGATATTCAAGGCGATCCGCGCATCGCCTTCGACACCACGACCCAGATCATCGGGAAAGAAAAAGATCAGGTCGATGCGTTCGTTTGCCTGGAGGCGCAATCGGGCAAGGAAGTTGCCGGCGTGCTGAACAGTTATCACATCACCGGCAAGGTTGTTATGGCGATGGATACCGATCCAGAAACGCTGGAGTGGATCCAAAAAGGCGGCATCGCCGCTACGCTGGCGCAGAAGCCCTACACCATGGCATTTGTCGGCATGCAGATGCTCGATAACTTGTATCACCACAAGCCGCCTTCGCTCGATACCGACTGGTCCAAAGACAGTTTTGCGCCGATCCCATCCTTCGTGGATACTGGTTCTGCCCTGATCGATAAAGGCAATGTGGACGCGTTCCTGCAAGCCAAACAGAGCGTGACCGGCGGCCAGAAGTAGCCGATTCTTGCTGGCGGCCCACGGTGCTCCACAGTTGATCTACGGGCGTGCTTTAAAATCCTGGGATGGATCTAACGATGCAAAAGACGCCCCTGTCATTTGTCCTCAAGATATTCTTCGCCAGTTTGTGCGCATTTTTTTTCCTGTTTGTGGGCTACTCAAGTTTCGCACTCGATCGTCAACCGAACTCGGATTATCATGTGCGCCGCGAAGCCCTCGCCGCGAAGGCTGGAGGCGTGGTTGTTCTCGTGGCTCCCATGGAGAGCGATGGGCCGAATGACCTGTATGGATTCCGGCAGGGCGACAACTTCTTCTACCTCTCAGGTTCGACGGAACCCGGCGCAGCGTTGTTGATTGCGCCAGCGGCGGATGTCAAGGGAGAAACGCCAGCTCATGCCTATACTGAAATTCTCTTTCTTCCTGCGCGCAATCTGACTCAAGAAAAGTGGACCGGACCTAAGCTCGGTCCGGAGAACGCGGACGCGCCGAAGATTACCGGTTTTGATCACGTTGAAGACATGACGAAGCTGCCTCAGGAGGTAGCTCGACTCGCAACTGGGGTTCGCCCCGTTGTTTACACCGATGTCCCCTCATACGATGAAACATCCGCAAGCAGCAGGCCGCTGGAGTTTCTGAAAGACGTGAATTCATTCCTGCGTTTTCAGGATGTGAAGCCGATGGTGTGGTCGCTGCGCACAAATAAAGACGCGGGAGAGGTTGTGTTAATCCGCAAGGCGGTCGATGCTTCGGTAGCGGCCCACTTCGCCGCGTTCAAGGCCGTGAAGCCCAACGTGAACGAACGCGAAATTTCCGCGCTCATGCAATACGAGTGGGGCAAGCGGGGCTGCGAGCGTGCGGCCTACGCGCCGATCGTGGGATCGGGTTACTACTCAACCGTTCTTCATTACTCGGACGATTCCAACGTTATGAAGGCTGGCGACGTGGTGGTCATCGATGCCGCTGGCGAATATTCCATGTACGCTTCCGACATCACGCGCACGCTACCGGTCAACGGACATTTCACGGCGCGGCAACGCGAAATCTATGACATTGTGCTCGGAGCGCAGCAGGCCGCCGAAGCCGCTTTCAAATCCGGCAAATCAACGATGAGGCGCGACAGTCCCGACTCGCTCTATGACGTGGCTCGCAGCTACATCGACACTCATGGCAAAGACCTGCATGGCGAGTCGCTTGGCAAATATTTCATCCACGGTCTGGGTCATCCGGTTGGATTGAACGTTCACGATGCCACCGATCCCGACGTGACGCTCGGACCGGGCCAGGTCTTCACGATTGAGCCGGGTATTTATATCCCGGAAGAAAATCTTGGGGTTCGGATCGAAGACGACTACTGGGTGGACCCGAGTGGCAAATTGATCAAATTAAGCGCAGCCTTGCCATCGACAGCGGATGACGTGGAGAAGGCAATGGCGGGAAAATAAGAAAAAGCGGCTAGCTGCTTGTGATCAGTGAATCAGTGTGAGCCGTAGAGCGTGATGCTGCCATCTCGTTAGCGTCTTTCAAGCCTTGAATCTGTCGGTAGGGTCTAGCCTTGCCCCACGGCCGCGGCGCAGCGGAGCGGATCGATATCCCAGAGCCGGGTTTCGCTGGAAAGATTTTCTACTCCTACTTCTCCGGCCATTTCGGTTCCCGGCTTGCCGCACCACACGATGCGGAACTGAGCTTTCGTTCCTTCATAAAGAACGTCCACCACGTCTCCCGGTTTCAGGCGGGCGTCTACGCACTGCAGTGTGGCGCCCCGGCCGCTGATGGTGCGTAGGCTGGCCGGCTGAGTGAAAGGGCGGGAGTTGGCGTCCATGCCCCAGATGTGCACGGGAAGGTCGACGAACACACGCGATTGTTGGCGGCGATCCATGCGATGCTCCTCAAGGTTTCTAAGGGGATCAGGCATCGTAGGCGGGCCGTGTTTGGAAACAAAGGTCACGACGGTCACCGGTGGGATGGTGACGGGAGGATAGTTACTCAAGGGCGCTGATTCTTGGGTGTGGATCTTCTTCTTTGACTTCTATAGCTTCTTTAAAGTTCTAGAGCGCTTAGGATCCGGCAGGGCGTAGTCAAGGCACATCAGCCGCTGAAGCCGGGTTCAAAGGCAGGAGGTTCCGACGCAGCGCTGAAGCGCTACTCCACCCTCGCTCCGCTCCAGCCTCACCCAGTTCGGCCCCAGCTTCACCCTAACTCTCATCGAGTTGTTAGTCCATGTCGCCGAGCGAGCAGGCACCGGGACCTCGCGGGTCGCCGCAGGAACCGCATGCTCCTACCGGCGCAGCAGACGCGCCCGTGTGGCCCTTGGCAGAGACGGCGAAGATGCTAAGCTGAGGACTCAGCTTCTTGCTTTGACACTTCGGACAGGCGGCCTTATCGCGTCCGAATACCAGGGCTTCAAACGCGTGCTGACAATTCTGACAAACGTATTCAAAAATCGGCATAACGATCACTCCGTGCAACAGATTCTTACTATTAGAATCGTTCCTGGGAAACTTCGCAAATTGAGTGGTGACGCCTGGAACCTCTAAGCGCAAGAGTTGAGTTCGAGGACGGCTCGTTCGAAAACGGTTCGTCCAAGGACGGGTCGACAGGGCAGCAGCGGGCATTCGTGCCTTCCGCCTTCCGGCCGCATCCGTGGTTGCGGGGTGGGCACGTTCAGACTGTCGCGGCCTTTTTTCTCAAGAGGCGGATCATCCTGCCTGCCGCCGAAAAGCGCTTGATCGAAGTGGAGCCCGGAATCTCCGTGCTGTGTCATTGTCATTGGCAGGAGGAGCGGCGCAGCGCGCTGACCTTGATCATCGTGCACGGCCTCGAGGGCTCGAGCGAATCGCAATACATGATGGGGATCGCGCGGAATGGTTTGGCCGCGGGCATGAACGTGGTGCGCATGAACCAGCGCAACTGCGGCGGCATGGACCATTGCGCGCCCACGCTTTACAACTCGGACCGCTCCGCGGATGTGGCGGCGGTGGCGCGGAATATCGTGGAGCGCGATGACGTGCCGGGCTTTGTCCTCGTGGGTTTTTCTATGGGCGGCAACTTGGTTCTGAAGCAGGCGGGAGAGTGGGGAAGCGGCGGTCCGGCAGAGTTTCGTGGCGTGGTGGCTGTGTGTCCGGCAATAAACCTCGCGGCCGGGGCCGATACCCTGCACGAGCCCGCCAACCGGATTTACGAATACTACTTTCTTTTGCAATTATTCCAGAGGTATCGCCGTAAGGTGAGATTGTTTCCCGCCAACTTCGATGTCTCACGACTACACGGAGTTCGCACGTTAAGAGAATTCGACGACCGCGTGACGGCCTGTTATTGCGGCTTTACCGGTGCCGACGATTACTATGCGAGAGCAGCAGCTGCAAATGTGGTTGATCGCATCGCACGTCCGACTCTCGTGATTCACGCGGACAATGATCCGTTCGTTCGCATTTTGCCTGAAACGCGGGCGAAACTTCTCTCCAATCCCAACATTACTTATGTAGAAACCGAGGATGGCGGCCACTGCGCTTTTATTGGCGAGCGCGATAATGATCTGGCTTACGATGGCCGCTGGGCGGAGCGTGAAGTAGTGGAGTTTGCGAAACAGTTTCGTTAGGAGCCGCAAACTCTGATTGCGACCGTCGTCGGAGTCGGGGCGTGATTTTCGACGTCGCGAAAGTGATTTGGCCGGGTTCATCCCCGACGCGTTCAGTTCGCTCGGACTGGACTGCGAAACCAAGCTAGGATCTCATCCCCGTGTCCCTTCAGCCGCGTGCGTAGGAATGCCAGCAAGAGCATAGCGAGAAAAATGGTCAGCAATCCCAGAGATGCTGTCCGGATGCTTTGGATGCGTTTGGGCAGTATAGAGAGGCGTCCGTAGACGAATTCAAGGTGGACCCAGTAAACCAGCAAGGAAGCCTGACCTAATTGCATGAGAGGACTGAAGCCCCAATGTCCCGCACCCCAGCGGCACCACGCATAGCTGGCGGAAAGAATCACGAGTAGCATGCCTATGCGAATCAAAAAGAAATTTGGACTGGTATGCCAGTAATCATAGACGGCGTAAAGCTGACGAGGCTGAGCATCCAGCCAGCGAGCGGCTTCAACAAATACAAGACCGACGCCACCCGCCAATAAAAAGATCTGCGTCTCACGTCTACGTGCCCACTCGCTTTGCAAAATGAATCCTGTGGAGAGTCCGGCGAAAGCGAAGGCCGTCCAGGGAAAAATTGGGAAGAGCCAGGGCTGCGGTGCACCCAGATTGTGAACTCCATTAATGTAGGATTTCAGCGGCCACGGCAGCCACTGCGGACTCCAGCTTGTCCACAGCAGCGGAGTGAGAAGAGAAATCAGCAAAGCGGTCCCGGCTGACGTTAGTACCAATGCGTCTGCTGCGGATTTTCCCCGGCGGATCGATAGCACCAACCAGCAGACGAGGCCCATCAGCATCATCGATACGCCGATGGTGTTGAGCACATCAACACGCAAGAGATCGCTGAGCGGCGCCCAGCCCCAGGCAATGAGATACTCCTGCAGACGAAAGAGAAGGCCGAAGCCAAGAATCTCTGCACCACGGAGGATGGTGGCGCGGGCGATTTGCTCGGGTGGAAGATTTTTCCGCAGCAGCTTGTCGGTTACCAGCGCGAATGAAATTCCTGCGAGAAAAAGAAACAGAGGAGCAGGGAAGGTTCCTCCGAGTTGAGACCAGGTGAAGAATTTGCTCTGGCGTTCGCTAGTGCCAAGCCAGGAGTCATAGCAATGAGTTTGGAACATCAGGACGCAGGCCAGGCCGCGCATCCAGTCGATATAAGCCAGCCGCGATGAATTGGTAGCAGCCATACGATGCCTGCAGGCAACGTGGCAGTATAAGGCACGACGGGTTTACTTCGCCTTCCGGTTTACTTTAAATGGATTACTCTGCATCGATCACTAGGCAGTGCCGCTAAAAAATCGCGCAATGAGAGCGACCAACATTCGGCGCTTTGTGATAGATTTTCTCGACGGGCTTGGGGCGGCGCAATTGCAACCAGGATTTCTGACTCGGCGATAGGCGGGTTTCCGTGCCTGTCGCGGCTTTTGATGGTTTTTCCAGGGGACGTTTTTCTTCGCACCCAAGGTCTAATTTAGTTATCCCAAGTTACCAAAAAGCGATAGGCCGTTCGCGGCAGGCCATCATGCCCTTTCGAGACCTTACGGCATGTTCGAGGAGAGGTCACACTTACCGTTCAATCGCTCATGCAAGCGAATCGAAAACAATTCGTCAATTCGCGGTTAAGCCGCTTCGGCAGCGGTGGAGCGGTTGTTGCGGTGATGGTGGGCCTCGCTGTTTTGACTGGCTGCCAGGGATTGAGCACCGGCAAGCCCGCAGCGCAAAGCCCGCAGGGGTTAGCGGGTGGACTCACGGCCGCACCAGCCAGCGTCAGCTTTGGCAACGTGACGATTGGAACCAGTCAGACTCAAACGGACACGCTCACGAATAACGGCAGTTCCAGCATCACCATCACGCAAGCGACTGTAACCGGGGCCGGCTTCAGCACCAGCGGTTTAAGTTTGCCTCTGACTCTGGCACCCGCGCAGAGCGCTACTTTCAGCGTTATCTTCAATCCGCAGTCGGCAGGGAGTGTAACCGGAAATCTGGCGCTCACCAACGATAGCTCGACCAGTCCGGTGAACATCGCGCTCTCTGGAACAGTGGTCATAGCGGGTAGCCTCGCCGCGAATCCCAACAGCTTCAGTTTTGGAAGCGTGACGGTGGGAGGTAGTCAGGCGCTTACCGAAACCCTGACGAATACCGGTAGCGTGAATCTTACGGTTACCGCCGCAGTTGCCAGCGGCGCAGGGTTCAGCTATACCGGCCTGAATCTCCCGCTGACTCTGGCGCCAAATCAAAACACCACATTTGGCGTGGTTTTCGCGCCAATCGTCGCGGGCGCGAGCAACGGGACTTTGTCGATCAGCAGCAGCGATTCCAACACAACGCTCGATGTTGCGCTTTCCGGAAACGGAGTAGCCGTGATACCCGCTATACTGGCGCCCTCGCCCGCGAGCATCACATTTACCAGCGTGGTAGTAGGCCATAGTCAGAGCCAAACCGAAACCGTGACGAACAGTGGCGGAACGAGTGCGACAATTTCTCAGATCGCCGCCAGTGGAACCGGCTTCAGTGTCTCTGGCGTAAGCACACCCATTACTTTGACTCCGGGGCAGAGCGCCTCATTTAGCGTGAACTTCGCACCTGAATCTGTAGGAAGTTTTAGCGGAAGTGTCGCGATTACATCGAACGCCTCGAATTCCAACCTGACGATTGCATTAAGCGGGTCGGCAACGGCGCAGTCACAGGGGCAGTTGAGCGTAAATCCAACCACCATCAATGTGGGCAATGTAACGGTTGGAACCAGCGGAACTCAAACCGGGACGTTAAGTGCGACCGGTGCAAGCGTCGTGGTGTCGTCGGTGAGTGTCGGCGGTTCTGAGTTTGTGGTGAGCGGACTGGCCTTCCCCGTCACCATACCCGCGGGCCAAAGCACGAGCTTTACGGTGACGTTCACACCGCAGACGAGCGGGGTGGCATCGGTGAGCGCTTCTTTTGCGAGCAACACGGCAAACTCACCCACGGTCGCGACCCTGACTGGAACGGGAATTGCGGCGCCGGTTCATATGGTCAACCTCTCGTGGAACGCAGATTCGTCGCCCAACATAGTCGGCTACAACATCTATCGCAGCAGCAATGGAGCGAACGGGAACTACGTAAAGATCAACAGTGGCCTGGACGCCAACACTTCTTACACCGATAGTTCTGTGACGGACGGTCAGACATATTATTACGAGACCACTGCTGTGAACTCGAGCAACGAGGAGAGTGCACGCTCGACTGCGATAGCAGCAGTGATCCCGCCGCCGTAATCATTTTCGCGAGACGGAATGGAGCGGGTTCTTCGTAAGCTCGGTGGTCTTCGCGCGAATGTCCGACATTTTTTTAAACTTTTGGACGATCCTCTGGTTATCCTGGTTTTCCTTATCTTGTTCACCCCGCGATAGTTGGTTGATGGTTGCAATCATTTGCAATCGGTATCGCAGCAATTATCAGTCTTGACATTGATAGGAGTTGCGCTAGAGTGACTGCTGCGATTCTCGGCGCAGGTGCGCTGGACATTCCTACGCAGCCATCCCCCGCTGCTATCCGGGATCACTTAAGGAGTTGACATGAAATCCCTAGGCAAGCTCTCGATGATAGCTTTAGCGGCAGTATTGTGTTTAGCGCCTGTTGCGGTCGGACAGAATACGGCAGCGGGGAAGGTTGCTAGCGGCGGTGTCCTCGGCCACAGCATTTTCAGCCACGTTGTGCCTGGCATCCTGACTTTCGCATTTGACCGTGACCGTCACCATGGCGGCGACAACGGCGGTGGCAATAACGGCTGCGGTAGCCAAGGCGGCAATGGATGGGACGACAAAGGTGGCAAGGATGGGTGGGGCGGCGGCAACAACGGCGGAGGCAATTGCCAGTCGGTCCCCGAGGGCGGATCGAACTTGATGTATCTCTTTCTTGCCAGCCTCGCTTGCTTTGGAGCCCTGCTCGTGCAATCGCTGCGGAAAGTTGCCGCGCCCGATCAGCACGTAGAAACTGCGCAAACGAAACAAAGCTAAGCGCGAATCAAATTTCGCAAATGAAAACGGCGTGCAGATATCGTGCACGCCGTTTTCATTTTCTGCCCGACCGCTTACTTGTGAAGATTTGTTCCGGGGCAATAAGACGCTTGCCGGTCTCACTCTAACGATTTGAAGTTCCGGCCCTCAGCAGCGTTAGAAAGTGGGGGCTGGACTGGCCTTGCAATGCAGCAAGCGGAGTCTGTTCCAACCGAGAAAGCCAAGCACTCGCGCCTCGGCGGGCTTCATCAATCTGCGCGGCAGTCATGACTTTGGCGATGACGCCTTTTGCTTGCGAGGCGCGTTCCATGGCAATGAGATACCACATGTAGGCGTGGACGAGATCTTGAGGTCCGGCTTTTCGCGTCAAATACATTTGAGCGAGTGCCAGTTGAGCAGCCGGTAGTCCAGCCTCTGCAGCCCGTTGACACAATACAAAATCGTCAGGCGAGCTGCCCAGTTCTGAACTCAAAGGCAACTCTGGCCAAGCTGATTGGTTCGGACCGGATTGGCTCAACGTCATAAACAAAAGTTCAACCCGGCTGGAGACTCCCAGCTTGTCAAATACGCGGAAGAGATAATTTTTGACGGTGTGTTGGCTCAGCTTTAGACGTTCTGCAATCTCCCGGTTCGTGAGACCTTCTGCCAGGCAGCGAACCACCTGCAGTTCGCGTTTGGAAAGCAGGCTCATGCCATCCGCATTTACAGCCCGCACCGCAGGAGCGCCTGCTAAAGCCTCAACCGCGAGAGTAAGCTCATTGCTATTGGCCCAGATCTGACCCTGGTGGACGCAGCGAACACACTTGCAAAGAAGCTCGATCGGTTCGCTCTTGCAGAACACTCCCTTTGCACCGGCACGAAAAGCGTTTAGTACCACTTCACGCCGAGGCAGATTCACCAGAACCACGGCGCGCGTGAGGGGGTGCTTGGTGCGCAACTCGCGCAGGGCTTCGAGCCCGCGGGAAGGCTCATCCTGCAGGTCGGAACTAATCACTAGTACATCGATGCTTTGGGCTACGACATATGCAGGCAACTCACGATAATCGGAGTTGAATGGAATCACTTCCAGTTGCGGGTCGCGCTTCAGCGCATTCGCGAGCAGAAGAGTGTGAATGCTCGAACTGTCGGCAACCAGAACTCGAATGGAAGGCTCGGGCGGGCTCTGCTCATTTTGCATAACAACCTTTGACGCCAGACTCGACCCAATCCCCCATGCCTAAACAGGTCGGCTCCCGAGAAGCGGTGCAGATTCTAACGAGTTCTTTCCTTGCGACACAAGTACCCGTTTGGGGAATGTAGCAGACACAAGTACCCGTTTGGGGAATGTAGCAAATGATTGACACAGTTGCAAGGTCTTGCATAAGGCGTTCGACCTAGACGTCGGTCGTCCGGCGTCTAGCCTCGTCCGCAACTGCTATTATCGAGCATAATAATGTAGTAACATCCATAAAATGAATGACTTGTAGTTGTGATGCCACTCTAATATAAAGCGCAAACAGTGAGGTCTCGCCGCATGCGGAGAAAAGCGTCTCTAATCCAGTATTCTCATAGTCATAGGACCTTAATCCATATGGCACGGGAGTAACACACCCTAGGGTGCGTGTACCACTTGCAGAGAAATGCAATCGTGTGTACTATCAATCAGCATCAGGGCAGCCAACGTCGAAAGCGATGTGGCTTCTCCCCTAGGCCTTGGTGACAGTACGCAACACTGTGAAGGTCAGGACCAAGCGCAACCATCTCAGCTCATGCTAGTGATTTTTTAGGGCGCGGATGATCCCTGATATCGGGGCAGACTCGAAAGCTTCGTATGGTTCTGAAACGAATAGTCACTTTACGTAACTATTGAGTAATAGGCGATAGCAGAAACCAGTATCCCCCTCCAGATTCTGCTAGTTGGCATCCCCCTTGGGTCCCCTGACCGGGATCTTGACAGGATTAGTGTCGTAATTCGTTTGGGGTCACTGTGAGAAGTGACTTAGAGGGCGAAGCTATGGGCATCAGCACATTAACGTGGGACTCTCCGCAGTTGGCTCCGCCGGTTGGAGTCGAGACCGAGCAGTGGTATGGCCTGCAAACCCGCCCTCGGCACGAAAAGATTGTGGCGCAGCGCCTTGCAGAGCGCGGCGTGACAACTTTCTTGCCCCTGGTCACTGAGACGCACCGTTGGAGCGATCGCAAGAAATCGGTGCAGATGCCCCTCTTCAGTTGCTACGTATTCGCCAGATTTATTCCGAACCGGACAGAGCGTCTCAGGGTTCTCAGAGTCGATGGCGTATTCAGTCTGGTCGGCGCACGGGGCGAAGGCGCATCAATTCCCGACGAACAAATTTATGCGGTGCGCAACTTAGTGGAAGGTCAGCTGCCGTGGTCGACCCATCCTTTCCTGAAGATCGGGCAACGAGTACGAATCCGCAGCGGGGCGCTGGATGGCCTGGAAGGCATACTAGTCTCGCGCAACGGAGACCGCACGCTGGTGATCTCGGTGGACGCGATTCAACGATCGTTGGCGGTGCGAGTGGAAGGCTATGAAGTAGAGCCAGTGTGAAGTTGCAGGTTTTTTCAATTGCACCGATTTTGGCTTGGACTCGTTTTCGATTGGAATCCCCGAAGTTCTCCCAAGGTAGTTAGTTCGCTTTCCCTCGGTCAGGATTTACTCACCCTTTGACGGAAAACAGAATGGAAACAACTCATTTGCTGGCGGTAAGCCGGGAACCTACAGTTCTTCGCCTGCTTTGGTCGATTGCAGAATCAAACGCCTGGCATCTGGAAACTGCAGCCAGCGGCTGGGATGCCATGGAGCGGGTGCAGTCTGGCTCGACTCCTCGGCTGCTGTTGTTGGATCTTCCCCGCGGCGATTCCGACAGCTTGCACTTGTTGCGCTGGCTGCGGAGGCTGCGCCCGGAACTCTCCGTCGCCGTGCTCTGCCACTCCGACGATGCAGCTACCGGCAAAGAAGCGACTCGCTTAGGTGCAGAGGATGTTATGGTCGCCCCCTTTAATGAGCAGCAAATCGAATCGGTGATCCGACAGCACCTGGAGCCAGCCGGCAACGGCCATAGTGGAGTCGCCCGTGAAAATTTCGATACCATTGGCGCGGATGGGTTCTTCGTAAGCGCCAGCCCGATCATGCACAAGCTGCGCGCCCAGGCGGAGCTGCTGGCGCAGGCCGATGTCCCCGTTCTAATTCTCGGTGAGTCTGGAAGCGGCAAGTACACGGTTGCAAGCCTGATCCACAAGCTTTCCGTACGATCTGGTTTCCGGCTCGTCAAGGTGAATTGTGCGGAGATGCCGGAGGCTTTGCTCGAAGCCGAACTGTTTGGCGAAAAACGCGTCGTCTCTGACGGCACCCGTCCGGCGAGTTTGGGAAAGTTTGCCGCTGGAGAAAAAGGCACGATCTTTCTGAGCGAAATCACCGAGATGCCCGCCAGACTGCAATCCCGTCTGTTGCAGGTGCTGCAGAGCCAGGGATTGAAGAATCAAGGATCGCAAAGCGCGGGCTTGCAAAACCCGGTATTACAAAACAAGGGATCGCATAATCATCGTGGCCTGGCAGATCATGGCTTCCGCAGCGATGATTTCCGCAGTGAAGTTTTCCCGAACCAAGGTGTCCAGAACCTGGACTTGCGGCGGGCGGCGGGAGTAGACGCCGCAACGGCCGAGGTAAGGATATTGGCGGCGAGCAGTGTCAACCTCGACCGCGCCCTGGCTGAAAAGCGGCTTCGCGAAGATTTGTACTATCGTCTGAGCGCTTTTACCGTACAGGTTCCCCCTTTACGGCAACGTAGGGACGAAATCGCAATCCTGCTGCGCTATCTGATGCACAAGCTCGCAAAACACTACAATCTGCCCGCACGCGGATTTTCCGCCAGCATGCTTCATGCCTGCGAGCAGCATTCCTGGCCGGGAAATTTAACGGAACTAGAGACCTTTGTGAAGCGCTACCTGGTTGCCGGCGAGCCGCAGTTGACTCTCGGCGAAATGGGTTTAGACTCGATCGATAGAGGTGCCCGCGTCCCTGCGCGAAACCTGAGGCCAGTACCGGCCGCATGGGATGAGACAGAGCGGTATGAGAGAGAAATAGACGGTGACGAAGAAAGCGAATTGGGACAGCGCGAAGCCGAACCCGAGTCGCTGAAGTCGCTGATTCAGGGAATTAAGTCGGAAGCTGAGCAGAATGCCATCGGTGCGGCGCTGAAGAAAACAGGTTGGAACCGCAAAGCGGCTGCCCGGTTGCTCAGAGTGAGCTACCGCACGCTGCTGTACAAAATTGAGCAATACCACATGCGCGCGCCCGACGCCTATTTTCCTTCGCTGCCGGTGGAAGAATTTTCAGTGCAGGCGCACGGCGTCAAGGGCAACGGAAAGGCCAGTTAATTTGCATACGGACGCAACCGGAAAAGAGAATCGAGCAGAGATGAGCAGCACCTGCAGCGGATGGACCGGACGAATGATGGCGTCTGTCATTTGCACGCTTCTCATCGTTCTGCTCCTGCCCGCTTCGCTTTTGGCGCAGAGCGGTTCAGGGGCCGACTCCGGTGCGGCTAGCTCGTCTGCGAAGACGGCTCCGACTGCCGCGAAGCCGCACGATGCCACTTTCATCATTGGCAATGACGATGTGCTGGCCATCAATGTCTGGAAAGAGCCGGACATCTCGCGCTCGATTCCGGTGCGGTCCGATGGCAAGATTTCGCTGCCCCTGGTTGGCGAGGTTCAGGCGGCAGGCCAGACTCCGCTGGCGCTTGAAAAAGATATCGCCAGCAAGCTGAAGAATTATATTTCCGAGCCGGAAGTTACGGTGATGGTGCAGCAGGTCAACAGCCAGAAATTCAATATTCTGGGACAAGTGGTGCGGCCGGGCGCGTATGTGATCGCCAACTCTCCCACGGTGCTCGACGCCATTGCACTGGCTGGCGGCTTTCGCGATTTTGCCAAACAGAAATCGATTTACGTTCTGCGGCAAGGTCCCGATGGCGAGACGCGCCTTCCATTTAATTACAAAGACGTCGTACAGGGTAAGAATATGTCGCAGAACATCAAGCTGCAGCCGCGCGACACTATCATCGTTCCGTGAACATCAGAATCTTCGATTCATTCGGGTTGGGATTCGTACTGCTTGCGAGTACGCTTGGACTCACGCAGGACGCACCCAGCGTTCCAGTACCAGCGGTGACCGGCGCCGTGGATGCAGATACCGCCAATAGCGCTCCGGACACAAACCGCATGCAGACTCCGCCTCCGGTGAGCGGAGCGGCTTATCCAGTTTCTTTTACCGCCGAGGAGCGGACAAATTATTTGCGTGGCGGCGTTAGCTTTAACAGCGCCTACTCGGACAATGCATTCGGTTCGGTGAATGGTCATCCGATGAGCGATGTGAATTATTCGATCTGGCCCACGCTGGCGCTCGACGAGAGTTCGGCTCGGCTGCACTGGGTGCTCGCCTACGCCCCGGGATTCACCTTCTACCAGCGCGATACCTCTTACAACGAGGCGGATGAGAACCTGGCATTGGACTTGCAATATCGCCTGAGCCCGCACGTAACTTTTTCGGCGCGCGATGGACTGCAGAAAAGCTCGAACGTGTTTAATCAGCCGGATCCGGCGGCAGGGAATCCAGTTTCGGGCGGGATCCAGGCGCCGAACCAGTCGGTGATTGCGCCGGTTGCAGACCGGCTGGGCAATGCGGGCAATGTGGGACTCAACTATCAGTTCGCCGCCAACAGCATGATCGGGGCCAGCGGAACTTTTTCGAACCTGCACTATCCGAATGCGGCGGAAGTTCCGGGTTTGTATGATTCGGCGTCGCAGGGCGGATCGGCCTTCTATGCGGTGCGGGTTTCGAAGATGCACTACCTCGGTGCAACTTATCAGTATCAGCGCTTGCTGTCGTATCCGGCGCCGGGAACGAACGAGACGCAGACTCACGCGGTGATGGCTTTCTACACTCTGTATGTGACCTCGAAGTTTTCGATTTCTGCCTTCGGTGGCCCGCAGTATGCCAACGTTGGAACCCAGTTTTCGACCGCGGCGCTGGTTCCGGGGTCGGCTTTCACCGGCTGGAATCCGAGTGCGGGGGCCAGCATGAGCTGGCAGGGGCACCGCAGCAACCTGGCCCTCAGCTACACGCATACGATCACCGCCGGTGGAGGGCTGATCGGGGCGGTGCGGGCTGACAGTGCGAGCGCCTCAGCACGGCAGCAACTCTTGCCCAAACTGAGCGCTTCGGTGGCGGCATCGTATGCGCAAAATGACTTGCTGGCCTCGACGCCGTTGCTGGCAAACAATGGACACACCTGGTCGGGAACCGCATCGTTGCAGCAGCAGTTTGGACAGCATTTGAATTTACAGCTCGGCTACACCCGACTACGCGAAGATTACAGTTCGGTCGCGGTGCTGGCTGCAACTCCCAACACCAATCGGGAATTTGTTTCGATTTCCTATCAATTCGCCAGACCGCTCGGAAGATAGTTCAAAAATTAACCAAGGTCCTGTCATCATGACTGAAGAGCTCGAAGAAAAAAGTTCAGGCGGCTTTGATCTCCCGCGCTACATGGGAATCGTCCGCCGCCGGCACATGCAGTTTCTGATCCCGCTGCTTCTGGGGTGGCTGGTGATATGGGCGGCGAGTTGGTTTCTGCCTTCGCGCTATCGCTCGACGACGCTGATTCTGGTTGAGCAGCCGACCATGCCCAAGGATTACGTTACGCCCAACGTCAACGACGACTTGCAGGACCGGCTGCGCAGCATCACCCAGCAGATTCTCAGCCGCACCCGTTTGCTGCACATCATCGATCAGCTGAACCTGTATGCCGATCCCCGCGGCCACATGACCGCGGACGAAAAAGTGGAGAGCATGCGCAACCAGATCGAGATCGATCTTGTGCGCGACAGCCAGAATCGGGTCAGCGCCTTTAACGTTTCGTATTCTTCCGGCGATCCGCAACTGGCACAGCGCGTGACCAGCGAGCTGACGAATCTATTCATTAGCGAGAACCTCGAAGTGCGCCAGCAGCAGTCGGAAGACACCACCAAGTTTCTTGAGAACCAGCTGGAAGCCGCCCGCAAGACGCTGTCGGACCAGGAGGAGAAGATTCGCGAATTCAAGGGGCAGCACGTCGGCGAGATGCCGGCGCAGGTTGCCAGCAATCTGCAAATCCTCGCTGGAGTGCAGGCGCAGTTGCAGACCGAAGAAGATGCTTTGAATACCGCCAAGCAACAGCGCGTCTACCTGGAAACGCTGGTGAACCAGTATCGCTCGATGCAGGCTTCGCCGAAGGCCGAAAATGGAGCGCCGGTGGGTCTGCCCGCGATCGATGCCGAATTGGACAAATTGCGGGCGCAACTGGCCGATCTTAGCTCGCATTATACCGACCGCCATCCCGATGTCCGCAAGCTCAAGGATCAGATTGCCAAGACTGAGAAGATGAGGGATCAGATCGCCGCCGGCCTGAAGGCCAGAGCCGCCGGCGGTTCGACCGATTCGAAAATGACGACGGATGCGACTGAGTTGGGCGATCCCTCGTCCCCGATGGCGCAGTTGCAGGGCCAGTTGCAGGCCAATAAAGTCGAGATTGCCAATCGCGAGCGCGGCGTTTCAGAATTGCAGGCGAAGGTCACCGATTATCAGTCACGGCTGAATCAGGAGCCGGTACGTGAGCAGCAACTTTCCGATTTGACCCGCGGCTACGAGCAGTCAAAGGCGAATTATGACGAGCTGCTGAAAAAGAAGAATGAGTCGGCGATGGCAACCAGCATGGAGTTGCTGCAGCAGGGCGAACGCTTTCGCATCATCGATCCGCCCAGCTTGCCTTTGAAGCCGGATTTTCCGAACCGCATGAAATTCTGCGGGATCGGGCTAGCCATTGGACTGGCGCTGGGTGCGGCCGTGGCTGGGGCATTCGAGATGATGGATGACCGGGTTTACGAAGAGAAAGACCTGCAAAGACTTCTGCCGGTGGCGGTGATTTCAGAAATCCCCGCGATCGCCGCAGCCGCCGACGAGCAGAGTGAGCGCAGGCAATTATGGCTGGGATGGGCGACGGCAGCTTTGGTGACGGTTACGATTTTGCTGGGGTCAGCCTTCAGTTATCTGCGCGGCTAGCGATCTACCAATGTACAAAACTTTTTTCAATTTGAAGCGCAACCCGTTTGAAATTACTCCGGATCCTTCGTTCCTGTTTCCCACGGGGAGGCATAACGAGGCGCTGGCCGCTCTGTATTATGGCGTGCGGCGGCACAAGGGTTTTGTCGTCCTGACCGGCGAGGTGGGAACCGGCAAGACTCTGCTGCTGCGCTGCCTGTTGCAATCGCTGAAGCAGAGCAGGGACGTTGCTTACGCATACATCTTTAACGGCCGGCTATCGCCGCTTGAATTCCTGCAGTACATCGCCGCCGACCTGGGGCTTCCTCCGACCAGCAAGACCAAGGGCGAACTTCTGCTGCAGATTGCGCATCACCTGATCGCGCGTAGTCAGAGGAAACTGACGACGGTCCTGGTGGTCGACGAAGCCCATCACCTTTCGCCGGAGATTCTGGAAGAGATCAGGCTTTTGACCAACTTTGAGACGGCGGACGAAAAGCTGTTACAGATTCTTCTGGTCGGGCAGCCCGAACTGGATGAAAAACTGGACTCTCCGGATCTGCGGCAATTGAAACAGAGAGTCGCGCTGCGCTCCCACCTGCTGCCGTTGAATTCGAGCGAAACGTTGGGATACATCCACAGCCGTCTGAGACTCTCGGGAAGTCCCGGTCCGTCCGCGCTGTTTCCGCCGGAGACGGTGGCAGCGGTGTTTCAGCATTCTCAGGGGCTGCCGCGATTGATCAATACGATTTGCGAAAATGCGCTAATCGCGGGCTACGCCCGACAGATGCCCAGCGTAAGTCCTGAGATCATCGACGATATCGCGAAAGACTTCCGCCTGGGAGTGACCATGCGGCCGGAGAAAAAGACAACCAACGACGAACTCGACGTGCGGAAGGCTGCCCGGACCTTGCTGGCGCTCTATGCCCAACTGCAGGCGACACAAACGCAGGAAGAAGAAGTGAAAACGCGGAAGACGCGGATCGTGTAAGGGTTTTGCCGAGAGCCATCTAAATCATGAGCCGTATATTTGACGCATTGCAGAGGGTCGAGTCGGAGACAGGAAACGGAAATTCCACGTTCTCGGTGGCGACGGAACTGCTGCAAGCCGCGGAAGCGAAGATGCGCCTGGGCAATACGATCGAGGAACAGCCGATCAGAGTGGAGTCCGTCGAGACGGCTCCGACGGTGTCCAGCGATTTCCTGGAGCATTGTCCGGTGTTACCGGTCGTCATCCGGCAGGAGAGCCGGTTGATTGCGGTGGAGAAAGAAGGAAGCCTGGGCGCGGAAAAGTTCCGCTTTCTCGCCGTCCGTTTGCGGCAGCTACGCCAGAGCCGTCCGCTGAAGAAGATTCTCATTACCAGCTCCATTCCGCAGGAAGGTAAGAGTACGGTCGCGGCCAACCTGGCTTGCACCCTGGCTCGGAGAAAACAGCACAAGACATTGCTTCTGGAAGGCGATCTGCGGCGGCCAACTGTCTCCGAGAGATTTGGCTTGGGCAAACCTCCCGGGCTGTGCGAATGGCTTAGTGGAGAGACTGAATCCCGGAACATCTACCGCCTTGAAAGTCTGGGGCTTTGGCTTCTGCCGGCGGGCTCCACACCGCAAAATCCTCTGGAACTGATGCAATCCGGGAAGCTCGCGCAGTTGATGGACGAGTTGCAAGGCTGGTTCGACTGGATCGTTATCGATTCGCCACCGGTGCTCCCGCTGGCGGACACAAGCATCTGGTCCCGACTGTCAGACGGAATCTTGCTGGTCACCCGCAAGGGCACGACGGAGAAGCAGCAGCTGCAGCGCGGTCTGGAGACGCTCGAGAAATCAAAGTTGCTGGGAGCCCTGGTGAATAG
>CAYOVU010000249.1:0-6491 GCA_964407505.1 uncultured Acidobacteriaceae bacterium | reverse complement strand
CGAAGAATCCCTGCACCTTATCTGCTGGCGGGGTACCGTTTAACAAGTTCCACTCATGTCCCTAAATGGTTCCGAACTCCGCAAGCCGACGCCCATACCCTAGGAGAGTCCCCTTCGGTGCTTTTACAAATTGTTTCAACGTCTTGCCTTGCAAAGACAGAGACGGTCTAGTAGTATTTGACCCACTTTTTGAAGGCCCATCCCTCGGGCTTATCCGCAATCGACCTCGCAGGAGTAAGTCATGAAGTTCACTCGCTATTACCTCCCACTTTTCCTTGCACTAGCCAGCACTTATCTAGCGGCGCGCTCAAACCCCGTTCCTTTGCTTTATCAGCTCACTCCACCAAGTGGAGCGCCAGGACATGCGCAGTTTAATCTGCGGATACACGGCACCGGTTTTGTGCCGGGCGCGGTTGCGCAGTGGAATGGCACTCCGCTGACCACTAAGTTCGTCTCTCAGAGCATCGTCTCCGCGACCATTCCCGCGAGTGATCTGGCGAAGGCCGGAACTGCCTCGGTGACGGTCGCGAATCCCGGCGGAATCGCTTCCAATGTCGTTTATTTTCCCATCCGTCGCAGTTCTTCGACGGTGGCCCTGACCGCAGACTCGGCCAGCATTGAGTACGGTGGCCCGGCCGTAGGGGATTTCAACAATAACAATATTCCCGACGTCTCGGTGTACGGCGAAAGCAGTGCCGGAAATGTCTACCTGTACACCTACTTCAGCAACGGGCACGGCGATTTCAAGAGAGTTCCCGGACTGCTGTTCAAGCAGGAAACCACCTTACTCTGTGGCCCGAACATTGCCGCTGACTTCAATAACGACGGCAATCTGGATGTTGCCGTATGTAGCTTCGATGGCGACGGCAACGACCCTGCGATCTATGGGATATTTCTGGGAGACGGGCACGGCGGTTTTACCGCTGCCGCAAGGAGTGGCGCCTTCGAAGGCGTTGGAGCGGTCGCGGATATGAACCACGACGGCATCCTGGACTTTGTGACGATATCGGAAGAGAGCGGCAATCCGCCCATCCTCACGATCTTTTTGGGTAATGGCGACGGCACGTTTACTGACGGCGGACTGGACGTTAACGTGTATGCCAGCGGAGTGCCGATTGTAGGCGATTTCAACGGTGACGGAAATCTAGACATTGCGATTCCCTCCGTGAGCTATGTGGCAGTCTTTTTATCGAACGGCGATGGAACGTTCGGGCCGGAAGCTGATTACCCCACTTCGGGCGGTTCAGGCTACGGTGGCAGCGCCGCTGCTGCCGTGGACGTAAACGGAGATGGAAAACTCGATATCGTTACCAACGGCGTTTCGGTGCTGCTCGGCAACGGCGATGGGACCTTCGTGCAAACTTTCGCTGTGCCCGTGGATAGCCGCTCAACTGGAGAGCTTAGAGTGGGAGACTTCAATGGCGATGGCAAGCTCGACTTGGCAACCCCTGCCATTAACTTCAACTCCTTCGAAACAACGGTTGATGTTCTATTGGGAAACGGCGATGGAACGTTCCAAAACCCCCTCGCCTTCAACGTGTCCAATCAAATCGGTGGCTATGCGCCTATCGGCATGGCTGATTTCAACAGCGACGGCGGGCTGGATTTCGTGGTCGGAGGAGCATCTTCGGGAACCATCGTGATGCTTCAGGCTCCGACGAAATAAGTAGAGTTTTAAGGTAAGTCAACCCATCAAGCGTAAAAGGCGGATCTCCGAAACGGTCGATGTCCGCCTCTGCCTTTTGTGTCCCGAATCCCTCCACTCCTCTGTCGCATCCGTTATCCTAGTAAAGAACTCAAATGGCGACTCCGAAATCAAAACCTTCCAACGGCGGCACGGCTGCTGCCGTTGCCGAAACCTCATCGAATCATGCGAACAACGCCGAGCGCGAAGCCGTCTTCAACGCCTTTCGCCAGTGGGGATATCTCGAAGGCGATCTCGATCCCCTCGGTTTTCTCCGTCCGCGCATCACCCCCGAGTTGCAGATTGAGAGCGAATACACCGCGGAAGCGCGCGCCATCTACTCCTCAACCATCGGTGTGGAAATTAATCACAGCTACGGCCCCGAGCGGCGTCGCTGGATTTACGAGCAGATGGAGTCTCCAGCTCAGGGTTTCGAGGTCACAGAAAAAGATCAGGCTCGCATTCTCGACCTGCTCATCCGCGCCGACATCTTCGAGCAAGTGATGCAGCAGCGCTACCTTGGTAGCAAACGCTTTTCGCTCGAAGGCGTCACCGCGCTGATCCCGCTCGTCGATGAGCTTCTCGATACCGGCGGACGCCTCGGCGCTGCGGAGCTTGTGATGGGCATGAGCCATCGCGGCCGCCTCAACGTGATGGCGCATGTCACCAGGCGCCCGCACGAAGAAATCTTCGCCGGCTTTGAAGACGTCGATCCACGCAGCGTTCTTGGCTCGGGCGATGTGAAGTATCACATGGGCGCGACCGGCGAATACATCACGCGCAGCGGCAACAAAGTTCACATCCATTTAGTTTCAAATCCCAGTCACCTCGAAGCCGTCGATCCCGTCACGGTCGGCCGCACGCGCGCCAAGCAGGACCGCACCGGCGACGGAGGCCGCGAAAAATTTCTCCCGCTCCTGGTGCACGGCGACGCCGCATTCGCCGGTCAAGGGATCCTCGCCGAGACCATGAATTACGCCGACCTTCCCAGCTACACCGTCGGCGGCACGATTCATGTAGTTGTCAACAATCTCCTGGGATTCACAACCAGCTACGTGGAAGAACACTCCACGCGTTTCGCCGCTTGCATCGCGCGCCGTCAGTCGATTCCCATCTTCCACGTCAACGGCGAAGACGTGGACGCAGTCGTCCGCGTCGCGCGCCTCGCCACCGAATACCGTTACCGCTTCGGCACCGACGTCGTCATCGACCTGATCGGCTACCGCCGCCACGGCCATAGCGAAGTCGACGACCCCACGATCACTCAGCCGCTGCTCTACAAGAAGATCAAAGAGCATCCGCAGCTGTGGGAAATTTACGCCGACGATATCGGCGCAACGGATGCGCCCGCACAGGCAGCCGCCATCAAAGCCGAGTTTGAAGCCGCACAGAAAAAAGCTGGCTCCATCACGCAAAAGCCGCTGATGCGCGACCTTCCCAAGTACTGGGATAAGTATTACGGTGGCCGCCACAAACCGGAATTCGAAGTGGAAACCGGACTCGCGGAAGAAGAATTATCCGCGCTGACGACAAAGCTCACCACGTATCCCGACGGCTTTCACATTCATCCGAAAGTAAAGAAGTTGCTTGAACAGCGCGCCGAGATGGGCACGGGGAAACGCCCGGTCGATTACGGTATGGCTGAGGCTCTCGCCTTCGCTAGCCTGGCCAAAGCCGGAATTCCAGTTCGGCTCTCTGGTCAGGACTCCCGCCGTGGCACTTTCAACCAGCGGCATTCCGTCTTAATCGATATCGAAAATGAGAACGAATACGTCCCGCTGGAAAACATCGCGCCCGGCCAGGCGCGCTGTGGAATTCACAACTCAACTCTTTCCGAACAAGGCGTGCTCGGCTTCGAATACGGTTACAGCCGTGATTATCCCGAGGCGCTCGTCCTCTGGGAAGCGCAGTTCGGCGACTTCGTAAACGTTGCGCAGGCCATCATCGATCAATTCATCTCCGCCGGCGAGGCCAAGTGGAATCTGCTCTCCGGCCTCGTGATGCTGCTGCCTCACGGCTACGAAGGCCAGGGACCCGAGCACTCCAGCGCACGCATCGAGCGCTTCATTCAGCTCGCCGCCAAGGACAACATCCAGATCACACAACCCTCGAACGCCGCGCAATATTTTCATTTGCTGCGCCGCCAGGCCCTGCGCCGCTGGCGTAAACCGCTCGTTGTCTTCACACCAAAGAGCATGTTGCGTCATGCCGACGCATCTTCACCCATCGCCGACTTCACTCGCGCCAATTTTCAAAACGTAATTCCCGATACCGAAGTCGGAGAAGCCGATCGCATCCTCGTCTGCACCGGCAAAATCGGCCACGAACTTCAGGCCGAGCGCAAGAAGAGAAAAGACACTTCGACCGCAATCGTCTTTCTGGAACAGCTCTATCCTTTCCCCGAGAAAGAACTCGCCGCCGAATTCGCCCGCCACGGCGCGAGCGGCGACATCGTCTGGGTCCAGGAAGAGCCCGCGAACATGGGCGCGCTATTCAATATGCTTCCACGCCTGCAGCGCATAGCAGGCGAGCGCCACGTGATGTCGGTCAAACGCAGCTCCAGCGCCAGCCCTGCCACCGGCAGCGCCAAAGCGCATGAAGTAGAACAAAAAACACTGCTAACGCTGGCGTTCACTACGAAGGGATAAGCCGGAATCACCACGGTGCATGTGGGGACAGCCGCCTCGGCTGTCCAGCGAGTGGAGCGAGCCGCACCTGTAGTCCTTCCTGGAAACTAGTTGTGTCAAACGTCGCTTATGACTATAATGACCATGATAGTCATCTGAGAGCTTGGGAGGAATCTACAGTGAGCGCGCAAATCTGGACCGTGGCCCAAGCTAAAGCAAAATTCAGTGAAGTCATCGACCGCGCCATGTCGGAAGGCCCGCAGACCGTTACGCGAAAGGGCCGAACTGCGGTCGTTGTAGTAGATGCGGAAGAGTGGAATCGTAAAACCAAGCGAGTTGGCACGCTTGCGGACTTCTTTGCGTCCTCCCCGCTGCGGGGATCAGGTTTGAAGCTGCAACGATCCAAAGGACGCTTGCGAAAGATCGATCTGTGAGTTTTCTTCTCGATACAAATGTGGTCTCCGAGTGGCTCAAGCCCAGGCCGAACGCGGGCCTCCTGCGGTGGACCGACTCTGCCGACGAAGACCGCATCTTTCTGAGCGTAATCTCGCTGGCCGAGCTACGCTACGGAATTGAGCGCATGGCCAGCGGAAAACGCCAGCGGCGTCTTGAAGATTGGCTTCGCCACGAGTTGCCCATCCGCTTTGAGGGCAGAATCCTGCCTGTCGATGTAACGGTTGCCGATGCGTGCGGAAGAATTGTTCGCCGTTCCGAACTCCTCGGGCGTTCCATAGAAGCGATGGACGCCTTCCTAGCGGCAACAGCGGAAGTTCATCGGCTAACCCTAGTGACGCGGAACATTTCAGATTTTGTCGCCCTGAAGGCGGTTCTGAATCCCTGGACTGAGAACTAGACTTTCGGTCTCTCCGTCACCGTCTTACCCCCACTCCCCGGCAACGCCGCCTTCGCCCCGCCTGCATTCTCCCCTGCGAACAACACCTCCAACGTCTCATACGCATAAATCGTCGGCGCATGATTCTGCATCAGGCCACCGGTATCCGCTGTCGGCCCGTAATTGCTATGCACATCGCGTCCCAGCATGCGCAGCATCGCCATCAACTGTCCTCGGTGATGCGACGTATGCGCGATTCGCCGCGTCATCACCCACGCCCGCGAGCGTTGCACATCGAAAAACTTCGCATCGCCTTCCCACCACGCATCATCTTTTCCCTGCAGCGCCACGAGCCGTTGCCCACTGTCTTCGGCATACCGCTTCATGAACTCCAGCCGCACTTCCTGCGGCGGAAGCGGAGGCGCTCCTACATCGATTCCCAACATGGTGCGGAACCACAAATCTTCGCTCACGCACTGATGCACCATTTGCTCATGCACGCTGCGCCCCCGCGCATCGCCCTCCCGCGGACGCACCGGAAGATCTTCATCTTGGAACTCGCTCCACACGCTGACAACTTTCACCCGCTCGGTGGCATATGTTTCGACAAGAAATGCGTATCTCATAGCCGCAAATGTTACCCTAACTTTCCAAGTTGAGTTATAGGGTGCCTCTTGTCTCGTGTTTTTTGAGACAAGGGTTTTTCCCCATGAGTGACTCTCACCAACCCATGCTGAAGCAGCCTCAAGCGTTGCGCGTAGCCATCGACACCGGCGGCACCTTCACCGATTGTGTCTGGATCGACTCAGGCGGCCGCACAAGAATGTTAAAGGTTTTCTCCACGCCAGCCGATCCCTCCCAAGCCATCGTCGAAGCCCTGCGCAGAATTAATCACCCGGGTGAAGTGATCTTGCTTCACGGCACCACGGTCGGCACCAACACCCTGCTCGAACGCAAAGGCGCGCACACCGCTCTGGTCACCACCGCCGGCTTCGAAGACGCCATTGAGATCGGTCGCCAAACTCGCCCCAAGCTCTACGACTTCTTCTTCGACCGGGTCGAGCCGCTCGTCCCAAAAGATCTCCGCTTCGGCATCGAAGAACGTACCGCGAGCGACGGCGAAATCCTAACCGCGCCTTCACCCGCAGATTTGAAATCGCTGGTCGCCCAAGTTGCAGAGAAGCAACCGGAATCGATCGCAATCTCACTGCTTTTTTCTTTTGCGAATCAGGAGAACGAATTAGCAGTGGCTGATGCCCTGAAGACTCTGGGTGTTCCGCTCTCGATCTCCCACCAAATTCTCCCCGAGTTCCGCGAATACGAACGCGCTTCAACCGTAGTAATCAAC
>CAYOVU010000248.1:0-16444 GCA_964407505.1 uncultured Acidobacteriaceae bacterium | reverse complement strand
ATTCCAGAGGTGATGGCAAAGTCCGGCGCGATCTTGCGCGAGGTGGGTACCACGAACCGGACCCGGACTGCCGATTACGAGAGCGCCATTAACGAAAAGACGCGACTGCTGCTGCGAGTACATCGCTCGAACTTCGAGATCACCGGGTTCACCGAACAAGCTCCTACAGCGGAGCTGGCCGCTCTGGCGCACCGGCGCGGCATCTCGCTGATGGAAGACCTGGGTAGTGGCGCTCTGTTTGATTTGCGCTCGATTGGAATTAACGACGAACCAGGCGTGCTGCACAGCCTGCGCAGCAGCGTCGATATCGTTACTTATAGCGGCGACAAGCTGCTGGGGGGGCCGCAGGCAGGGCTGATTAGCGGCGATCCGGCCCTGGTCGCGCGCATGCGAGCCAATCCACTGTTTCGCGCTTTGCGAGTGGACAAGCTGATCTATGCAGCGCTGGAAGCAACGCTGCTCGCGTACGTGCGGGGCGATCATGATGCGATTCCGGCGGTACGCATGATGCGGCTTTCCCAAGACGAAGTGGGCGAGCGGGCCAAGGCACTGGCGGCAACGATCACGACTCCAAGGTTGAAGATTGAAATCGTAGACGGCGAGTCCGTTCTTGGCGGGGGCGCGGCTCCGTCTGCGATCCTGCCGACGCGGGTGCTCGCGCTCTCTTGTAAGGGACTCAGCGCCGACGAACTGGCGGCTCAGCTTCGAGGCTCGGATCCTCCGATTATTGCGCGGATTGAAGAGGGCCACGTCGTACTGGATTTGCGTACGGTGTTTCCGCAGCAGGACGCCGCAGTGGCCGCAGCGCTCAATCGCATCGCAATGTAACTATCTTGCATCGAAGGGTAGTGCCCCGTCTTTACACCGTCGGACATTCGACTCGCACGATCGAAGACCTGATTGAGACGCTTCAGGCGCACGAAATTCAAACGCTGGTCGATATTCGCGCCTTCCCGATGTCACGGCGCCTGCCGCAATTTAATCACGAGTCGTTGGAAAGCAGCCTGGCCGCGGCCGGCGTACGTTATTTGTGGATGAAAGCTCTCGGCGGTTATCGCAAGAAAATTCGGGATGATTCGCCGCATGTGGCGCTTCGCAATCCCTCCTTCCGCAACTATGGCGACTATATGCTGACTGCGGAATTCGATAATGCGATGGCCGAACTCATTGCGCTCGCCGAGGTTTCGCACACCGCTTACATGTGCGCCGAGCGCGTATACTTCCGCTGCCACCGCATGCTGGTTTCTGACTGGCTGGTCGCGCACGGGCATGAAGTGATGCACATCGACGGGAAAGGTCCGCCGAAACCGCATCTCCTCACGGCGGAAGCACGAGTGCTAGAGGGCAAACTGATTTATCGTGGTAACAGGCTCTTCTAGGGCGTGGCTGCAAGTATCCAGCGCTGCAGTTTCGCGGCGTGGAACACGGGAACCATGCTGATCATCTTTGGCGGACTGCCGGGAGTGGGAAAGACAACGATTGCCAGAGAGCTGGCGCGTCAGCTCGGCGCGGTGTATTTGCGCATCGACTCCATCGAGCAAGCCATCCGTGATTGCGGCAAGATGAACGGGCCACTTGATGAATCTGGGTATTGCGTTGCCTACGCAGTCGCCAAAGACAATCTTCTCCTCGGTCGAACTTTGGTTGCAGATTCCGTCAATCCACTTCGAGTGACTCGCGACGCTTGGGCTGAGGTCGCGAGTCTGGCCGGAACGGGTAAGTTTGAAGTCGAAATTACGTGTTCTAGTGCGCAGCTGCATCGTCAACGCCTGGAAGGACGTCCAGCCGACATTGTCGGACTGCGCGTAACGTGGGAAGAGGTTCTCTCCCGCGAGTATGAGCCTTGGAACCGCGAGCATATCGTAATCGACACGGCTGCCACGAGCGTTGCGGAGGCCGTCGCGGAATTGCGAAAAGCATTTGTGGAGCGAGCAACGTGAAAATATGATCGTCGGTACGGGCATCGACATCGCGGAGGTTCCGCGCATCGGGCAATCGATCGCACGCTTTGGCGATCGTTTTCTGCATCGAATTTATACGGCGGGCGAAATCCGCTATTGCGACTCGAAGGCGAACCGGGTGGAACGATACGCGGCACGCTTTGCGGCCAAAGAAGCGGCCATGAAGGCTCTGGGCACGGGTTGGAGCCGCGGCGTGCGCTGGCTGGATTGCGAGGTCACGCGGCTGCCGGGTGGGCGTCCGACCATTAGCTTTCACGGAAAAGCTGGCGAGATCGCCGCCAAGCTGGGCGTGAAAAATTCTGCTCTGTCGATTTCGCATACTGCCGAGCAGGCCATCGCGCAGGTGATTTTGGAAAGCTAGACAGAACTGCGGACTTTCGATCCCCCAGAGGGACGGGCCGTGGAATCCCACGTCTCGCAAAAGACGCGCGAGACATGGGGCACCCCCCGTCATGTGGCTCCGCGAGCAAGCTTGCTTCTGCTAGACTGTCGCATTCTATTTTCATCATGTCCGCAACCATTCAGGCTGCCGCGCCGGTTCATTCCTCTACGGAGATTCCTGAACGCACGCTTCTTGCAGGTTTAGGGCTGACGAGCTTTGCCGCTTTATTGCTGGAGTTGGCGCTCACTCGATTGTTCTCGGTTGTGCTCTTTTATCACTTCGCGTTTCTGGCGATTTCGATCGCGCTGCTTGGGTTGGGCGCCGGCGGAGTGTTCGCCTATCTGCTGAAGGATCGGCTGGCCCGTACCGACAGCCGTACGCTGGCGGCGCGTCTCTGCATTGATTGCTCGATTCTGATTTTTATCGTGCTGGAGGTTGTGCTGCATGTGACGGTGTCACTTACGGTCACTGGACTCAACTTCCTTCATCTAACCGCTATTTACGTAGTTTCCGCGCTGCCATTTTTCATGACCGGATTGCTGTTTTCAGTGGTTTTTGCGCGCGAGACCTGGCGAGTGTCGCGCCTGTACGGAGCGGACTTGGGCGGCGGAGCTCTAGCGTGCCTGGCAGTAGTTCCGCTGCTGAACTGGCTAGGAGGGCCGAACACGATTCTGGCGGCAGCTGTGGTAATGGCTGTGGCTGCGGAGGTCTGGACGGCATCGTTACGGGTACGCAAAATAGCCGGTGGTCTGGTTGCGGTTCTTATGTTGTTGATTGCGGCGAACCATTCGAACCGGCTGATCGATGTGGTATATGCCAAGGGGTTTTTTCGCAATCCGGCCTGGGTCGAATTTGCTCGCTGGAATGCGTTGTCGCGCGTGGAAGTCGATCGCCAGGGGCAAGCCAAAGCCATCGTCATCGATGCCGACGCTTCCACCTCCCTGATGAATTGCGATCTGGGACACTGGCGCGGTTCCGAGTGGGAGCATGATCTGATGTCAGCTCCGCCGGCGCTGGCCAATGTTCTTCGGCCTCACGGCGAGTTCGCAATCATCGGCCCGGGCGGAGGAGTGGACGTGGTTCGTGCGGTGGCGAATGGCAGTCCCAGCGTGACCGGCATTGAAATTAATCCCATCATTGCCGATACCATCATGCGCGGGCGTTATGCCGATTACACGCTGCACCTTTACGAACGGCCTGAGGTGCACATCCACGTTACCGACGGACGCTCTTACCTGCGCTCTACGCCACAGCAGTTCGACGTGGTGCAAATGACGCTGGTGGATACTTGGGCATCGACGGCAGCGGGCGCGTTCGCGTTGAGTGAAAACAATCTCTACACGGTCGAAGCCTTCCGGGAATATTTCGAGCACCTTAGACCCGACGGGATGATCGCCATCACGCGATGGGAGTTTCGACAGCCGCGCGAGGCGTTGCGCGTGGTGGCCGTGGCGATGCAGGCGTTGCATAGTCTGGGCGTCGCGAATCCGGCGCGTAACTTCATCGTGGCTTCGCAAGGAGCGCTCGATGAAGATGGAATTCCAGTCGTCGTGCTGGCCAAAAAGACGGCTTTCACCGATGCGGAGGAAGCGGCAGTGCAGGCTCATTTCAAGCAATTTGACGAGCTCCATCCGTTATATGTGCCGTCGGAAGCGGCTGGCGGCGCAGGGCGCAATCCATTCTCCGATCTGATCGCGAGCAATGATCCTTACTGGTTTGCGCAGAGTTATGCCTACAACGTGGCGCCGGTAACCGACAACGCTCCATTTTTCTTTTTCACGCTCAAAGCCAGACAAATTCTGGGCGAGGAAGGGCTACAACAGGCAATCGACTGGAAGGTTAACCTCGGAGTGCTGGTTCTGATTCTCGTCCTGGTGATCTCCGTTGTGTCGGTGCTGGGCTTTTTGATTTTGCCGCTGGCGCTACAGGGAGGGCGACAGTCGCCCGCTCCGCTCTTTTATTTCGTTGCCGTGGGGCTGGGCTACATTCTGGTGGAAATTGCATTCATCCAGCGCTTCGTGCTTTTTTTAGGACATCCCACGTATGCCCTGACGGTGGTTATTTTTCTGTTGATGCTATCGAGCGGAGCCGGAAGCTTATTTTCTCGCCGTTGGCTTCCGCGCACTGAGATGGCGTGGATGCCACTAGCGCTGGTCATTATCGCGCTGGTGGCCGATGTATTTTGGCTGCCGCGTGGGCTGGCGGCGTGGGTTGGATTAGGATTTGGATACCGTTTGGCGGCCAGCGGTGGGTTGTTGATACCTCTCGGCTTCGTGATGGGAATGCCCTTCCCAACGGGCTTGCGGGCATTCGCTACAGGATCGGTTCGCGGTGTACGAAGCAGCGAGACGGGCGCAGACAATGCCGTGGAGTGGGCGTGGGCCATGAATGCAGCGGCCAGCGTGCTGGGCTCCGTGCTGGCGATGGTGATCGCGATTCAGTTTGGCTTGACGGTCACGCTGGCGTGTGGAGTGGGTGCGTATCTGCTGGCGCTCCTGTTGCTGCCAGCTCTGCATCCCCGGCACACTTAACCGGTAGTTTGTTATCATGCTGCGAGGGGCGACAGCAGGATTGGCGATTCCGCGCCTCGGCCAAAAAGTACACGATAAAGCGCATGGCGGTCTGAGGAAATCATTTGCCGAGCCAGAAGCAGCTCAAGTGGTCGCAACTTCGAGTTGGTGTTACGGTGATCTTCGCCAGCCTCGTATTGGCGCTGCTTTTGTTTCTGATGTCCGGAACCGGCGGTTTCTTCTCGAGTCGCATCACGCTGGTATCGTTTTTCGACAACGCCGAGGGTTTGCGGGAGGGCGCGCCGGTACGGTTGAATGGCGTGGACATCGGCAACGTTACGGCGATTCGCATCGTCCCTGACAAAGACAAGCAGATCACCCCTGTCGAAATAGTAATGAAGGTAGGCACGAAATATAGATTTAACCTGCGCCGCGATTCTCTCACTTCTTTGGACACTGCCGGCGTGCTCGGCGAAACTTACATCGACATCGATAGCTCCCAGGCGATCGCAGCGCTGGCACAAGATGGCGACACGCTTCCGACGCGCGTGCATCCCGACTTTAACGAGGTGGTGCGATCCAGCCAGAGTACGCTGCAGAACATGGACGCGCTGCTGAAGCGCGCCGACCGAATTCTCGCGTTCGCGGAGAGCGGCAAAGGCTCGCTGGGCAAGTTGATTTACGATCCCACGCTTTACGATCAATTCTCGAAGACGGTTGCCGAGTTCAATCAAATTGTTGACCAGATCGCGAAGGGACAAGGCAGTCTCGGCCAATTAATTAACAGCAACGATGCCTACAACAAGTTTGTCGCAACGCTGGATAAAATGAATGGCGTTATTGATGACTTGCAGCAGGGCAAAGGCACGGCTGGAAAATTCCTGAAAGACCCCTCTCTCTACAACAATGCCAACGAGACCATTGCCAACTTCAAACAGGTGAGCGCTGACCTGAATGCGGGCAAGGGAACAGCCGGGAAGTTCCTGAAGGACGAAGAACTCGCGAAGAAACTTGACACAACGATGACCAAGCTCGCGGCACTGACCAGTGAGCTGGAAGCCGGCCAGGGCACGGCGGGAAAGCTGTTCAAGGATGAGGCACTCTACAATAATGCCAACCAGATGCTTGAAGAAAGCCGAAACCTGGTGAAGGCGATTCGGCAGGATCCGAAGAAATATCTGAGCATCAAGCTGCACATTTTTTGATTGAGTGATCGGGCGATCTTGCGATTGGGGTGATTGAAGAACGTTGAAAGACTTCAATCACAAAATCTCTCAATAACTCAATTCTTGCTCAGTGCTCACCGATACCGAAGACCGCACCGAGCATCAGAATCGTGAGAACTCCGAAGGATATTGCGCCGTACTTCCAATCTTTCTCGCGTAGAAACAGAACTCCTGCAACAGCAACGCGCACTGCTGGAGTAGCCAGCATCAGCAGGACACCGCCGCGTTCAATTTCCGCGGGAACGCGGCTGTGGATGAAAAGTCCAACCAGCAAACCGGCCAGCATGACAAAGAAACAGGCGAATGCTCCCACGCGCAACACCAGGGCGACGATGCGATCAAAGGCTGGCTGGCGGAGTTGGCTCATGCTGCGCCTCCGCTCATCAGATGTACGGTGAGGCGACCGGCAAGATACAGCATGACCGCGACCAGAAGATACACAATGTATTTCGTTTGGATGCGTGGGGCTAGGCGCGCTCCCAGCAGCGAACCGAGAAATACGCCAACGGCAAGGGGCGCGGCAATCTCTACAAGAATATCTCCGCGACGGTAGTACACGATGGCGCTGGCTGCAGCGGTGACTCCAATCATGAAATTTGAAGTTGCCGTGGCCACCATCAGCGGAACGTTCATGAAGATATACATCACAGGAACTTTGATGGGGCCGCCACCGATGCCAAGCAAGCCGGAGAGTCCGCCGGCGACGAGAGATGCGGCCAAGCCGAGGGGATATCGCTGGGGCGCATAGGGCGGGATCGCAGTTTCACCGCCGTTAATGGGAGGAACCTCTTCAGAGTCTTGCACGCTCAGGTCCCGCATCTTGCCGCCAGGAATTTTGGCGTCGCGCACCTTGCCGCCGCGCACCAAAATCATGACGGAGCTGTATAAGAGGAACGCAGCGAAGATGCCCTCAAGCCAGTTGCGATTGAAATAGGCCACCAGATAGGCCGTAACAGCTGCGCCAAAAGAAGTTGCCAGTTCGAGCGTCATGCCGAGACGGATGTCGGTGGTGTGGCGCTGAAGGTGGACGGAGGAACTCGCCGCCGAAGTCGTGATTACGGCTACGAGACTGGTACCGATGGCTTGCCGGATGGGGATTCCGAAATGCAGCGCGAGAATGGGTGTCAGCAGAACGCCGCCGCCGATGCCGGTGAGCGCGCCCAGCAATCCGGCGACGAAGCCCAGCAGCACAAGGAGCGCGCTCAGCATGCCGCGTCTATGAAACCACCCGTGGCACAGATGTGGATTCGGCCTGCTCGTGCGCGTGATAGCTTGAGCGCACCATGGGGCCGGACTCAACGTGGCGGAAACCGAAGCGCAACGCCGCGTCGCGTAGCTCGCGAAACTCGTCGGGCGTGTAGAAGCGGGCGATGGGCAAATGATCGCGCGAGGGGCGCAGATACTGGCCGACGGTAAGAATGTCGACGCCGCGGCTGCCGAGGTCGCGGAAAACTTCTACGAGTTCTTCTGTCGATTCGCCGAGGCCGACCATCACACCGCTCTTCGTCACCATGCCGGGGGAAAATTTCTTGGCGTTCTCTAATAAAGTGAGAGTGCGATCGTAACGGGCACCGGAGCGGACTGCGCGATAAAGCCGCGGCACGGTTTCGGTGTTGTGATTGAGCACGTCTGGTTGCGCGTCGAGAACGATTCTTAACGGTTCTTCGAGACCCTGAAAATCGGGAATGAGAACTTCGATGCGGCAATCGGGAATCAGCTCGCGGATTTCGCGGATGGTCTCAGCGAAGACCTTGGCGCCGCCAACGTTGTCATCATCGCGATTTACGCTGGTTATGACAGCGTGTTTCAGGCCTAGCGTGGCAACGGCCTCGGCCACGCGGCGCGGCTCGTCCCAGTCGATGGGCTCAGGACGGCCCTTCGGCACCGCGCAGAATCCGCAACGGCGGGTGCAGATATCGCCCAACAGCATGAAAGTTGCGGTCTTATGATTCCAGCATTCGCCGATGTTCGGGCATTGCGCCGACTCGCAAACCGTGTGCAGTCCCAGCCCGCGGGCCAATTTTTTCAAATTGTGAAAGTTGTCGCCGACGGGAGCTTTAGCGCGCAGCCAGTCGGGCTTGGGCTGCCGCAGCGGCGGGCCAAGCTCGATCTGAATCAGTTGGGACGTGCCGGCCATTTAGTCGATTCTATCAGTTCAGCCTCCTGAGACCCGTGACGACGCCTCGGAGTCGTCAGTGCAACGATTAGGATCACCTCAGGCGCCAAAGCGCGGCGATTTTAAGGCCACTTAACGGCACGACTGAAGTCGTGCCCTTCCCGGTTCGTTGCGAAAGATCGAGGTTTTCAGAGACCGAGCGGTCCGAGAAATTGAGTTTTCCAGTGACCGCAGTTCGAAAAGATTAAGTCTTTTAAGCGAACTATTCACCCCACCTCGACCAGGCCATAGGTATGCTGCCAGCGGGTACGGAGGGCGACTAGGGCGCGGCTGATTTCAACTTGGGTGATTTCGGAATTGGGGCCTTCCATTACGGCGGCGGCTTCGCGTTTAGCCAATTCCAGCAACTGGCGGTCGCGAATCAGATTGGCGACGCGGAAGCTTGGCATGCCGGCCTGGCGCGTGCCGAAAAATTCTCCGGGGCCGCGCAACTCGAGATCGAGTTCGGCAATCTGGAAGCCGTCGTTGGTGCGCACCATGGCGTCGAGGCGGCGCTCACCTTCTTCTGTCACTTTGCCGCCCGTCATCAGAATGCAATACGATTTTGCGGCTCCGCGGCCGATGCGTCCGCGCAATTGATGAAGCTGCGCCAAGCCAAAGCGCTCGGCGTGCTCGATTACCATCACGGTGGCATTCGGGACGTCCACACCAACTTCGATCACCGTGGTCGCAACCAGAATTTGCAACTCGCCCTTCTGAAACATGCGCATGACTTGATCTTTTAAATCGGCGTCCAGACGTCCGTGCAGCAGACCAACTTTCAGATCGGTGAACACTTTGCCGCTGAGCTCGCGGTACATCTTGATCGCAGCTTTCAGTTCGGTCTCCTCGCTTTCGGAGATGACCGGGTAGACCACATAAGCCTGATGCCCCTTCGCGATCTGTTTGCGCAAAAAATCCCACACTTCGGGAGAGCGATCGTCGGTGATTCTTCGCGTGACGATGGGAGTGCGGCCGGGAGGAAGTTCATCGAGAACGCTGAGATCGAGATCGCCATAGAGGGTGAGCGCGAGGGTGCGAGGAATGGGTGTGGCGGTCATCACCAGCACATCGGGTTCGGCTGGATTCTTTTCATCGCTACCCTCGCCTGATTTCTTCATTAACTTCAACCGTTGCAGAACGCCGAAGCGGTGCTGCTCGTCGACGATTACCAGGCCCGGTTTCGCGAACTCGACTTTCTCTTCCAGCAGGGCGTGGGTGCCGATGACGAGTTGCGCGTTGCCCTGCGCGATGTGGCGGCGAATTTCGCGCTTGCGGTCGGCTTCGAGCGAGCCGGTTAGTAAAACGATTCGGTAGCCGGCGCTCTCCAAAATCCTGCGCGCAGAAAAATAGTGCTGCTGCGCGAGAATCTCAGTGGGCGCCATCAATGCGACCTGGCAACCATTTTCGATGGCGATGATCGCAGCCTGGAAGCCGATGATCGTCTTTCCAGAGCCGACGTCGCCTTGCAGCAGACGCCGCATGGGATAAGGCTTCTGCATGTCGTCGGCGATCTCTTTCAGCACTCGCTTCTGCGCAGGCGTGGGATGGAAGGGCAGGATTTTCTTGATCGCCTGGCGGACCCGGTCATCGATACGAAAGGCAATGCCGGTTTGCGCTTTTTGCTGACGGCGCTTGAGTTCCAATCCAAGCTCGATGAAGAACAGTTCTTCGAAGATCAAGCGGATGTGCGCAGGGGTGCGAGAAGATTGCAAATCTGCGAAACTCTCCCCAGCTTCCGGCCAATGAACTTTCAAAAGCGCTTCACGCGGCGAAACCAGCGCCAGACGCTCGCGCACGGCCTGGGGGATGGTTTCGGCGAGTTGCGGAGTCAGATCGTCGAGAGCGGTGCGGATGATACGGCGAAACCAGCGCGCGGTCACGCGGCCCTGCCCGGCCGATTCGTAGATCGGCACAATGCGGCCCACTTCCAGCGACGTTGCCGCTTTGTCGTTGTCTCCCGCGCCGTTTTCATCGGCATCGCCTAACATTTCAAACTGCGGCTGGATGATCTGAAATTCTCCGCTGTGCTGGTCTTGCTCGACTTTGCCGTAGAGCGCGATCAACTGGCCGGGCTTGAATTTATCCTGCAGGTAAGCGCCGTGGAACCAGAGGCACTTGAGGCGGGATCGTCCCTGGCCTACGGTGAGCTGGAAGATGGGCATTTTGCGGGTGCGAAATAGTCCCGAGTTCCGAACTTCGCCGATCACGGTGGCCATTTCACCGGGACGCAATTCGGCGATGCCGCGTGGATTCAGCCGGTCTTCGTAGCGAAACGGCAGATAGTTAAGCAGATCGCCGACCGTGGCGATGCCCTTGGTGGCAAGGATCTCCGCCAGTTTGGGACCGATTCCCTTGACGTATTGGACCGGAGTGGTGAGCTCAAGCATGGCCTACGAGGGGAATGTTAGCAGCAAGCGGGTCATGGATGAGGGTTCGTTCCGATTTATCAGGATCAAACCGAATGAAATTGGCGTCTAAACCCTCGGTGCTGCTCAATCTGATCCAAGCTCTGTGCGCCATCATCCTGGGAAACGTGGTGTACTTCTTACTTGCTCCCGCCTTTCATCTGCCGCGGCACCGGCCCTTTCAGCTGGACTGGGGCCTAGCCATCGACTTCTGGTTTTGTGCGGTGGCCTACGGACTCATTCGCACCGCTCGAAGGTGGAAGTAGCACTCTTCGGGCATTCCACGAGAGAGCCATGCAAGGTTACCTTCGGAACCTGTGTAACGGTCGCCACTTCACTACCATATCTCCTAACGGTGCGGATTAAGATTTATGAATAAAATCGCGGTCCTGTACGATGCAGGGCAAGCTGTGCTTTCCACCTTCGATCTGGACGAGGTGCTGCAGCGCATCCTGACGATCGCACATGATTATTTTCATCTGCGAAACGTGGCGATTGTGCTGCTCGACCAGCACTCCCAGGATTTGCACGTCCGTTCGCAGATTGGCTGGGACGAAGGCCAGGACAAGCAGCGACTTTCGCTGGGCCAGGGAATCACCGGAGTCGCAGCCCTGAAGAAGCAGCCGGTTTACGCGCCCGATGTCCGCAAAGATTCCCGTTATTTCTGCTCCGCGAAGTCCACGCGCTCCGAACTCGCCATCCCTCTGATGGTGATGGATGAAGTTGTCGGCGTGCTGGATTGCCAGAGCGACCGGGTCGATCATTTCGATCCGGAAACGATCGACTTGCTCACGTTGTTCTCCACCCATGCTTCAATCGCTTTGCAGAATGCGCGCTTGTATTCGCTTGAGCAGCAACGGGCGCGGCAACTGCAAGCCATCAATGCCATCGCTCAACAAACAACCGCTGTTCTCGAACTTGAGGTATTGTTGGGCCGCGTATGCCAGCTGATTCAGGATGCGTTTCAGGTGTCGCACGTCTCGCTCTTCCTGCGTGAGGACCACGACCTAGTGTTGCGGGCGCATCACGGCACGCTGACGCCTCACGTTCCCGAGGGCGGCCGCTTTCCGGCGAGCGAGGAGCCATGGGCTGGAATCTTATCCGCGAGCGGTACCGTCATGGAACGAGGTCTTAGTGACGCGCCGGATTCCGCGAAATTTTTCGCCGAATCGGCCTCGCGCATTTGCATTCCGTTGGTGTCATTTGGACAGGTGCTGGGAATCCTGGCGCTGGACAGTTCCAAGCCGGACGCTTTTTGCGAGGGAGATTTTCAATCGCTCGAATCAGTGGCCGACATTTGCGCCACGGCGATTCAGAACGCCCATTATGTTGAGCGAGTCAAACAACTCGCCTACCTGGACGGCTTGACAGGAATTTTCAACCGGCGATTTTTTGAGCTTCGCATTCTCGAAGAGATTGAACGCGCCCGGCGCTATGGTAGCGGGATGGCCGTGATCATGGCGGACATCGATCAATTCAAGCATTTGAATGACGAGTTCGGACATCTGCTTGGCGACGAAGTGCTGCGGCAAGTTTCTTCTTTATTTCACCAGCAGCTACGGAAGATCGACGTGGTCTGTCGCTACGGCGGCGAAGAGTTTGGAATTCTCCTGACTCAAGTGAACGCAGACCACGCGATGAGCGTGGCGCAAAAACTGCGCAGCACAGTAGAGACGTGGCAGTTTCCTGGTGTGCCTCAAACGGTAACCATCAGTGCCGGAGTGGCTGCTCATCCCGAACACGGCACAACCCGCGATGAGTTGGTGAGGGCCGCGGATAGCGCGTTGTACTGCGCCAAGCAGTCGGGACGAAACCGCGTCTGTCTGGCGTCGTTAGCGCGCGGGCACGCTAGCGCATAGCGGTCGATTCGCTGTCTAGATATCCAGCCAATCTCGCTGCATCTCCTGGCGGAGCTTTTCCACCTGCCGCTGCAACTCCCAACGGCTCTTTTCGAGTTCTTCCCGCACCTTGGGCGAGATTTCACGGCTCAGCTTCTCCGCTTGTTGCTTCAATTGTTGCTGCTGCTCGCAGAGCGCCTTACGCGCTTCCAGCGATGCTTTGCGAGTGTTTTCCTTTGCCAGTTCAATCTGGGGCTGAAGATTGGCAATTTCGTTTTGTACTTCGGCCAATGCGGTCTGAGTTTCAGCGCTCAACTCTGGCACGTCGAGGCTTTCTTCATCAATCAGTTCACCGGAGTTTTTGCGATCGGGCAAGATCAGCGTGAGGTTTTGCTCTTTCCTGTCGCGGATCACGGCAACGCCAACCGATCCCGCGCTGTGGGAGTGCAGAGCATGTGTAAAGTCGCTGGTGTCATGGACTGGTTGATCGCCGACGCGAGTGATTACGTCGCCGGCGCGCAATCCGGCTTTGTCGGCGCGACTGCCTTTCTCGACCGACCGTACCAGAACTCCGTTTCCACTTTTCGCCCCGAAAAATTCCCCGAGCTGCGGAGTAAGGTTCTCGACCATCAACCCGCTGCGGGCCGAGGATCGCACCACGACGACATTGATTTCCGGTATATCGAAATCCGGGATGTTCGGCATCGGCCCCATATTAATTTCGAAGTCCTTGCCTTTCGCAACGTGCGGGAATTCGCCATGCCGATCACCCAACTGAACCTTGATGGTCAAGGACTGGCCATCACGGCTCAATCCAAGAGCTACGACGCGCCCCGGGGGAGTCTCGTGGATCATGCGCTGCAATTGCGTCTTGCTCTCGATTGACGTTCCATTCATCGTGAGAATTACGTCATGCTCTTTAATGCCAGCTTTGCCGGCGGGAGCGTCCTGGTCCACCATGGTCACTTCCACGCCCTGCTCTTCTTTCAACTTCAAAGCGCCGAGGCGGTCACCGGTAATGTCCATGATGTCCACGCCGAGGTAGGAACTGGTGCCCGAATCTTCGCTGGGGATGCCGAAGGGCGCAGCCGAGTCTACCGTCCACCGTTGTGAGGCGTGCGACAGAGTGAGCAGCAAAGGCAGCAAAGTAATGAGCGTCAAAATGGGCTTGCGCATGGCCAATCTCCTGAATGTTGATGTACCGCAGTTCGCTGCCCGCACTCGCTTCGTAACCGCGGTTAAAGTATGTTTACTGGTTCGCCCTTCTGAAGCAGATGTCGCCGGTTGTCGTCCGAACTTTCAGCACCGGACCGCCTCCGTTTAACTTGCCTTCGGCAGTGAGCGTTCTCGGCCCCCACTGGTCGCCTTCGCTGTGGACGTGAATGTCGGGCAATTCCGACGTGATCCGATGTCCGTTGCCGAGATCGACGCTGGCGCGCACCGAAATGGCGACATCGGACGCGAGATAGACAGTGATGTCGCCGGCTGAAGTCTCAATCATCGAGTCGCTGCGCGCGGCACCAGTGTTAATCAATTTCACGGTAATTCCGCCGGCTCCGGTTTCCACGTGCGCTGAAGGTACGCCATAGAGTTCAATGCTTCCTCCGCCAGTGTGGGCGCGCACCGCGCCCTTCGCCGAAGTCAGCCGAATGCTGCCGCCGCCGGTTTCGATCTCTGCCGCGCCGCCGATGTCGCCCAGATCGATGTTGCCACCGCCGGTAGTGGCTTTCACTTTTCCGGAACAGTGCTTGATGTCTACGTTGCCGCCGCCCGCCTGGACAGTCGCGCCCGCATCGCCGGAAAGGACGGTGACGTTGCCGCCTCCAGTCTCAGCGCTGATCACACCTTTCACCGAACGAATGGTAATGTTGCCCCCGCCGGTTTGCAGCTTCAGGTCTCCACCTACGGTGCCAACGTCGACGGAATCGCCGCCGGTTTCAACATTTGCCGAACCACCAATATCATCGACTCGAACCTTGCCGCCGCCGCTTTGAATGTCTACCCGGCCAGCCACACCGGAGGCGTCCACTCCGCCCCCGCCTGTTTCAATCCTGACGACCTCCACGTCGCGAGGAATGTTAACCACGAGTTCGCCGGAGAACTTGTGCTCCGAGCCGGTCATGATTGTCACGCGCGTCGGCCCTAGCCGCATTGAATGGCCACCCTGCCACTCGCCAACCACCCAGGCCGTATCGCCGTGAACATAGGCGCTCAGCTTGTAAGCCTGGAACTGGCGACGCGCATCTTCCTCGGACGATGCGTGAGAGTGAACGTGAAGGGCATAGTCGATGCCCGACTGCCGCGACCCGCGAACCACAACTGCGCCTGCATCTACTCTGACTTTGATGTTTTTGGCCGCGGCCAGCGACCCTGTAAAGACCTGGCTCCAAACGCCGTTCTCGCGGCTTATGTGCGCTTCCTGCGCCACGGCAAGGGGCGCAAGTACGGCCAGTACGCAGAGCAGGCCGACGAATTGTGGCGAACGTTTCAAAATAATGTGCCTCGTTACTTTCTGTATCGATAATCCAACGCTGTCGTGAATCGACCATCGACTACTCAATCTCATCAATCAATCTCGGGCAACTGCGCCAGCATAGTTCGGGCCTGCGACTTTATGTATTGGCTTTGATCTTTCGCGGCGAGCGCCATCAGCACGCCGCGCACGCTGCCGTCGGCCTTTACCGGCTCGATCAAGCGCAGAGCTTCGGTGCGCACGCCGGGATTCGAATCGCTCACCAGAGATTCCAGAACTACGTCGCGGACGCGCACATCATCCTTTACAAAACTGCCCAGACCATCGAGAGCTTTCAGCCGGACTCCCGGGTTCGTGTCATAACGCAGCGCGTAGATCAGCGCATCGCGCACCTGCGAAATATCGGGCTTCTGGGTGAGCAGGTCGACGGAATCCATGCGCACGCCGGAATTGTAGTTGTTGCGCGCGGCAAACAGCAGCAGTTGCTGGATGCGCTGGTCATTCAGCGAGCCTTGCGTCTCGAGCGTCGAAACCGTGTCGTATTTGATATCGATTTCGTTTGTGCCAGGTTTCTGCGTGATGGACTGGATACCGGTGATGGAAGCTTCGGAGGGGGCAGGAGTCGCGCTTAGAGTTGGGACTGAATTCAGCGGCTGGTGAGCGAATATTTTGTAGGAGGTTCCCAATCCACCGGCGAATCCAAGGATAAGAATCGCCGAGGCCAGAGCGGGAGAGAAGCGGACCTGCCGCAGCCAGTTCGCGGGATCAAATGCCAGCCGCCGCCAGAAGCCGCCCTGCTCGGCGGTTTCGAGCGATTCCTGCAGCTTCATACGCGAAGCCGCCAGAAGGTTCGCCGAGGGCTCGTCCGTCCGTTCCCTGGAGAGCAGCGCGTGGAACTCCTGTTCAGCTTTCAGTTCCGCTGCGCAGTCGGCGCAGCGCGCGATGTGCTGCTCAAGTTCATGACGAGCATCATCTGCCAGCTCGCCATAAACGTGCAGCGTTATATTTTGTCGGACCCAATCGCAGTTCATTAGCTTACCTCTTAAACTCCCGGTGTTTGGTTTTAGGTCTTAGGAAAAACCAAAAATCTCGTACCCAATCTAAGACCTAGCACCTATGAACCAACACCCCCTTACGGCATAGGTTCACGTTTTCAACTCATCTCACGGATCTTCGATCTCAGGTGTCAGGTCTTAGGATTACCCTAAAAACCAAGACCCATGACCTGAGACCTGCTCACCGCATATCCGCCAATTGGCCACGCAATTTCTGCGTGGCGCGGAAGAGGGTATTCTTGGCGGTCTCTTCCGTCGTGTGCAAAATCTCGCCCACGGTGCGCAGCTTCAAACCGTGGTAATGCTTCAGCTCAAAAACCATGCGCTCGCGCGGCGTCAATTTTTCGAGTGCTCCGGAGATCCGCGCGCCTAACTGACGGCGCATCAAATCACGCTCCGGATTTGCGCCGGCGCGTCCGTCGGCCACCTGATCGAG
>CAYOVU010000247.1:0-34722 GCA_964407505.1 uncultured Acidobacteriaceae bacterium | reverse complement strand
TTGTATGTGGGTTGAGAGTTCTTTCTTAATGGTGGGAGGCAAGCCGGGCGGCGTAAACCTGCTGGGTGACTCTTTTGGTGATGGTGGTTTCGAGCTCGCTGCCATCGTGGCGGCGAATGTAAAATTTGTCTCCGGCGATGCGGAGGGGTACTGACTCGCCAGGTTTCCATTCGCCGGGAGTGTAGCCGCCGGCTGAGTCGGGTTCATACTCGCAGGTGTACAACGCGCCTTCCAACTTGATCACGACGGCGGGGCGGACGAGATGGGTGGCTTGCTCCTGGAGGATTTCGAGTTCGGCTTGACACCAGTTTTCGAGGTCATGGCCGGGGACGGAGCCGCTGCGCTGGAACAGTTCCGTGGCGCGGCGGCGAATGGCATCCTGCATTTGAGGAGAGTAGCTTCCGGACATCTTTGTTTTCGCTTTTGCCATGGGAAACTTCCCCGATGTTCCGGGGTTCGCTTTAGAGTAATCCCATGTCTACCGCTGGTAAATGACTGAGGTCGGGATGCAGAAACGGAAGGACAGCTCGGCGGCCAGTTTGGGAATCGTATTCAACGTGGGACTAGATGCTTATCGCATGGACATCGCAGTAGTCGTGTGAGGTTTTAATATGGGTTACCTCCAGCTCTCAGTGGTCTTCTTTGTGCTGTCGGTTTCAGGTTTCGCGCAACGGTCCGTGTCGCCGGCCCCGGACGCGCCGTTGGCGGAAGCTACAGCGCACACCGCCGTCGATCGGCGCATTTCACTCGATGTGGTTGTGACCGACAAATCCGGCAAGCCTGTGTCTGGCTTGCAGCAGCAGGACTTTACCCTGCTCGATGACAAACAGCCGAAGCCGATTACCAGTTTTCGAGCAGTGAATGAAACGGTCGAGCCGGATGATCCTCCAATGCAGGCTATTTTGCTGGTGGATGCGGTCAATACATCGTTTTTGAGCGTAAGCCGCCAGCGGCAGGAGCTGGAGAACTTTCTGCGGCAGGATGGCGGAAAGCTTTTGATGCCGACGTCGCTGGTTTTTCTTAGCGACAAGTCATCCGAGGTCAAGCCAATACCGACTCGAGACGGAAACGCCTTAGCAGATTCTTTGAAGGCCAGTGCGTCTAGCTTGCGCATCATCGGCAGGTCGCAGGGATTTTACGGCGCGGTGGATCGCGCTCAGATTTCGCTGCGTACGCTCGAAGGACTCACCGCGTATGAGTTGACGCAGCCAGGCAGAAAGTTGGTGATCTGGCTAAGCACTGGATGGCCATTGCTTTCGGGCCCACATACATATCTGAGCGGGAAAGATCAGGAGGGGCTTTTCAGTACGATCGTCAGCCTGTCGGCGACCCTGAGACGAGCCCGGATGACGCTTTACAGCATCGACCCGGTGGGAACCGCAGACGCCGGCGGCTTTCGAACGTTTTATTACGAGTCATTTCTCAAGGGAGTGAAGTCGGCCAAGAGCGTGCAGAACGGGAACCTTGGGTTGCAGGTGTTAGCAGTGCAGAGTGGTGGGCTGGTGCTGAACTCGAGCAATGACATCGTTACATCGATGGTGAAGTGCGTCGACGACGCGAAGGCCTTTTATATATTGTCCTTCGATTCGCCTCCGGCGGATAACCCGAACGAATATCACAATCTTCAGATCAAAATTGACAAACCGGGCCTTACGGCTCGAACGCGAACCGGATATTACGCTCAGCGGTAGGGGCCGAATTTATTGACTAGAATTCATCTCACAAAAGAACCGAAAAGCGCACCGAGGACGGCATTCGTCCCGGTCGGGCCTCGAAATGGCAGCTTCACGTACTGGAAATCGCCTTATGCCGTCAGCACCGCGGCACTCCACTTCTCGCAAGGGAGGCGAGAAATTGATTTTCTAGAAACGTGCTTTTCCCTGGGGCAATGCCTTGCTAGAACTAGTGATTTTCTAAGCGGCGCTCTTTCCTAGGGCGGTGCCGTTCCAGAGCTAGTGCTTTACCTAGATCTGGAAACCATCTCCATAGTTGACACGAAGAGTAAGTAAGTTTCCCTCTGGGGCTAAAAGCCCTCATCTTTACTTGGTTTGGTGGCACGGCTGAAGCCGTACCCTACCCCAAACCATTTATGAGGTCGCTTCTTGTAGCATTCCCCATCGCGTAATGCGACGTCAGTGGTTGACCGGAACCGCTGGCGGGCCTAACATTACCGCGTTCGGGGGATAAGTGTTTTCATGATTGGCCAGACAGTATCCCACTACCGCATCCTGGGAAAGCTCGGGGGCGGTGGCATGGGTGTGGTGTACGAAGCAGAGGACCTTAAGCTTGGGCGGCACGTTGCGCTCAAGTTTATCCCCGAAAATCTGGCGGGCGACCCTAAGTCGCTGGAGCGATTCACGCGCGAGGCTCGCGCGGCTTCCCTGCTGAACCATCCCAACATTTGCACGATCCATGGCATTGAGGATAACAACGGACATCCCTTCATCGTGATGGAGAAGTTGGAGGGCGAGAGCCTGAAGCAATGCATTGCAGGCCAGGCCATGGCTACGGAAAAGCTGCTCGACATCAGCATCCAGGTGGCGGATGCGCTGGCGGCATCGCATGCCAAGGGAATCGTGCATCGGGATATCAAGCCCGCGAATATTTTTCTGACGCCGAGCGGGCAGGTGAAGGTACTGGATTTCGGATTGGCAAAGTTAGTGCACAACGTAGGGACCGACAGCGACGGCGGAGTTCTGGATAATTCGTTGACCGCTGTGGGGGTGATTCCGGGCACGGCGGTTTATATGTCTCCGGAGCAGGCGCGTAGTGAGGAAATCGACTTCCGCAGCGACCTGTTTTCATTTGGCGTGGTGATGTATGAGATGTCGACCGGGAAGAAGCCGTTCACCGGCAAGAACTCGCTGATGACGCTGGATGCGGTGCTGCACGACAAGCCGGTGCCACCGGGAGAATTGAATCCGAAAGTGCCGGTGGAGTTGGAAGGCATTATCGGCAAGGCGATGGAGAAGGATCGCAAGGAGCGCTACCAGAGCGCCACGCAGATCAAGGCGGACTTGCAGGTACTGAAACATCAGACGGAATCTGGATTGGTGAAAAGCGGTTTGCACCAAAGCCGACTGCGGGTGGCGAGCAAAACATTTGGGCGAAGCGGCAGCCGGTTGCAGTTGTGGTTGTTGCTGGGAATGGCAGCAGTTCTGGTTACGGTTCTGGCGGCGGTGGGCGCCTACTGGCTAAAGCATCGGTCGGCGGCGAGCGCGGAGCTGCAAAATGCGATTGCAGTTTTGCCGTTGCAAAACATGAATGGAGATTTCAGCGTCGATTACCTGCGATTTGCCCTGGCGGACGAGTTGACCAGCGTGCTGACCTATTCGCGTTCGTTGGAGGTGCGGCCCTCATCGGTGGCGCGCAAGTACGTGGAAGCGGATTTGGATCCGCGTAAGGTTGGGCAGCAACTGCGCGTGGGCCGGCTACTGACCGGGCACTTTATGCGGCAGGGTGAACAGTTAAAGGTCACGCTGGAAGCGATTGACGTGGCCAGCGACCGGTTGCTGTGGCAAGGCAGCGCCACGGCGAATGTGAACGACTTAATTTCGCTGCAGAGTCAATTGAGCACGCAGGTGCAGAATGGGCTGTTGCCGGCGCTTGGCGGCGGCACGGGAGGAGATTTCAACACGGCAGCGCGTCCTAAGAGCCAGGAGGCATACGACCTCTACTTGCATAGCCTGGCTCTGCCGCATGATGCTGGTCCAAATAAGGATGCGATCGCGGTGCTGGAACACGTGGTGGGAGTCGACCCGGGCTACGCGCCGGCATGGGAGGCGCTGGGGCTGCGGTATTACTACGATTCGTATTATGGCGGCGGCGGCGAGAAGATGTTTCAGCAATCGAATATGGCGTTCGAGAAAGCAACGGGGCTGGATCCGAACCGGGTGGGAGCGACAAGCCATTTGATCACCAACCGTGTGGAGCGGGGCGAACTGGGCCGGGCTTACGATGCCGCGACAGACCTGGTGCGCCGGCGTCCGCAGAGCGCGTATGCGCACTTTGCTTTAAGCTATGTGCTGCGTTATGCCGGGATGCAGGAGCAGTCTACGCAGGAGTGCAACACGGCGCGCCAGCTCGACCCGGGGAACTTCGATTTCCGGTCTTGCGCGTGGGCTTTCCTGGAACTGGGCAAGACCGACCGCGCGATGGATTTCGTTCAACTGGATGCGGGGTCGGAATGGTCGGCGTGGGTGAAGCCTTATGTTTACCTGACGGCGGGTAACTTGGCGCAGGCGTGCGAGAGTGTGAAGAGTGTTGCGAAGGCGACTCCTTATCATCGGGAGTTGCTGGTGGCCTGCACCCAGCCGCAGAAACCGGCGGATTTCGATCGAATTGTGCGCGAGGCGGAGTCTTCGACCATGATGGAACCCGATCCGGAAGCGTGGTACCACGTGGGAGCGTTGATGGCGTATTGCGGGCAAAATGAGCCGGCGTTGCGGCTGCTAAAAGCGGCGGTGCAGCAGAATTATTGCGCCTATTCGGCGCTGCTGGAGGATCCGCTGCTAAAAGGCCTGCGAAAGGAAACGGCATTTAATGAGGTGCTGACCGCGGGCAGCGCGTGTCAGGAGGCGCTGAAGGAAGGGCGCCAGTAGAGCACGATTCGCGCAGAAGGTTGTCGATTAGTAGAGGTTTGCTCGATCTTCCCGCTATTTAGTTATCGCGGTTTTTCTAGTACTGGTGTCATTTGCGCTCACGGGTGTTGGTAGCGTTCTTTTGAGTGGGTGATCGCACGAAACTCTCGTGCATACGATCATGTATGCAAGAATCGACTGTGCAAGCCTGCGGCACAACTGGGCCATTTCGCAAGAATCGGTGGGGTAGAATTGCTGAGACTTTGGAGGACTAGCATGAAGCACTCCTTCGCAACGTTTACAAGGCTGGTTTTTGCAATCATCGCCTTGTCCACGCTACTATCCGGCCAAAGCAGTCAATCCTCCCCAAAGGAAAAGCCACGTGCCTTTGGGCCATTTCGCATAGGATCAAGCAAGAGCATTGGAGAGCTAAGATTTGCCGCGGGCGGGTTCATATATACCCTGAACGGGGACCATTGTGAGATTAAGGACGAACGAATTCTTTGTCTTTTTCTGTTCGCGCAACACCAGGGACCCCAAAAGAGTGGCCGGCGAAGGATGCATGGGTAGAGAACGTCGCCATCGACCAGTTTGACGAGCAGCACAATAAGATGGGCGCTTTCTTCCTAAGCAAAAGAGGAGTACGGCAAGACGTCATGACCTTATCCCTCGGAGACAGGGTGTTCTTTGTTCAGGAATTTGAGGCCGGAGACAAGGCCGCCACTAGAGTCAAAATCGTTTCTCCCTACGGGATAATTCGCGATCTTCCGATCGAGTAACGGCCCGCGCCCAAGCTATCTTTGAAGCCGAGTTCTTTACTTGCGGCAAGCAGAACTTTCCGTTTTTCGAAGCCGGTTGCCTCTTAAGTGGGTTATAGGCTGGGTGCTGGACAAAAATTCGTTGAGTCCGATCTTCATAGTCGTTTTTGTTATTTCGTTTACGATCTACCAAAGATTCCCGCTGCTCCTTTCGCCCTTACCGCAATATGTCTTCGATACGACTAAAGGCGGCCTCTTAGCACTAAGGCCAAATCTGCCCCTGCGAAAATCAAGCTGCACCGCTGCCGTTTTCCAAAAGAATTTGCGTCGGAGAGGGGTTAGGCCCCATCCTTGTAGGGTGAAATATTCGGGACCTAACCTTGCCCACCGTTCAGCGCAGTTCTTCCGGGGTTTAATTCGAGACTCAATCGTCCGCGGTTCTTCCGCGCTTCTGCTGGTGTTGATTCCCATATTGCTGGTGGCTTCGCCGCAGCAGACGGGTGAACATTCTCCGCGTCCCGGTGCGGCCGCGCCAGAAGCGGAAAGTCATAAGGCCTCGGACGCTGACTTTCCGCAGCTTCCTTATCAGGGATCTCCTGCCGAACTCGCACAAGATCAGGGAATTCTGGGCTTGCGGCAGACGCTGCGGCGATTGGGCACGACAGCGCGGCTGATGCAGACGGTGGCTCATCCTGACGATGAAGATGGCGGAATGCTGACGCTGGAATCGCGCGGGCATGGGGCGAGTGTGCTGCTGATGACGCTGAACCGCGGCGAAGGCGGACAAAATAAAGTAGGCAGCAATTTGTCGGATGTGCTGGGGGTGCTGCGGACGCTGGAACTGTTGGCGGCGGATGAGTATTACGGCGTGCAGGAACGATTTTCGAGGGTGGCGGATTTTGGGTTTTCAAAGAGTCCGGATGAAACTTTTGCGAAGTGGGGCGGACACGATGTGGCGCTCGCGGATATGGTGCGAGTGATTCGGACTTTTCGTCCGGATGTGCTGGTGGCGCGCTTCTCCGGCACGGAACGCGATGGACACGGACATCATCAGGCTTCGAGCATCCTGACGAAAGAAGCGTTTCGCGCTGCAGCTGATCCGAAGCGGTTTCCTGAGCAGATTGTGCAAGGGTTGCAACCCTGGCAGGCGAAGAAGCTTTACATCGGAAATGTGTGCGGATTTGGTGCGATGACCTGTCCGGACAAGGATTGGACGGTGAAGCTGAATACCGGCGAGCCCAGCGCCGATCTGGAAGGATCGTACGTGCAGTTTGCGATGCGGGGGTTGCGGCATCAACTATCGCAAGGATCGGCAAATTGGACGGTGGACCCGGGAGATCGATTTACGTTCTACCGGCTGGTGGATTCGGTTACGCCTGCGAAGCTGGATAAGGATGGACACGAAAAAGACTTTTTCGACGGGATCGACACAAGTTTGCCGGGGCTGGCTGCGAGGCTGGGAACGGACGAAGCGAAAGTTCCGAAGTTGCGGCAAGAGTTATCGAAGATTGCGGAGAAGATTCGGCAGGCGAGTGATGGCGCGAAAGCACAAGATGCATCGGCAGCTGCCACGCCTTTGATGGGAGTTGTGGCGGGATTCGAAGAGACGGCTGCGGAAGTAGAAAAGGCGAGCCTGAGCGCGGGTGCGAAATCCGATTTGCTAATGCGGCTGGAAGAGAAACACGAGCAGGCGGAAATCGCGCTGAATCTGGCTTTGAACGTAACGTTGGAGGCGACGGTGGTTACCCGGGCGGACCCGAGCCCTACGGTTTCGAAAGAAGCGGAGGCGACGACTACGGTTTCGCCGGGGCAAGATTTCTTAGTCGCCGTCGATTTTCACAATGGATCGAAAGACCGCGTGTTCATTGACCGGCTGAAGCTTGAGGTGCCGGAGGGATGGGCCACGATATCCGATAAGACGAAGCGGACTCCGATCAAGCCGGGGGAGAACGAGCATGTCGTCTTTCGCCTGCGCGTGCCGAAAAATGTGGCGTACACGCGGCCTTACTGGTACCGCGATAATCCCGAGACGGAGAGCCTGGTTCACATCGACGATGAGAAGTATGCGACGCTTCCCTTCCCGCCTCCGTTGCTTCAGGCGCGTGTCGAGTATTCGATTGCCAATGCGGTTGGGGTACAGGGAAAGAGTGGCATTGGGGCGACTGTTGTCACTCGCTTTATGGATGACGCCGGCGTGGAACGAGCGCGTCCGCTGGCGGTGGTCCCTGCATTTTCGGTTGCTTTGGAACCGGGTACGCAAGTGATTTCGACCCACAATGGCGCTAGTTCAACGGTGACGGTGGGTGTGACCAGCAATTTAAGCCGTGAGATTCGAGGTGTGCTGCACCTGGAGTTGCCAGAAGGTTGGCGATCAGAACCGGCACAATTTGCCGTGGACTTTACTCAACGCGGCGAGAAGCGCGACTTTCAATTCAAGGTGTTCCCTGCTGGTTTGCAGGAAGGTAAAGCCGAGGTGCGCGCCGTGCTGCAAGCGGACTTGGCCGGAGAGAGCGAGAAGTTCAGCGAAGGCTACACGCTGGTGACGCGCGAGGATCTGGGCAGCTTCTATTATTACCAGCCTGCGGTACAGCGAGTGAGCATTGTCGATGTCAAGGCGCCGCATGATTTGAAGATTGGCTACATCATGGGCGCCGGCGACGACATCCCCACGGTGCTGAAGCAGGTGGGGATGGATGTCAGGGTAATTCCGGCGGACACGTTAGGGAGCGAGATTCTGAGCGGGTACGGAACAATCGTTCTTGGGATTCGGGCCTACGATACGCAGAAAGAAGTAGCGGCCAATAACAAAAAGTTGCTCGATTTTGTTCAGGGCGGTGGAACGCTGGTGGTGCAGTACAACACCGGGGTCGGTGACTTTAATAGCGGACACTTTACGCCGTACTCCGCGGAGTTGAGCCGGGCGCGGGTTTCGGTGGAGGAGGCTCCGGTCGATATTCTGGCGCCGGAGGATGGAATATTTCATTATCCGAATACAATTACGGCTCGCGACTTCGACGGTTGGGTGCAAGAACGCGGGCTTTATTTTATGGACAAATGGGATGAACATTTCAAGCCACTGTTATCCTGCCACGATCCGGGCGAAGACGCGCAGAAGGGCGGACTGCTGCAGGCGCAGTACGGCAAGGGAACGTATATTTACACGGGGTACGCATTCTTCCGGCAGTTACCGGCTGGAGTTCCGGGAGCGGTGCGGCTGTATGTGAATCTGTTGAGCGCAGGGCATGAAAAGCAATAGTTGTTGCAGAATCCACCTTTAATTAAAGATAAATACTGCTCATGCACGCGATTCGTATTCACTCCTACGGTGGTCCGGAGGTCATGCAATGGGAAGAAGTACCCACACCGGGCGCCGGCCCGGGGCAGGCCCTGGTACGCGTGGAGGCCGCCAGCGTTAATTTCATCGACATTCAGAAGCGCCGCGGAGAGCTTGTGGGGCAAGCATTCTACCGCCGCAGCGCGGCAAATGAACCCGACCTGCCGGCCACTCTTGGGAGTCAGGGAGTCGGGATCGTAGAGGCACTCGGTCCTGACGTCCACAATGTTCGCGCGGGAGACCGGGTTGTCTTCGTGGGAGATTCCTATGCCACACATGCGCTTGCCCCGGCGGCGTGGCTCATCCCCGTTCCGGAAGGCGTCGGCTTAGAACAAGCAGCGGCGGGTATGAATCAGGGGTTCCTCGCTTACGCGTTCACGCATTTTGCCTATCCGGTGAAAGCTGGGGATTGGTGCCTGATCCACGCAGCGGCTGGGGGTATTGGACTTTTGCTTTGTCAGATGGCGAAGATGCGCGGAGGACGCGTGATCGGGGTTACCTCGAGCGCGGAGAAGGCCGAATTTGTAAAAGCATCTGGCGCGGACGAGGTTATTATTTCGACGCAATCCGATATTGCGAAGGAAGCGAAGCGGATGGCCGGGGGCCGAGGGGTCAGCGTGGTTTTCGACGGAGTCGGCAAAGATACATTTGAGGCCAGTCTCGACAGCCTGGCTCCCGGTGGCTACCTTGTGATCTACGGACAGTCGAGCGGGTACGTGCCCCCGTTTGATCTCATGAAGCTCCAGGAAAAGGGATCGTTGTTTCTGACCCGCACGAACGGGAGTCCCTATTTCAAAGAATATCCTCGTTACCTCGAACAGTTCGTTGACTGGGTAAGCCAGGGGAAACTTTCCATCCGGATTGATCGCACGTATCCGCTGGCAAATGCCGCCCAGGCGCATGCGGCATTTGAACAGCGAAAGATTAGCGGAAGAGTCTTGCTTCTTCCGTAGCCGCCGCGATTCGCCATAAACGAAATGCACGCGCTACCGCAAAACAATCCGAGTTCTCCTGGCCTGATCCGCGGGATGGGGTTGGGAAGTGCGATTGCGCTCAACATGATCGATATGATTGGCGTGGGGCCGTTCATTACCATGCCGCTTGTCTTGGGCGCGATGGGCGGGCCGCAGGCGTTGTTGGGCTGGATTGTTGGCGCGCTGTTAGCGGTGTGCGACGGGCTGGTCTCAGCTGAGTTGGGATCAGTGTTCCCGGGATCGGGCGGATCGTATCGCTACTTGAGCGAGATCTACGGGCCGCGGAAATGGGGAAGGCTAATTTCGTTTCTGTTTATCTGGCAGCTATCGTTCAGCGCTCCGCTTTCGATTGCCAGCGGCTGTATTGGACTGGCGGGCTATGCAGCCTATTACTGGCCGAGTTTGGAAACGGTTTATTCGGCGCACACTTCGGCGGCGCACATCCCTTGGGCGGGATCGCTCCAAATAAGCTGGGTCGTGACGCCGGGAACCGCGCTGGCGATCGGCATTTGTATCTTCACGGTCGTGCTTCTCTATCGACGGATCACGGTGATCGGACGGCTTTCGAAGGCGCTGTGGGTAATTGTGATGGGCACGATGGGATGGATCATTTTCGCGGGGCTGACGCATTTCAATGCCGCACGCGCGTTTGATTTTCCTCCTGGCGCGTTTACCCTTTCACGCGGTTTTTTTGCCGGACTGGGGGGAGCGCTTCTGGTCTCCACTTACGACTACTGGGGTTACTACAATGTTTGCTACCTGGGCGATGAAATAGAGGATCCGACGCGCAATATTCCGCGGGCGTTGCTGCTTTCCATTCTGCTGGTGGCCTGTCTATATCTCATGATGAACCTGTGCATTTTGGCGGTGGTGCCGTGGCGGGAGATGCTGCATGCTGGGCAGAACAATAGCGGGCTGTATATTGTGTCGATCTTCATGCAGAAGATTTATGGGGCGTGGGCGGCGCGATTGGTGACAGGGCTGGTGATTGTGACGGCGTTTGCGTCGGTTTTTTCGTTAACTCTCGGCTATTCGCGAGTTCCTTACGCGGCGGCGCTCGATGGGAACTATTTCCGGGCATTCGCCAAGGTACATCCAGTCTACCGCTTTCCGTATGTATCGCTGCTGGCACTGGGAGCTGTGGCCGCAGCATTTTGTTTTCTGCGGTTGCGGGATGCGATTGCGGCGCTGGTTGTGATCCGGCTGGTGCTGCAGTTCTTGGTGCAAGCGGTTGGATTGATCGTTTTCCGAGTGACGCGGCCGGATGTGGTGCGTCCATTTCGAATGTGGTTGTATCCTTTGCCGGCGCTGCTGGCGATTGTCGGATTCTTATTTATCCTGTTCAATCGCGAGAACGCGCTGAAGGAAGTGCGATATGCGGCTGTGATATTGTTGGCCGGGCTCGCGGTCTACATGATTCGCGCGTGGCGCGGGGGGGAGTGGCCGTTTGCGGTGATGAAGTCTTCGGGTTAGATTGCTTTGCGGATGGAGCAAACCGTTAACACAGAGGGGCACAGGGTAAGGCGTGTTGGAGCATCGTTTGTCGGTGGTCAATCAAAGCTGATCAACGTGAGTGGAGGAGATGATGATGAGGAAAACGGTTATCGGTTTTGCATGCTGTTTGCTGGGGTTGGCGGCGATTGCCACGGCGCAGGACAATAAAGGTAAGGACGAACATCGAACTGTCACGCAGGTGTTGGACCGGACTGTCAGCAACGTTGAGCACGAGTTCGTTCCGGCGGCGGAGGCAATGCCCGAGGATAAATTCGGATTCGCGCCGACCGGTGGCGAGTTCAAAGGCGTGCGGACTTTTGGCGAGCAGATCAAGCACGTGGCGGCGGTGAACTACATTTTCGGAGCGGCAATTCTGACCGAAAAACCTCCAGTGGATGTGGGCGAAGAGTCGGGGCCGGCGTCGATTAAGACGAAGGCTGAGATCATCAGCTATCTGAAAGATTCGTTCGCTTACGTGCACAAGAGTATCCAAACTATTAACGAAAAGAATATGGTGGAACCGGTGAAGAGCCCGTTCGGAGAAGGATCTGTGACGCGGCTTGGGGTCGCTACAAGCGTCGGGGCGCATTGCTTCGACCATTATGGGCAGATGGTGGAGTACCTGCGCATGAACGGCATCGTGCCACCGGGAAGCCGGTAGCTAGTTGCGACGTTGTTCTCGACTTCGGCGGTTAGTGCCGGCCGCGTCGCGGGGCAACGGAAGTGAGGAGCAATTCGGCGCGGAGTCCATTGCGCTTTAGGTGTGCGGCTACAGACTCTCGAGCCTTCTTAGCCGAGGAATTTGGGTCGAGGAAAACAATCACCGAAGGACCAGCGCCGCTGAGGGCCGCGCCAAGAATGCCGGGTTTGCCAGTTAGCTCCAACAGGCATGGAAGCAACGGGCAAAGAGCGGAGCGGTAAGGCTGATGAATGCGGTCTTCGAGCGCAGCGGCCAGTAACTTGGGGCGTCCCTGCATGAAAGCCGCAAGCAGCAGCATAGAGTTCTGAATATTGACCACCGCGTCGGTGCGAGGATAGGCTGCGGGCAGAACGCGGCGGGCTTCATCGGTAGACAATCGCTGCTCGGGGATGGCGAGGAGCAGCGGCCACTTTCCTTTCGGACGAATCCCAACCACCAGTGCCTCAGCTTTGCCAGACATTCGCGCGACGGTTAGGCCACCCATCCAACAAGCCGATGCGTTATCGGGATGGTGCTCGCGACGGGAAGCCTCGCCGATGATTTGAGCATCCGTCCAGTGCAAATGGCCGAAGTGATTGGCCAGCGCAATGCCTGCCAGGCGCGCTGCTGCGGAAGAGCCGCACCCTTTGCCGATGGGGATATCGTTCTTGATGCGAAGAGATAGAGGAACGATGTCCCAACCATGAGTTTGGAGAACCTCACGGTAGGTGGTGAAGATGAGGTGATTCTCCACTGAGCCGCAGATTTCCGGGTCGCGTCCGGTGGCGCGGATCGAGAAATCGGCGGCGGGCCATGCATCGATCTTGATGTAGAGATTCATGGCCAGGCCGGCGGCATCGAAGGCTGGGCCAAGGTTGGCTGAAGTGGCCGGCAACTCCAGATGCAGGAAGGCTGCGCGTCCGCGCTTTTTCTTGCCGCGTTTCTTTTCGTTCTTTTTTTGGTCGATCTTAGACATTCGAATTTATGGAGTTGGTTTTCTCTGCCTGGTCCAAAGCCTTGAGCACGGCGTCAAGAGTTGCATCGAGAATGATTGGAGGATGGCGGAAGGGGCTTAGCATCGCACTGGCAGGTTCGTGCGCGGTACCGCGGAATAAATCGCCACGATGGAATTCCATGGTGAAGTCCGGATCTTTCAGCAGGTTTCCGGTAAGGACCAGGACCACGGTTTCGTCCGGCTTCACGAAGCCGTGTTGCAGTAGCTTTCTGAGGCCAGCCAGGGTTACGGCCGAAGCGGGCTCGCAGCCAATTCCTTCCGCGCCAATTTCGGCCTTGGCTTGCGCTATCTCAAGCTCGCTTACCTGCTCACCAGCGCCGCCGGTGGCTTGGATCACATTCACCGCTTTTTGCCACGAAGCGGGATTGCCAATGCGGATCGCGGTTGCGCGAGTTTCAGCTTCTACGCTGACAAGATGTTTGCCGCCAGCTTCGCGCAGTGTACGAACCAGTGCGTTCGCGCCTTCCGCTTGAATTACAGATAATTTGGGCAGACCGGGGATCAAGCCGATATCGCGCATTTCGAGCAGCGCCTTGCCGATGGCGGAACTGTTGCCGAGGTTGCCGCCGGGCACAATGATGTGATCGGGCGGGTGCCAGTCGAGTTGTTCGAGCAATTCGAAGGCGAGAGTTTTTTGTCCTTCAAGGCGGAATGGGTTGATGGAGTTCAGCTGGTAGACGGGCGCGCGCCGCACGAGTTCCTGCAGCAGGCGGAGGCAGCCATCAAAATCGGTGCGGAGCTGGCAGGTGAGAGCGCCGTAATCGAGCGCCTGCGAAAGCTTGCTCCAGGAAATTTTGCCTTCCGGTACCAGGACTAAGCTGCGCAGACCACCGCGCGCGGCGTAGGCGGCCATGGATGCCGAAGTGTTGCCGGTGGAGGCGCACGCGACCCATGAGTATCCGGCTTGCTTGGCGAATGTTGAAGCCACGGTCATTCCGGCGTCTTTGAATGAACCGGTCGGGTTCATCCCTTGATGCTTGGCGAAGAGGCGCCGAACTCCAGTGCTGTGAGAGGATCGAGGAAGTTCATACAGCGGAGTGTTGCCTTCGCGCAGAGTGATGACGTGGCGCTCGGACTGGGGGGCAGGGAGAAGTTCGCGGAATCGCCACACGCCGCTGAGATCGAGCGGCAAGTTGGATGAGCGACGCTGATGCCAAACGGATTTCAAGTCCGCAGCGCAGAGCTTGCCGGATCTCCACGAGGGATCGGTGATTTCGAGCAGATTGCCGCACTGCGAGCAGCGGAAGTCCTGCGCGGGTGCGTGGCTCAGCGCACCGCAGCCGATGCAGTGAAAGCGAAAGGCGCCTGAAGGCACGCCTGCCTCAGAAGTGGCGGAAGAGCGCATGGAGTCGGAAATTATTTTTGGCCTCGCAAATATTGGTCGGAGCGGTTGATCCAATCGGCGCGGGGAGGGTTGAACACGTCAAGGTCCACCGTGTCTTCGAGGGCTTCGGCACTGTGAGGCATGTTCGAGGGGATGCAGAGAACTTCGCCGGCGCGAACCACAATTTCCCGGCCGTCGATCGAGAACTTCAGCGCGCCTTCCACGATATAAGTAAGTTGCTCGTTGTGGTGGCTGTGCTCGGGGACAACGCATCCTTTTTTCAAGAGCACCCGCGCCAACATGATTTCCTGGCCGACGACAAACTGGCGCTGCAGGAGCGGGTTCAGGTTTTCAAGCGGGATCGTGTGCCATGGAATGTATTGCAGGGACGGCGTGCCGGCAGCGTGCTTCGCCATGGCGCGTTGCGCGCGCGAGTGAGACTTTGCGTCTTTTGCTTTCTTGCGTGGGGAAGGCTTAGTTTTTAGTTTGTTCTTCATGGCAACTGTGCTCTATGGACTTACCATTGTACGAGAAGCGGTGCGGTGGAGACTAACGATATTGGAGCGAGCAATGAGGCTTACGCGAATCGGCCGGGTCAGGCAGAGATCCCTTCGACTTCGCTCAGGGCAAGCTCTTCGCTACGCCTGAAAAACGGCTGCGCTCAGGATGACAACGTTGAAAGGAACTAGCTGCTGTCTGAAATTAGACACTACCTGCCTGTGGGTTCGGCTTGCGGGAGCGCTGATGGGCATTTAGTCTGGACGAAACGAGGTATCCATGAAACGGAACACTCATCACGCCGAGACCAAAGCGGTGCGGGGCGCGGCGGATCTAAAGAAGAAACACGGGCCGGTCTCTACTCCCATCTATCAGACTTCGACGTTTGAAGTCACGGACAACGACGAACAGCTGCGCATCACTCCGACCGACCGCTACTACACTCGTTGGGCAAACCCGACGAATACGGTTGCTGAAGAAACAATCGCGGCGCTCGAAGGCGTGGATGCCGCGCTGACATTTGCCTCAGGTATGGGCGCGATTACGACGACGCTCATGGCACTATTAAAGACCGGCGACCATGTTGTCGCGCAGCGCGAGATTTACGGCGGTGTCAGCAAATTTCTATCGCAATGGCTGCCGAAAATGGGTATTGAGACCACTTTTGTGGATACAACCGATTATGAGCAGCACGCGCAGGCCGTTCGTCCGAATACGAAGCTGCTGTATCTGGAGTCGCCAACGAATCCAGGTTTGCGGGTGGTAGATTTCAAGAAAGCAGCAGCGCTTGCCTGTCAGCACGGACTGATCAGCATGATCGACAGTACGTTCGGTACGCCCATTAACCAGCATCCGGCCGAGTATGGCATCGACCTAGTCACGCATTCCGGCACGAAGTATTTGGGCGGACATGCGGACCTAACTTGCGGGGCTGTGGCAGGGCGGCACGAGTTGATCGAACAGGTCAAAGACACACGGATCACGCTGGGCAATTGCATGGATCCGCACGCGTCGTGGCTGTTGATCCGCGGACTGAGGACGCTGGCGGTGCGCGTGGCGCGGCAAAACGAGAACGCTCAGCGCGTGGCGGAATTCCTGGCGCAGCACGCGAAGGTACGGAAGGTGCACTATCCGTTTCTGAAGGACCATCCACAACATGGGCTGGCGCGCACACAGATGAGCGGCGGCGGAGGCATGGTTTCGTTTGAGGTGGAAGGCAACGGCGAGAATGCACGGCGGGTGAGTGAATCGCTATCCCTGTTTACCTTGGCGACCAGCTTTGGCGGCGTCGAGTCGCTGGTATCGATTCCGGCGCTGACGTCGCATGCCATGATTTCGGCTGAAGCGCGCGCGAAGATGGGTGTGACCGATCAATTGGTGAGGCTCTCGGTGGGCATCGAGAATGCGGAGGATTTGATTGCGGACCTGGAAAGCGCTCTGGAGTCGTTAGCGGCACCGCAGCCGGTGCAGGTGGGATAGGGTGCAGTCTAGTTGTTCCTTGGCTTGTCGTTAGGATAATGCGTGAACATAGAGAATCCCGGCTTTTGGGCCGGGATCGTTTTTCAGCGCTGGGGAGAAGACTAGAAAATAAACTTCAGAGCGAATTGCAAGATGCGTGGAAGGTGAGCCGCTGCGGCTTGCCCGAAAGCGACGCCGCTCCCAGGGAAAATACAGGAAGAGTCTCCCGCGTTGTTATTGGCTCCGCCATAGCAACCGATGGAGCTGCTGGCCGTGCCCAGCCCCTGATTATTCGCTGCCGAACCAGCGTCGCCTCCCAGCCAGGAATATTCCGTGTGGTTGAAGACGTTGAACGCTTCCGCCCGGAATTCGAAATACTTGTTTTCGGTGATGGCGAAGTGCTTCAGCAGCGCCATGTCGAAGTTCGTGCGAGTGGGGTTCGTGAGAATGTTTCTTCCCGAGTCACCGAACGTCAAACCTTGGGGTGCGACAAATACAGATGGGTTGAAATAGAACGGACCGAAATTATTTCCAGCAAGGGTGTGTGGAATACCGGAGTGTGGATTACCAATGATGTCAGGCCATGAAGATCCCGAGGTCGCCACGCCGCTCCCGACGCCTGCATTGTCCCCTGGAACACTACCTCCGCCCGCATTGTAAATACTGAAAGGCGTACCGGTTTGGACGATGGTAATCCCGGACCACTGCCAGCCTCCGAGTATCTTGTGAGTCAAGCCGGCCTTCTTGAACAGAGGCAAATCGTAAACGTAGCCGATATTGAAAACCTGACGTTGGTCGAAGTTGGAGCTGGCCCGGTATAGGTTGAGATTGTAGCTATTGATCGCACCCACATCGCTGTAGTCGGAAGAGTCATCAATCGAGTGGCTGTAAGTGTAGGCAAGATTGAGTTGGAGGCCTCCGATGCTGTGACGAACAGCCACTTCTAACGCATTGTAGTTTGAGCTTGCCGTCTCTTCCTTGCGAGTGATACTGCCGATGCCGTTATAGGGACGATAAGGATCTGCGATATTGCCGCAGGCAACCGCAAGATTGTTGGCCCAACTTCCTGTGGTAGTAACTGGGCTGCCAGTATCCACGTTGGCGGTGGCTGTAGCCTGCGCAGTGGTGGGATTAATTGAAACCGAGCTACAATCGTCCGCCGTTATGAGTTGCCCCGGACCATACGGATTTAATGAAGCGGGAACAGGATGAAGTTCGTTGAGCTCGAATTCACGGGTAAGGTGAACGCCCGCGCTTCCGACATAAGAGACCGTGGCGACAGTGTTCTTACCTAGATCGTGTTCAATATCGAAGTGCCACTGCTGCACGTAGGGCCAGATGGCCTTGTTGGGAATAGAAACAAACGTCAGAGGAGTCGTGGTAGCGCCCAAGGCCGAAGGATTGACGTTTGCGTAGCCGACGATGTTAGAGACGGTTGCAGTTTGCGTCAGCGGATTGTATTGCTCTAAGGTTCCGGCATTGGCCTCGCCTTGATTGGTATGTTCGTAGAAGATGCCGTATCCCCCGCGAATGGCCCATTTCCCATCGCCTTTCGGATCGAAGGCAAAACCGAGTCGCGGCGCCGGGTTAAACAAATGCCCCTTCATGCAACCAGCAGGTACCCCTGCCGTAACGCCACAGTCCACCCATCCGTTGTACTGAGGATTCGGTATGGTGCCTCCTACGAAATCATTGACATCGGTAAAGCTCGCTCCGGCAATATAGTGTGCTGGATCGAAGTTCCAAGCATTGTGATGAATTTCACGATAAGTGCCGTAAAGGCTGATGCGGAGCCCGAGGTTCAGAGTAAGGCGCGGGGTAACGTGAAAGTCATCCTGAAAGTAGGGCTCGAAGATTTTGTATCGGTTGTAAGTTTTGATTGAAGCTTCTTCCTGCTGAAACTGCTGCACATTCCCTTGCAGCAAATCGGCGAATGCGTTGCCGGTAGTGACCAAGCCGCTGGTGCTGAAGGACAAAATGCCATTGGTGCTAACGCCTGGCTGGGGGATTTCGTTTTTTTGTGCAGCCACGAAATAGCCGCCGAACTGCAAGTTGTGCTTGCCGACGATCTTCGTGACGTTGTCCTTGTAAGTGTAGGTCGGGTTGGAATTCAAAGGGCCGTTAGGAATGTAGCCGGGATCTTCGTTGATGCCATTGAATATGCCGCCGTTGAGGCTGATACCCGGCACTTTGCCGCCGAAGCCATTCTGGAACACCCCTAATGTCATCCCGGAAGGACGCTGCCAGTCTGGACCGACAAGATTAAGCGTGATGTGATCGGTGGTGTAGCTGGCCACAAACTCATTCAGCAAAGTTGGCGAAGCCGTGGCCGTCAGGCGCGCCACCATGCTGACGCCGGGGCCAACAAAATTCGTTTCCACCGTAGGAAAGCTGGTTCCAGACGTCCACAAGGGGGTGGGATAAATCTGAGACCAGGAGTCGTGGATGTACCGGAACGAGGCGCGAACCTTATCGTTGACGTTGTGGTCGATTCTGAATAGCTCCTCACGCCAGTGGGTCGGAAGCGAAGGATCTTCAAGCCATTGATTCGTGCCAACGTTCGGCAGCGGAATCAAGTTCTCGAGTGCGTTGACGGTGACGGCGTCGCTTGGGTTGACCGTAATTTGATTATTGGGAAATGGCAGGCCGGTCTGGGGATTGATCGGGCAATCGCTGGGCGAACTCGCACAAATGTCATTGAAATTTCCCGCACGATTCGCTACGGACGGAACGGTGGTCAGAGAAAATCCGCTTGGGACGATATCCCGACGCCACTCCTCAGAGAAGAAGAAAAATGTTTTTTGTTTGCCTTTGTTGTAGAGTCCGGGGATATAAACCGGGCCGCCAATAGTGCCGCCGAAGTCGTTTTTCTTGTATGCCGGCACATTCGGCAAGAAATATTGAGTCGCGTTGAAGTCGTCGTTGCGCACGAACTCGTATAAATCGCCGTGGAAGTTCTTGGTCCCAGACTTGGTTTCGATCTCTACTGTGCCGGAGCCGTTACGCCCGTATTGAGCGCCATAGTTCGACGTTTCCACTTTGAATTCGGCAATCGCATCGACGCTGGGATAAACGTTGAGGGAGGTATTGCTGCCGTTGTCGAGGGCATCACCACCATCCATCTCCCAGTTGTTGTACTCAGTGCGGCCGCCGTTCACGCTGAAGGCAACGTTTCCGTTGACGCCGACCTGCGCTTCATCCTGACCAGATTGATTCGTTACTCCGGGAACCAGCGTGATCAGCTGAGTAAAATTGCGGCCATTTAATTCGAGTTGTGTAATTTCTTTGCCAGTTACCGTGCCCCCCAGATCGGAAGACTGGGTTTCGACTTGCGCGACTTCGGAGCCTTGCACGACTACCTCGGTGGCGATGGTTCCGACTTGCAGGGCAACGTTTACGCGGGCCTTGTCGGCGACGCGGAGGACGACGCCTTTCGCTTCGTACTTTTTGAAGCCCTCGGCCGTAACTGTCAGGTCGTAAGAACCGATGGGGAGGGAGGCAAAGAGAAAATCGCCGCTGCTGTTGCTGGTGCCCCTGCGGTTGATGCCGTGCTCGGAATTATTAAGCTCGACTTGCGCGTTGGGGACGGCGGCGCCGCTGGGATCGGTGACCGTACCTGTGATAGAGGCGGTGTCCTGGGCCAGGGCAGCCGCGCAGAAAATGCACACCAGCATCGCGGTCATCAACAGCGAACGATTCGAGATCTTCATCAAGATTCCCCTCTGTACCAGGATCAACCCAGAATTTCTGCGCGGTGTAACTTGCTCAGGCTGTAAATGATAATTTCCAGATTGCAGCGTGCAAGCCGAAGTTTTCTTCATACGTTTATTAAAACGTATGAATAGTGCTTTTATTGGCTATCCGATGTCAAGAAAAAAACGCTTTACAGTCCCTGGCAGGCGATCAGGGAGCATTCTTTTTGGCTGCATCGTGGAATGCCATCGGGCCTGCAATCCGACTAATTCTCGGGCGAGCGCAAAACCGGCGGATCGCGAAATCCCCTACACAATGCTACGCGTAGATTCGCGAACCACCAACTCAGGTACGACTTTTCGGTGGTTGGCGGCGACCTCACGTTTTTCCAGAACGGAGTGGATTCCCTCAAGCACAATGCCAGCCGCGTCCGCGCCCATTGCTTCCATGGGCTGGCGAATCGTGGTCAGGGGCGGAGTGTAAAAGGCCGACGGGGCAACGTCGTCGAAGCCAATCACGGAGCAGTGTTCCGGCACGCGCAGGCCATTCCTGATAAGGGCACGGACGGCGCCGAAGGCCGTCATGTCATCGAACGCCATAATTGCTGTGAATTGGCGCTTGTGCCGGATCAAATCCTCGGTAAATTTTTGGCCGGCTTCAAAACTTGAATTCGGGTCGCGGGACTCCGGCAAGTCAACGATCAGGCGGGAATCGAGTTCGAGACCGCAAGTCTTGGCGCATTTACGGACTCCCCGCCAGCGTGGAGAACTGTCCCCCAAGGTCTTAGGGCCGCGGATGAAAGCGATCTTGCGATGACCGAGCGCGTGCAGGTGCTCGAGCGCTAAGTAGCCTCCGACTTCATTGTCGACGGTGACCGAACTCATAGAATCGCCCTTGAGTTCGCACGCGATGAGCGCGGTCGGGATGCTGCTTTTTTCAAGATCGGCCAGCACGTTGATATCGAGAAAGAGCCAATTGGCGAGAACGACGAGACCTTCGATGCGACGGTCAAGCAACATCTCGAGATAGCGTTCGAAGCGGCTGCGCTCATTGTGCACGTCGGTGAGAATTGGCAGGTACGACGCCTGGTACAACGTGTTTTCGATGCCGCGCAAGACCAGCGTGCAATAGGGATCGGTCATATCGAATACCATGACGCCGACTGTATGGCTGCGCTTGCTACGCAGCGACCGGGCAAACTGGTTGGGCCGGTACCCGAGCTTTTCCGCGGCGCGCTCGATGCGCTTTTTGGTGGCGGGCGGAATATAACGCGCCAACGGAGCGTCGTTCAACACGATCGAGACCGTGGTGGAAGAGAATCCGCTCTGCTTCGCTACATCACGAATAGTGACCATCGAAACGTTGCCTTAAAAGCTATGCATTGTGATCCGCATCAAAACTGTCAGCCAAAGCGGCGACGACCCCCGCCGAGGTGCTTGCGTTCCACGCGAAGGCTGGCGGACACTACAGCAGAGAGTGAGATCAGTGTCAAGCGCGAGGATTGGATCGGTACTTGCCGGTTGTCTGCTGTTGGTGGCCGCAGGAGCGACAATGGCGGCGCAAAGTTCATTGCCGGAAACGCCAGCAAAGCCTCGTGGGGCGGCCTCCGCAGCGGCGGTCGACCCGGCGCAGATTTTCCGCGCTGGCCAGGACGCGCTCACCCATGGGCAACTGGATACTGCGGAACAAGACTTTCGTACAGTGCTGGCGGCTGATCCAGGAGCGGGCGCCGCTTATGCCAATCTTGGCGTCGTCTACATGCGGCGCAAGCAATGGACCAAGGCGCTTGTGATGCTACGCGAGGCGGAGCGATTGCTGCCGCAGGTGCCGGGCATCCGGCTCAATATCGGACTCGCGTACTACCGGCAAAATGAATTTCTTAAAGCTATTCCAGCTTTTGAATCGGTGGTTCGTGACCAACCCAATGCGCCGCAGCCACGGCATTTGCTCGGCCTATGTTATTTCTTTGTCGAGCGATGGACGGATGCAGCCAACACGCTTGAGCCGCTCTGGACGCAGGAATCAGGCCAGTTAAGTTATCTCTATGTGCTATCGATTGCGGCTCACCGGGCCGGTCAAAAGCAACTGGACGAAAAGGCTACGGCGCAACTCGTGAAGGCCGGCGAAAATTCACCCGAGTTTCATTTATTCATGGGGAAGGCTCACCTCAACCTCGAGCAGTACGATATGGCACTTGCGGACTTTCAGGCCGCGGCAGAGGCCAATCCGAAGCTCACCTTCGTTCATTTCAACCTGGGACTGACTTATCTGAAAAAGCAAGACTACGAGCACGCGCGAGATGAATTTCTGAGAGATGTGGCCGTCGAGCCTGATCTCGCACTGAATTACGACGAACTGGGGGACGTCTACGTTCTTATGGAGCAGGACACTACCGCGGAAAAGAGTTATCGCGAGGCGCTGCGGCGCGACCCGAACCTGGTGAATTCCTACTTAGGCCTGGCCAAGATTTATCAGCGGCAGGGAAAATATCAGCAGGCGTTGAGTGCGATTGATACCGCCGGCAAGCTTGATCCGCGCCGCACCGATATTCATTATGTGAGAGGGCAGGTGCTGATTCATATGGGACGGAAGGATGAGGGAAAGAAAGAACTGGAGACCTCCGTCCGCATCGACAATGAACGCCGGGCGGAACGTGAGAAGCAAGTGGAAACCGGCACCGTGCCTTCGCCGGAGCTATTGCAGGAAGATCAGTGATGGTAGGCTCACACGCCACGCCATTCGAGTCGGAGATTCTTCGCTTCGCCTGAAAACCGGCTACGCTCAGAATGACAAGGTAAACTGCGCTGGTACATTTTGCGGGATCGATTGGCGCGATGGGCAACTCTAGTCTAAGATTCTTGTTTGGCGATTCCTGTTCGACGCACTCGCCGTTTTCAGAGGATCACATTGCTTTGCAGACTGACTCGCGGGCGGCATTTCTTTCGCGCCGTCCCGGGCAGCGTTTATGCCGTCGGAGGAATCGAAGGTAGTGAGTTCAAATCCCCGCATGTTGAAAATCAGGCAGCTCGTAAGAGCTATTATCTTCGCTTCGTTGCTGACGGCATTCTCGGCGGCGGCAGTCTCCGCCGCCTTCGGACAAATTCTTGACTTCGAACTATCCAGCGCAAACGGTCTTCAACCACCCGACGTGCAACCGGGAGGAACAACTTCCGCCGGTCTGAACTTGCAGGGGACAAGCGCTTCGGTCGCGCTCAGTTGCACCGTGACCTCCACCCAGACCACGACGAATCTGCCGACGTGCGCGGTGAGCCCTGCAACGGCAACGCCGCCTGCCCAACCTTCGCTTACAGTTGATGCCCTGCCGGCCACGGTTGCCGGGCTTTACACGGTTACTGTGACCGGGACTGACGCTTCGGGCACGGCCACGCTTCCCTTAAACCTGAATGTGGTGGGGGTCAGTGCGGATTACACAGTCAGTGTAACAACCCCGGCGGTGCCCAGCAGCGTGGCACAGGGTTTTGGAGCGAAGGCTACGATTACTGTCACTCCAATCGGCAGCTACACGGGGAATGTCACGCTATTCTGCCTCTCCGTCACGCCGGCGGTTCTGTCAGCGCCAGTGTGCTCGTTTAGTCCGTCGCCGGTGCCTGTGACCGGCGGTGCTCCACCTACCGCTACGCTCACGGTTACGACTTTTGGAACTTCGAACACCACCACTGCGAAGTTGGGGACGTCGCGATTGTTTTATGCGCTTTGGCTGGCGGTTCCCGGGCTGGCGCTGGTCGGGGCCGGAGCCAAAGGGAAACTCAGGAAAAACGCTCTGGGGCTGCTTTTGTTGCTGGTGGTTGGCGGAGGATTCCTTTTCATGCCGGCTTGCAATACGAGCTCCAACAGCAGTCCAACATCACCAACCGGCAGTGTGACCCCTAAGGGCAGCTACACGTTTACCATCACAGGGGTCGATCAAAACGGCGGAGCGCCGAGTAACAATGCCACCACTGGAACGACCGTCACTGTCACGGTGGATTGAGACAGTATCCTAAAGTCATGTGGCGGCTACGAAATTCTGCCTTGCGCCGTGTGGCACGGCTGTTGTGTGCGGGCGTAGTCTGCTTCCCGGTGATCTTCTTGGCATCGATCCTGTTTACCGAGGCTGTGGGTATGCCCGCGCCGGCGGTGCCTGGCAATCACAGCGACAAAGATAAAAAAGACAAGACCGGGCCGACCATTACCCGGCCAATCATTGTGCGCTGGGACGAAGCCCAGCCCGGCTGCACCTTTACTCGCAGCGATGACGGCAAGTATCGCTATGGGCTTTGGTCTGGAGATCTCGGCATTGTGCTGGCGGTGGATGCGAGAGAGGTACAAATCATTCGGCATCGCATCGAGCCCATCTTCGGCGTGCTGGTGACTATCCGCTACCGCGGCACTGGCAGTGTGGACGCCGACCCAGGCAGCATGACGCTGCAGTTCATAAAGCATTTTAAAGTGGTGCAGCCCGCACTTGACCCCGACGACTACGCTCAGAAAATTCAAAGCGATGCCGATGCGCTCGACGATGAGGCGCGACGCGCGCTGGCGAAGCATCCCGAGGAAAAACAGGTTCGCGAGACGCGGTTGCAGGATTATCAGAAATCGGTGAGCGAACTCATCGAGTTCCTGACCAAGAACAGCATGCGTTCGGCGCACCTCGACCGGGGCAATCCAGAAGAGAGCGGGTGGGTGTTTTTCAATACGGATAACAAGTGGATCGGCGGATGGAAGGCGCAGGAAGAGTTTGTTTTACGTTTGCCACTGGATGGGAAAATATTTGAATTTCCCTTCCGTCTGCCGCCCAGCAAAGGAGAAGTGCTACTGCGGAAGCGGGATTGAACTGTGCGAGGGTAGCAGTTGTCCGTTCCGTAATATCCCCATGGGTTGAAGCCCAGTTGATTCTAAGGACTAGTGGGCACGGCTGAAGCTGTGCCCACACAAATCGCTGGACGAACGACGAGCGGTTACGACGCGGCGCGCTGACTCTTGCGCTGAATTTCTCCGGCTTGATTCATAAGGATGTCACGGAGCGATATCAAGCCTCGGAGTTCTTTGCCCTCGACAATGCACAGATGCCGGAAGCCGAACTCGTGCATGATGAAGAGGCACTCATCGATGCTTTCATCGAGATTGACGGCGCGCGGGTTGGCTGTCATTACTTCGGAAACAGCCGTGTGCCCAGGCGTGCGTCCTGCGGCGACCACGCGGTTCATAATGTCGCGTTCGGAAAAGATGCCAGCCAATTCTCCGTTGCGAACCACGGGCAGGGCGCCGATGTTGTGTTCCATCATGAAGCGAGCAGCTTCCAGCACGGTGCCGGCAGCGTCGATGGAATAAACTTTGCGATTCTTCACGATCTCGCGGAGGGAGGACATAAACGGCTCCTTCGGGGGTTCAAGTAGTGGTTGAAGCTCCCACAGACTGCCCAATTCCGTGGTTTCTTACTTTACCATACGGGGATCAAAGTCGGGGTGCTGGTCGTCCGAAAGGAATCACCGCTCAACCAGACTTTCCAATGTGGGGAAGAATGCCGGATATGAAATGGCCGCACACTCGCTGCCGTGAATCAGGGTCTCTCCGCGGGCTCGCAAAGCGGCGATGCTGAATGCCATAGCAATGCGGTGATCGCCGAAAGACTGAATTTCCGCACCGTGCATGGTCTGCCCTCCGGGAATTTTCAGGCCGTCTTCTCGTTCCTCCACTTGCGCGCCCATGGCGCGGAGGTCGGTGGCGATGGAGGCGATGCGGTCGGACTCCTTCACCCGCAACTCCCGAGCATCGCGGATCTCAATTCCCTGCTCCGTATACGGCGCGATCGCAGCCAGCACGGGGATTTCGTCGATCAGCGCGGCGGCATCGGCTCCGGCGATGGTTGCGCCCTTCAGACGGCCGCCTTCGACTTGCAGCGTGCCAACGGGTTCTCCGTGCATTTCCTCGAGTTGCGTTACTGTGATGCGCAGGCCCAACTGAATGAGGATGTCGAGCAAGCGGGCTCGGGTAGGATTCATCAGCAAGGCTGAGATGGTGAGTTGTGAGTTCGGAAAAAGAGCGGCGGCACAGAGGAAGAAGGCGGCGCTCGATAGATCGCCGGGAACTCGCGCTTCAATGCCGCGCAGGCGCTGACCGCCTCTAATCCGCACCTGATTTCCCTTGCGATCAAGATGGGCTCCAAAGGCCTGCAGTGCGACTTCCCCGTGGTCTCGCGTGCGCAGAGGCTCGTCGACGCAGGTTTCGCCGTCGGCAAGCAAGCCAGAAAAGAGAAGGCAAGTCTTTACCTGTGCGCTAGCTACCAACATCTTGTAATCAATACCTTTAAGGTGTGTTCCGGTGATGCGGAGTGGAGGACACCCATTTCGCGCGGTGATGTGCGCACCCATGGCGGTCAGCGGTGTGATCACGCGTTCCATCGGCCGCCGGGAGAGCGATTCGTCGCCCGCCATTTCGCTTACAAAGTTCTGTGCTGCAACGATGCCGCTCAGCATGCGAATGGTCGAACCGGAATTTCCGCAATCGAGCGGCTGGCTCGAAGCGGCCAGCGATGGCCCTCTTCCCTGCACTTCGATGATGTTATCCGCAGCCTCTTTATTCTTACGCTCCCAACTTACTCCCAGGGAGCGCAGGCATCCCAGCGTGCTGGCACAGTCTGCACCGGTTGAGTAGTTGTCAAGACGCGAAGGTCCCTCGGCAATTGCCGCCAGCATGGCATAGCGGTGCGAAACCGATTTGTCGCCTGGAAGACTGACACTGCCCCGCAAGTTGCGCGCGGGCCGCACGATGGATTGTGACTCGCTTTTCATTCCCCATTCACTATAGCGGATGAAGAAAGGCAGGCGCTCGGTAGGTGACTTGATTTGGATTGCTGCTACGGAAAAGTACTTATGATTGCGATGCAGGCTGCTGCCGGCCCAGCGTGATCGACAGACGTTCGGGGTAGTCAGAGATTATCCCGTCGGCTCCCCAGCCTGAGAAGCGCTTTATTACCGCAGGAGCGTTTACCGTCCACACGAATACTTTCTTGCGTTGGTTCTTGATCTCGCGCAAGAGCCTTTGCGAGAGCAATTTATAATGCGGAATCACGTATGAAACCGGCAACCTGCTCCATAAGCTCAGCTGGGTTTTCGTCTCGCAAATTAGGCCGAGAGGAATGGTTTTATCGAGGTCGTTAATTCCAGTGAGCACTTCCGGGATAAACGAAGAGGCGACGAAACCACAGTTCGGTGGGCAGTCGCGAAGCAAATCGAAGGTGATTCGCTCCAGGCCGGGAACCTTGAGTTCGATATCGAGAAACGCTGTGCCGTGGTAACGGGCCAGGACATCTCGCAAAGAAGGCAGAGCTAATGATTGGGCCGTGCACTGAGAAATCTCGAAGCCGCGAGTGGTTGCGTCGTGGCAGATTACCGCTTGCTCATCGCCTGTGAGCCGTACGTCGAATTCGAAACCGTCGCAACCCTGTGACAGTGCAAGATCGAATGAAGCCAGCGTATTCTCGGCAACATTCTTGACGCCGCGTGCCCCGCGGTGCCCCAGCAGCAATGCACGATTTCGCATCGCCTTTGATTTTACTGGCCTCGATCGCTAATCCAGATCGAAATCACGGATGGGTTTACCGGTGTCAGGAGATTCCTTGGCCTTTTTGACGGCCTCCTGAAATTTCTTATCCAACAGTTCCGAGGCATGCTTTTGCGCTTCTACCGACTGGCGAAAGATGGACTCGCGGCGGCTGTCCTGTTCCTTCATGGCGCGCGCTGCTTCCTCCATATCGTTAAACATCCTGGGTTTCACAGCCGGAGTGTGCGCGATGACCGCGGCGGTTGCCGTGTCAATTTTTAACAGTGCGCCGCAGCAGGGACAGGTGACTTCAAAATTTGGGGGAGTCTTCGCCATTGTGCGAATCATACCGCAAAACGATGAAAGGGTCAGCGGTCAGCGCTGAATCTTGATGGGAAAAATGTGGACAAAGTTCAGCAATTCCGATCCGAGCAGGAAAATTGAGAGCAGCACAACCATGACGGCCATGAGCTCGCCGTAGCTCAGGCCGCGGCGGTTCGGCTCGGAGCGCCGTGCCGCAAGGCTCAAAATGTTCAGCGTGGCAAACCCGAAGACGACGGCCCAAAGGATGTTGTAAACGTCAGTGTGGTGGCTGGAAGCGCGTTCCAGAAGCACCAGGCTAGCGGCCAGCGTGGACTGGACACTCCACAGGTTGTGCAGTGCGGTGTAAGCGGTACGCGTGAGACCTGCGATGAGCACTGAGGTTGAAGAAAGCGACATAACTTATGACGGAAATGCAAAGCGGCCGCGGTCAGCCTAAGTAGTGGATATTACATTTTTTTCACGCGCGGGTCACGAAGAGCCTATGAGAGGCATCAGGGACAAGAAATGGGTGATCTGACTTTCGAAGGTTGGGCACTTACTGAGCTCGGGCAGTTCCCTTTTGTCCGGAGGCTTTCAGTAAGATGGACGCATGGCTAGGGCGCGAGTCATCTTCTTTGATGTTGGCAACACGCTTCTCTTCCCGAATCGCTCAAAGATGCTTGCTCCGATCCCGAGCGAGCAACATCCGACGTTTGCGGAGTGGCAAGCCCGGGAGCGGCGAACGAAGCGGGAGTTCGACACGAGCATGCAAAGCGGCAAAGTCGACCACAGCTTCTGGTGGATGTTTCATAGTTCCCTGCTCGAAGATCTTGGCGAAAATGCCGGCGCCCGCGATGCCTTGCTGCAGGAGCTGGTGCGGAACACGCAGAACTCCGCCAACTGGGACCAAATTCTCCCGAGCACATGCGAAGCGCTGAAGCGCATCGGGCAGAACTTTCGCATCGCGGTTATCTCGAATGCCGATGGCAAGATTGAGCAGGTACTCTCCCGCTGCGGCATCGCCAGCTGCTTCGAGAGCATCACGGATTCAGGAATTATTGGGATCGAGAAGCCGCGCCGCGAAATTTTCGAAGCAGCGCTTGAAGCCATGAGAACGAGAGCCGAGGAAAGTCTTTACATAGGAGATGTCTACTCTGTCGATTATGTCGGAGCACGCGACGCGGGCATGCGGGCTGTGCTGTTCGATCTGGCTGGCGCTTACCGGGACTATGAAGTCCCCAGAGTAGAATCGCTGGCGCAGTTTGAAACCTGGCTCCAGGATGAACTCCCGTCGTAAAATCTTTTCCATGATTCGATTCCACACGACTCCTGTTATTTCTGACGGCGGCTGTTTTGCTGGCGGTGGCGCCGGGACCTGGGATGCTCTACGTGCTTGCACGGAGCCTGGCGGGAGGCAGGCGCGAAGGCGTACTCTCAGCCCTCGGCACTTTCCTGGGAGGCATGGTGCACGTTTTCGCCGCGGCTCTGGGCGTTTCCGTGATCCTGGCACGGTCGGCGTTGGCGTTTGCAACTGTGAAATATGCCGGAGCGGCTTATCTCTGCTTTTTAGGCGTGAGAATGATTTTGGACACGCGGAAACAGGAGGACTGCACTGCAGACGATTTCCCCCCAGCAACCGAAGCCGCACCGCGAAATCCGCTGTGGCAGGGCGTCGCCACAGAAGTGCTCAATCCCAAGACGGCGTTGTTTTTTCTTTCATTCATTCCGCAGTTCGTTCACCGCAGCGCAGGACACGTGTTCCTTCAGTTTGTGCTGCTGGGAACGGTTTCGGTGGTTCTGAATACCTCGGCGGATCTGATCGTGATCCTGCTGGCTGAACCGCTCGGGAAAAAGATTCGCTCCTCGGCAGTATTTCGTCGCAGGCAGAGAACGGTGACCGGGGCAATTATGATTGGGCTGGGAACGTACCTGGCAACCAGCGAGAGCGCCTAGGCTGGAAATTTAGTCGGAGAGCACGACTACATCTCGAGAATCTGGTGATCGTGGCAATCGGTACGAATTACATCGTGGATGCTCTCCAGCAGTTCGGTTCCGTAACGAGCCACGAAATATGCGCCCGCCACACCTCGCTCCTGCAAAGCTCGTGCGGGATAAAGCGTATTGCTCAACCATTCCGCATGACGGCCCACGACTTCACTGCGGCGTAACTCCGCGGCCATCGCTCGTTCGCGCAGGCGGTCGAGTTGATAGCGCACTTTGGACGAACCCGTCTGACTGGCTTCCACCAGCGTGGGATCGAGCTTAGCCAGCGATTCCTGCAAACCGGAAAAAGATTCTTCCACCGACTTGTTTGCTCGTTCGAAGGCCTCCTGCAATCCCGCTGGCAATGAACGCGAAGCGAGCTTGTGGCGCAGGGCGTCCGGTCCCTGAAATGCGTCGAGCACGGTGATGCCGTAGTGCTGCAATTTGCCCTGCACCTTAGGATCGATGATTGTGGCCGAGAACCGAGGCACGATTGGCGTCACCCGACCCGAAATCGTTTCGTAAACGGCGCCAACCTGTGCGAAGTAGGCCGCCTCAGCTGCGCCGCCGGCATAGGCCAGTGTAGGAAGAAGATAATCCTGCACCACAGGACGCAGGAGCACGTTTGGACTGAAGTTTTCCGGCGCCGCAGCGATTTGATTCAGCAATTCGGCCGAGGAAAGTTTTTGGTTGCCGGAGGCAGCGCCAATCACAAACTCCACTGCCGGATTCGAACCATTGACACGCCGGTGAATCGCGGTGCGAGCGCCCTCACGCAATCCAAAAAGCAGCACGGACGACGGAGTCACTTTGACCTGCTGGTAATAGCCGGCTTTGTCGAGCGCTTCTCCTCGCGAAATCAACGCGGCTTCCAGATCTTCCGCGCGTTCAATCGCCATTTGATAGACCGGCGCGGCAACACGGTGCAACTCCGCATCTGAGGCATCGAGCAGAATTACTCCCCAAGGTGCGAACAAACGCGTGTAAAAACGGGCGAAGGCCGTGCCAAGATTTTCTCCGGGACGATAAGACTCGCGGAGAAATTGTGCGGCCTCAGTATCGCCAAGCAGGGCCGCGGCTTCCTCCACAACAGGCAGGATTTCATCGCCGAGCCGTACGTTGCTCACTGGCGCATCCGGAATGCCGTGGCTGGAAGTCGCCAGTGTACGGAGAATGCCATCAGAGCCGGGCATCGAAACGTGATTCACTTCTGCCAGATCGTGGTCCGATGTCGCCAGCCAGAAAACAGGAACGGTATCGACGCCCGCTGCTGTGGCTTCTTCGGCAAGCTTCACAGCGGTCATCGCCTTGTAGATGGCAAACATCGGGCCGCCAAACAGACCGACTTGCTGCCCCGTCACCACCGCGAATGCGCCACCGCGCAGGCGGTTGAGGTTGGCAAGAGTCTGCGCCGAAGCTCCCCAGGATTTGTTCTGCCGGTCGAGAATCGCGCTGACGCGCTCCCGGCGGGATGGATCGTACTGCACTGCCGATGCTTCCGTCTTAAACCACTCACTGAATTGTGGGGAATGCGGATAGAAAGGTTGGGCGCTGGGCGAGTATGCGAGGAAGTCAGTGAAAAGGCGGGTAGTCTGCGGAATTTGGGCAAAGGGCAGACAATGCGCTTTCACCGCTGCTTCTCCTGACATCGACATACGGTACAGGTTTGGACGGATGAGGTCATCACCTGTCAACGCTACCATGCTTTAATGTCGTCATTCTATGGTCCGTAGTTCAGATGCCCGCAAATAAGCGCAAGATGCAAGATAATGGTGGCTGCCCGCGGGAAAGATTACCGAGGCCGAGATAAGAAAATCGAAGACAGGAAGGCATCAAGAACACACAATGAATTCTACTGCTCCTCTGCTTATTGGTGGGCCATTCACTTTGGAAGGCTCAGTCGTCCGTCTTGAACCGATTCGTCCAGACCACACCGAACTCTTCTGGAATGTCGCGAAGGACAGTGTCGACGAAATCTTCCACTGGATTCCTTACCGCATGAAATCGCGGGAGGATTTTCAGCAGGTCGTCGAGAAGGCTCTGGACGAGCAGAAACGCGGCGAGTCGGTGGTATTTGCTACTGTTGAGCGCAGCTCCGGAACAGTGATCGGCAGTACTCGCTTCATGAACATTGACCGCGTCAATCGCCGCGTGGAGATTGGCTCTACCTGGATCGCGTCGGCTTGGCAGCGCACCGCGGTCAACACCGAAGCCAAATATCTGATGCTGCGGCATGCGTTCGAAGTCTGGAAATGCATTCGCGTCGAACTCAAAACTGACGCTTTGAATCAGAGATCGCGTAACGCCATCCTGCGCATCGGGGCGAAAGAAGAAGGCACGCTGCGCAAGCATTTGATCACCCGGACGGGCCGCGTGCGCGACACGGTCTACTTCAGCATTTTGGATACAGAGTGGCCAGAGGTGAAATCAAAGCTGGAGAAACGTTGCCATGGTTAGAACTGCCTCCGTGTTCTGATTACGATCGGAAAGGCCTCGCTTATTTCGCTTTGACGGGATAAGACTGAAGCCAATTCACAATTGCTTCAGAAGCGCAGTCGAATAGCTCTTGCTGGAGCCATTCTTGCTCTGCCAGCTCAGGATGCTCGAATATCCATGGAGCATTGTCTCCCATTAAAGGATCTACCAACCCATGTGCTAAACCAGATCTCACTTTATAGATACATTTCTTAAGTTCTCGTTTTTGAGCGATGCGCGGTATATAAGTCTCGATAAATGTCATGAAAGATTTGGTTATTTTGTACTTTGGCTGCTGGCATTTCGGGCACTTTTCGAGGGCCTCCGTTAAGGACTGCTCGCATTCGGAGCATTTCTCCGGCCTGTCAATCAGGGATTCGAGGGCTGAAACTACGCCTACGAAAGCCGCCGCCGCCGATATGCGCCAAATCTCTCGCCCCATCGCGAGCCACATGCATGCTCTGTGCAGTTTCTGGTAGACATCGTGAGGTAGCGAAAATGCCTTCTCAAGCAGAAGCTCGAAGTTGTCCGGTAGAACAAATGGAAAGTTTGGGTTGGCATAGTTCCCGTAATACTCCTCCCTCGCAATTCGCATCACTCGCGGGTTCGATTGGTCAAATACGGTATTCGTAAGCTCCAGGCCTTCCGCCTTATAGCCAACTTGAAACCATTCGGGGGTGGGATTATCGGCCGTTGGTAGTGTGCCCCAACGAAAGATCGTATATTTCGCCGGCAATAAAAAAGGCGTTCGGCTAATCCCATTCATAATCGGAACGAGCTCAAACACGCGCTTCTGGATGCGGAGTCTGTTCGTAAGCTCATCTGAACTTCGTTTATATCGCAATTGCAGCATGTAAGGATGTTCTCCAAACGCGTGTTCCACTTGTGGCGCCCTCTGAGGTGTGGGAACTATTTGGAAGTCTTGCTTGTACAAAAAGCGCCCTTCAATTCGTGCTCCAGACAAAAGAACAGTCTGTCCAATCGCGTCTTGCTGATTGTCGACAAGTTTATCCTTGATATCACGTTGAATAGTTTCGAGTTCATCGGCGGTCAAGCCCACCGGAGTAACAGACGAGATACGATGCGGATGGTCGAATTCAATCATCAGAAGCCTTGACTTGTCCGGTTTGAACGTCAAAAGGCAATTACTTGTTAAACGGCGCATCGGAAAATGACTACTAACAATTCGATACCACTCAGCGTGATCCACCTGATCCAGAAACAGAAAATCATGATTCAGTAATTGAGTAGATTGAGTGGTCCCCATCGACGTCCCCTTTATGTATGCCGTATGTATGCCGTCAAAAAGCCCCCTAATTATATTCGCTTTTTGTTCGCTTACATGATAAATTTAATTTCTCAGCCATGCCCGCCTCGTTGCCAGCTTTTTCCGAGGGCCAATACCCTACCGTGGGATGGCTGTTCCTCGACCTCAACTCCTATTTCGCCTCGATTGAGCAGCAAGACCGGCCCGAGCTGCGCGGCCGGCCAGTAGGCGTAGTGGCAGTGGATACAGATTCCACTTGCTGCCTGGCGGCGAGTTACGAAGCCAAAGCTTATGGCGTAAGAACCGGAACCTTGGTGAAAGATGCCAAGGCCTTGTGCCCACATATCAATCTTGTAGTGGCGCGACCGAAGTTGTATGTGGAGTATCAGCAGAAGATCATCCAGGTGATGGAAGAGCATCTGCCGGTTTACAAGGCTTTCTCCGTAGACGAAATGGCTTGCCAGTTGATGGGCCGCGAACGATTTCTGCCGAATGCCACAACACTGGGCTACAGAATCAAGCAGTCCCTGCGCAATCTTGGCGTGGCTCTACGTTGTTCGATTGGCCTTGCCCCCAACTGTTATCTCGCAAAGATTGCCGCAGATCTCTGCAAGCCGGACGGGCTAACCATATTGCTCAAAGAAGACCTGCCGCAGGCACTGCACTGCATGAAGTTGCGCGACGTGGTGGGAATCAGCCACGCCATGGAGCATCGGCTGCATAATCGCGGCATCACGACCGTCGAACAGCTTTGCAAATTGTCTTCGCAGCAAATGCGCGATATTTGGGGCAGCGTGCAGGGAGAAACCATGTGGTATTGGTTGCATGGTGAAGATTGGAAGGAGAAGGCTGCCCCCCTGCGCAAGAGCATTGGCAAACAACATGTGCTGGCGCCGAAATACCGTACGAAAGAGCAGGCTTATCTCGTGGGGCTGAAGCTGCTCAGCAATGCCGCGATCAAGTTGCGCCGGTTAAACATGTGGGCGCGAGGCATCGGAGTGACTATTGCTTTTAGGCACTGGGGCCACGATATAAAGGATGAAACTGAACCCTCCGGCTGGAAGTCTCACCGAAACATTCACGCCTGCCGCGATACGATCACACTGCAAGAGCACTTTCGCGAGCTTTGGAAAGATTGTCCGGCAAATCCGCCAGTGCACGTCGGCGTATGGCTTTTTGACTTAATTCACGATTCACAACATACGCTCGGATTCTTCGAAGATCCCAAACGCGACGCAATCTGCAATGCCATGGACATGATTAACAAAGAGTACGGCCAGCACACTGTTTACATGGGAGGCTTGCACGGCCTGGGCGACGCCGCACCCACGCGCATTCCGTTCTT
>CAYOVU010000246.1:0-3206 GCA_964407505.1 uncultured Acidobacteriaceae bacterium | reverse complement strand
CGGCTGCAGCAGCGGGCACGGCCCGCCGGTCTCCACGTGTTCCACGCCGCCCGAGCATGCGTACGTCCTCGATGTGACGACATCGGGCCGGGTGCGCTGGCAGGTGCCGGCCTGCTGGCCCGGAGACGGGCCGCAGCTGTCTCCGCTAGCGGTCGGCCCGGTCGTCGTGCTCGCTCAGTTTGATCACCTTTACGGGCTGCGCCTGGCCGACGGGCACCGGGTGTGGTCCTGGACTGGGAGCCAGCTCATTGCGGGTATGTGGCAGTGGCAGGGCCTGGTCGTGGTGCTGCAGCAGACCCCCGGCCTTGGCGGGCCGTCGCTGCTCACCGGACTGGACGCGGGCTCCGGGCAGGTCCGGTGGACGCTGCGCATTGTCTGGGGCGTGGACGGGTTCTCTCCCACCGCCGACGGCGGCCTGGCCATAGTCCGCGGAGACGACACGCTTGAGGTGGTGGACCTGTCCAGTGGGCGTGTCCGCTGGACACGCCCACCCGGGCTGGACCCCGATCCCGCGGCCACGGCCGTGGCCGGCGGCGCGCTGCTAGCCGCCGCGAACGGCCGGCTGACCAGTTATGACGAGCGGACCGGCCAGGTACGGTGGGCCGATCAGCTGATGCCCGCCCAGGAAGGCAGCGTGAATGCGCCGGGCCTGCAGGCGTCCGCCGGGATGGTGTATCTGACCTTGCCAGGAGCGCAGGGGACGCAGGTCCTCGGCATCAGCGCGGCGGATGGCCGCGTGGAATGGCGGTTCGCGCCTGCCCGGGTCCAACGGCTGAAGAGCGTGTCAAGTTATCTGTGTAAGCCAGGGGATACTGTGGCCTTTCCGTTATATTACTGTCGGTAGTTACCCGATGAGAGACTACATTGGCACGCGGCCGGGAAACTGGATGGCGAATGCGTTGAGCGCCGCTTTCCATCCGAGCGTCCCTGTCCCGCGCTGGCCCTTTTCCCGGACCTGCCCGTCGCCGTCGATATACCGGCCGGTGATATTCCTGATCCCGAGATAAAGCAGCTTGACAGCAGAATCATCATCGGGGAAGTGGCCGCGGTTCTTCGTTATCTTCCGGAGCTGAAAATTCATGGACTCGATAGCATTAGTCGTGTAAATAACTTTCCTGATGGACGCGTCGTATTTCAGGAACGGGATGAACTCGTCCCAGGCCCGCTCCCAGGCAGCGATCATCCCGGGCGCCTTCTTCCCGAACTCGCGGCGCATGTTCTCCAGCGCGGATTTCGCTGCGGCCTCGTTCACCGCCGTGTAAACCGGCCGCATGAGCGCGGCGGCCTTCTTGCGGTCCTTCCACGACACGTACTTCATCGACGAGCGAATGAGATGAATAACGCACGTCTGAACCGTCGCGTCCTTCCACGTGGCCCTGATGGCCTCCGGGAGGCCCTTCAGCCCGTCACAGCAGACGAAAAGGACGTCCTTCACCCCGCGGTTCCGGATCTCGGCCAGGACCCCGGCCCAGAACGAGGAGCCCTCGTCTCCGCCCAGCCATATCCCGAGCACGTGCTTGAACCCGTCCGCGTCCACCCCCACGGCCAGGTAGGCAGCCTTGTTCCGCACCATGCCGCCGTCACGGACCTTCAGCACCAGCGCATCAATGTAAATGATCGCGTAAAAAGACTCAAGCGGCCTTACCTGCCACGCGACGATCTCATCCTGCACCACGTCAGTAATATTCGAGATAAGCCCCGGCGAAACCGCCGCCCCGTACACCTCTTCCAGGTGCGCCTTGATATCACGTGTCGTGAGGCCGCGCGCGTACAGCGACAGGATGATCTCGTCAATAGGGCCGGCGCGGCGCTGGCCCTTCTTCACGATCTGCGGCTCGAACGTAGAATTCCGGTCCCGTGGCACCGAAATACGGACCGGCCCCGCTGACGTCGTAACCGTCTTCCCGTAATGTCCATTCCGGGAATTCCCCGACCCATTCCCCGCCGGATCGCCTTTCTCGTAGCCGAGGTGGCCATCCATCTCCGCACCCAGCGACCGCTCGATGATCCGCGCGGTCAGCTGGCCGATCAGCCCGTCCGGACCGTCCAGCAGCGAAAGGCCGCTCTCCTCCGCGTCGGCAATCATCCGGTCGACCGCCTTATCGCTCACCGCGTCAGCGAGCCTTTTCGCCGCCGATTCCTCCTCCGGTATCACGATCTCGCCCAGCCCCGCCGCCTCAATTCCGCCGACGACGATCTCCTGCATCTTTTCGAACTCATCCGTACTCACGGGCAGTGATCCTTCTTCCCGCAGGCATCGCACCTGCCTCACTGGCATCACAGCCCCCCGCTTACACATCTAATTAAACAGGCTCCGTGGATCACCCATATCCCCGACCCTCGCCAGGTGCGGCGCCGGACCGTCCGTAACGGGTCCCGGCGCCGCCGGCACAGTGCCCGGGGCCCGGATGCCGGGCCGCTGCCCGGGATCACGGTCCGGGTCATCGCGTTCACCGTAACCGTCACGCTCGATGACGGCACCGTCCGGACCGAGTGGTACCGGCTGCTCACCACGCTGGCGGACTGGCGCGCCTGCCCGGCCGGCGAACTGGCCGCCGGGTATGCCCGGCGGTGGGCGATCGAGACCGCCTACCTGCACCTGAAGAAAACCGTCCGGGGCCCCGGCCGGGTGCTGCGCGGCCAGACCCCAGACCTGGCCCGCCAGGAACTATGGGCCTTCTTGTGCATCTACCAGGCGATCCGGGTCCTGATCGCGCGGGCCGCCGCCCGCGACCAGATCGCCCCGGCCCGCGTCTCCTTCACCGCCGTGCTGCACGCCGCGCGCCGCAGCATCGCCCTGGCCCGCGACGACATGACCGCCGCCCTCGCCCAGGCCGAAGACGAGGCGCTGCGCGAGCTGCTGCCCGAACGCCAGGCACGAATCTGCCCGCGAGCGGTGAAGAAACCCCGCAGCCGCTACCCGGCCCGCACCGCCAGCACCCCCCTAGCACAGCACGCCACCTGCACCGTCACCCCAGCCACCGCCGCCGCATCCGCACGCACCCTCAGCAACCAGCGCAGACAAGCCACAGACACAGCGAAATCCCCCCCTTAACTTCCTGGCCTTGGCCTGGAGTCCGGCCGGTGTCACATCGACCGGACTTCGGACTCGGCGGACGTGTCGTGACCCGCTGCCCCAGTCACCGATCGAATCGGCCGCGAGTGCCCGCATTGTGGTGTTATGTCATGACATTATTGTTAATGAA
>CAYOVU010000245.1:0-17505 GCA_964407505.1 uncultured Acidobacteriaceae bacterium | reverse complement strand
ATCGCCTATTTGATCACACAGCATCGTTTGCCCGGAGGGCAACCGATGCTGGTCGCGCTCGCTATAGCGTTTGTGCTGTGCGTCGGAATTGCGCTGACTCTGGTGCGTGAGACTGGCCTGCGTATGTTGCGGTTTGTCACGTTAATCCCACTCGTGCTTACGGTGGGAGCAGTGTTGAAACTGGGCTCGATGTCGCTTGACCAGAAACTTTCGGCTCGCCCTCTGTCTCTGGAAATCGCTGCTATGGAAACGCATTCGCTGCCGCTTGCGGTTTTCCATGTGCCGCGCGAGCTGGAATACGGGCTTACCTTTTACCGCAACCGGCTGACCGTCAACTATGACTGGGAAGGGATTTTGCAGGAAGAGCATTTACTGGTCGCGCCGGAGAATTCGCAGTTGGAAATTGCGAGGCTGCTGCCGGGCCGCCACGTCTCTTACCTCGGACATTATGCTGCTCAACGCATGGACTATTACTGGGTTGGCGCAGCGGCTACGGTTCCTATGCAATAGAATTCTTTATCATGGGCCTGTCGGACGCAGCATGCTCTGCTGGTTTGCCTCGGGTCTCACAACGCACTAAACTCGGAGTTCTACCACCCGAACGTGGTCACAGTATTGCGGCCAACTTTGTAGGAGCCCTTGGAGATTCTCGACCTTAGGCATTTTTCTTCGGTGGACCTGCGTCCCCTGCTCGATGATGAATCGCGAGTGTGGGGAAGTTTGCTTTCCTGGGACTACAGCGGCTCCGCAGAGATGATCTTGCGCTACGTTGATGCGAAAATTCTTCCAGGGTATGCTGCCATCGACCGCGGCCGCATTTTCGGCTACAGCTTTTTTGTCTACGAAGGCAGCAAGGGAGTGGTTGGTGATCTTTTTGTGGCGAACGGCGGGCGGCTTGCGAACCCGCGCGAGGTAGAGCTGAAACTGCTCACGCACGTGATCGAGACGTTGCAGCAGTCTCCCGGAATTCACCGCGTCGAGGCGCAGCTGTTGGCGCATGAGGCAGGCAGCGTGGCGCGGCCGTTTCTGGATCAAGGATTCCAGCGCCATCCGCGGCTATTTATGGTTCTCGGGCTGGGCAGCCCGGTGTCGATTCCAGCGAAGCATCCTGATGTGGAGATTCGGCGCTGGACGGAAGCCGATTATCAGCCAGCGGCCGCCGTGATCACCGCGGCGTATCGCGGCCACGTCGATGCACAGATCAACGATCAATATCACACGCTGACTGGGTCGCTGCGCTTTCTGAATAACATTGTCCGCTTTCCGGGATGCGGCCTATTCGATATCGAATCGTCATTCGCCGCTGTGGATCGCAAGGCGAAGAATCTGATTGGGTTGATTCTGTGTTCCCGGGTTCGCGGCGATGTGGGGCATGTTACGCAAGTTTGTGTTCTGCCGGAATATCGCTCCCATGGAATTGGGGAATCGTTGCTTGCCGCGACGGTAAGTAATCTGCGAAAGCGAGGATTTTCCATGCTCTCGCTTACGGTGACCGAAGCGAATAGTCGCGCGGTTGAACTCTACCGGCGTCTGAACTTCGAGTCGAAGCGGGTGTTTGACGCTTTCGTATGGGCAGGATGACGAGTTGAAGCCTGCGATGACTCGATAACATTCCGGATTCAGCCCGAAATCGGCGTGCTTCCAGGACATGTACCTGCATAGATGTGATCGTCTTCATCTCAGGTAATGGAGTTTCGCCGGACTGGGAAGAAAAGCTGGAGGAATAAAAGTACGTAGAAAAAATCGCCGCAACACATCAGTGACGATCAAATCCTGCTCAAAGCTGCTTGTGGAGCAGCAACTTAAAAGGGAAATAAGTCAAATGATCGGAGCACTGTAAATCTCCAGCGTTCACCGCCGAATAAACCACATTGCCCAGCCCGCCAACAGAACCCCTCCCAGAAACATGGCGAAGCAATAGAGGCCATAGCGAACCATATCACGTGTCGTCTCGCGATGCGTGATGCCGAAGACAATCGACGCGAATAGCGCGAACACAAAAGCCGCGCTGAAGTGAGTGAGCTGGATCGTCATTGTTTTTTCCCGATGGCGATGTGATAGGCGTCCGCTACGGCAATAAAATTCAGCAGTCCGGCGACGATCATGAACTTGGTTCCGTAATCGGCGATGGCGAAGGCAATCGCACCCTGGCCCCAGTTCATGGCGAGAGTCGTAATGTACATTCCGCCTGCGCCCAGGTCGCCAATGAATCCAAGAATGTCGAGAATGTCGCCGCCGTTGGCCTTGTAGATGTGCCCCTGCATCATCAAGCCAAGCACGAACAGAGTTCCGATGGAGACGAACAGCAGGGCGCCGCGAATCCAACGCTTTTGGATGATGTGTCCCGCACCCGGAACAAGCCAGCCGACGGCGGGTGCGATGATGCTCATTATGCTTGCCGGCTGCACCGACGCAGCCGCCGGCTTGGTTTTCGCTGTAGTGGAATTTGCCATTAGATGATCACGATCTCGCGCTGAATGTTGCCGGTGACTTCCGCCGACTTGGGGCGCACCAGCACGTTTACTTCGCTGCGCACACCGAACTCGGGAAGATAAATTCCAGGCTCGATGGAAAAGCAGGAGTTGGGAAGAATCTGGCGCTCGTCGTGGATTTCCAGATCATCCATATTGGCTCCATTGGCATGAACGTCTGTGCCAATGGAATGTCCGGTGCGGTGAATAAAATAATCGGCGTAACCTTTTTTCTTGATGTGGCCGCGGGTCGCACGATCGACTTCCCATCCCACGATGCGCCGGCCCGCGTTCACCGCGTCAATTACGATCTTCACGCCAGCATCGCGCGCGTCGCGTACGACCTCGAAAACCTCGCGCATCTTGTCGGATGGAGCTGCGCCAACAAATCCAACCCAGGTGATGTCGTAGTACACCGCGCCCGGAGAATTTTTTTTCCCCCAGACGTCCAGCAGAAGAAAATCGCCCTTGCGAATGGGGACCGGATGATCGGCCCGCGGCTCGTAGTGCGGATTGCCGGCGTTGGCATTCACGGCAACAATCGGAGGATCGCTGGTCAGCAGATTCTCGCGATGAAAGGCTTCCATGAACCACTGCTGGATTTCGTGTTCGGTGGTCCCGCCATTGCGCGCCCGTTGCCCGATTTCTTTGAAGGCGGCTGCAACGATCGAATCCACGCTGTCACGCGCAGCAAAGTGTGTTTTGATCTGTTCTTCGCTCCAGGTGGCTTCGAACTGCGCGACCAGGTCGGCCGAGCTGACAACGTTTTTTCCCAGACCACGCAGCAATTCGATCGTGCCGCCATCGACCAGCGAAATTGTGAAGACGATGTTGTTGGGCGAATATTGCATCGCGATATCGCGGTACGAAGCGAGAATCGCCTTCAGGCTGTCGAATAGCTCCTGCCACCCGGAATACTGCCGCTTACCACCGGGGAGGGAGTCGAGATGGCCCGCTTCGATCTTGTGCACCAATTTGACGGGTTCGCCCTGCGCCGGGATCAGGTAAAACCAACGCCGCGTGACCATCAGGCCTGTCGGCAAGCCGAGCACACGATAGGCGATGGGATCGCGGTGATGATGGTCATAGAACAGCCACGCGTCGATGTTGCGTTCGCGCAGCACAGATTGAATGGCAGCCAGGTCCATGAGCAAACTTCTATTGTAAACAATGGGGCAGATTTGGGCGAATTGAAGAACGTAAAGAGTTGTAGCAGGCTATCGCGCCCGGTCCTTGACTGCCAGCACTCGCTTTCTGACGGTCACTGGCAGCGTTTCGCAAGCCGTACGCAAGACCAGGCGCGGTGCTCGCTTGCGAATTTCCATCAAATACGGAACCGTTCGCTTCGCACTAAATTTTGCAGTCTCCCGCAGCAACCAGCCCAATCCCTTTTGAACCATGTCATCTTTATCTGCCAAAAGCGAATCGGAAAGTTTTGTGATCTCGGGAAAGAACATCCGCGCACGCGTTCCGCGAATCAGCGCCACACAAGCGGCGCGTCGATGCCAACGGTTCTTCGACTTCGCCCAGCGGAAAACGAATTTCGTGCGTGCCGGTTTAGCCGCGATCATGGGAGCGATCAGGGAATGCACTAGCGCGTCGTGATCCGCCCAACTGCTAATGCGGTCGAGCCATGACTCGAACAACTTGAATTCGTCGTTGCCAAACTCAGGGTCAAGCTTCTCCAGCAAAAAGACGGCGGCAACTTTTTCTTCGAGCACCGAGCCGGAAAAAAGCTCGTCGGCAACATCAATCAGAAAATAGAGCCCGTGCGCCTTCCTGATTTCGCGCCGGGAACGAACTGCCGCACGGCGCAAGTCCGCCGTATACCAGCCATGCGATTTGATTTCGTCTTTGAAAAACCACTGCACGCCGGTAGCATGCTCGGCGGAGCCACCGTCTTTCAGCGCGCTTCGAATATGCGTGGCAACGGCAACTGGTGTGCTCGTGCTCATACTCCCAGATTTCGTCGCGAGAGGTTCGGTTGTCGAGCGCCGGGGCATGTCAGCGCATTTTATTTTGCAGAAGCGGTGGCTACTCTAAAATATCGATCGTATAGCCACAGCAATGCCGTCGTGACCACCCCCACTGCGGTCACCATCCACCATACGCGCGTGGGCTGATGCGTTACCTCTCCGAAGTGATGCATGAGCGTTCCACCAAACCAACCTCCGATGAGCGATCCAATCCCTATCGGCAAAAAAGCGAACCCCATGTACGTGCCCTGCTGACCCGGAGGAGCAAGCAGCGCGATGTATTCGTAGTAGCGGGGCTGCTGCGTGATCTCGCCCAGAGCAAGCACGAACAGCGAGAGAACTGCGCCCCAGATCGTCGGCCGGAAGATAAGGATCATCCAGGCAAGGGACGTGATTAGCGTGCCAAGGATGACCGCTTGAAATGCCGGAATCCCTCGCGTTAAAAAATTTACGGCGAGCGTGAGGCAAATTACAGTGATTCCATCGGTGACGAGAATGATCTCGACATCCGCTTGCGAATTGATAAAACCGTGAATGTAGCCAGGCAGGCTGATGTACTGCTGCCAAAACACCACCCAGTAACCTGTAAAAATAATCAGAAACCACATGAACCGGCTGATGCCCGCGAGCACCAGCGCCAGGAGTCCGAGCCAGATCCACCAAGGCACGTCAAAGCTCGGGTATATCGACAGGCCGATGCGAAGCAGTAGTGCGATGGCAAGCACCGGTAAAACCAGGCGGTAGTTTCCGAGCACGATACAGAAATTGCGCGCAACAGTTGCGATCGAAGGTGGAGGCGCATCTCCAACCTGGCGAGGTTCGCGAAAGAAAAATAGCACGACGAAGAACATCGCGAAAACGCTGAGAGCGGCAACACGATACACATTCTCCACTCCCAAATGCCGATGGGCCCATGACGCGTAGAGTGGACCCAAAGCGCCGCCGATGTTGACCATGGTGTAGTAAATGGAATAGCCAATCGAGCGGACATTTGGCTTGGAGGCGCGGGCCGTGGTGCCGACCACGCAAGGCTTGACAAGCGAAATGCCGAGTGCGGGCAAGATGAGAATGAATCCGACAAACAAACCGAGCGGAACCGCATTGCGCACTGGCGCCAGCCATGATGCGCCGATGGAACCAATCAGGAAATACGCGGCGGCAAGAATGAGATAAGCGATCGAAAGAGCACGGCGAAAACCGAGCCGGTCGGCTGTGGCTCCGCCGAAGATGGCGAGAAACCACACCATGCCTCCGAAGATGCCGGTCAGCGTTCCGGTCTGCTGAGCCGAGAAATTCAGCTGCTCCTGCAAATACAAAGCCAGGGACGCGAAAGCGCCATAGTAAGAAAGGCGCTCGAAGATTTCGCTGATGTTCGCAACCCAGAATGGTTGTTCGAATCCGGTGCGAATTTCCTGCAAGCGTTCGGAAAAGCTCAAGAGTGCTCCCTGGGAGATCGTGTGGCCGCGGGCTTCCCGTCCGCGCGTGCCTTACTATCGAAAAGCTATGCTCTGCTCACCTTTATAGCGATTCGTTCCCTGACTTCTTCAGCCGAGAGCCCTGATACTCGGATCACTTTCCTGCGGCTGCTCTGGCCGGAGGCAATGGTAACGGAAGAACGCGGCACCTTCAAAAGTTTCGCGAAAAAATTTGATGCAAGCTTCGTTCGCCTTGCCATCGATTGGCGGCGAGGTGAGGGAAACTTTCAGTGCGTCGCCCAATTCACCAGTGATTGCGTTCTTTCTGGCATAGGGATGGACCTTAACTGAAAATGCCACGCTGCCGCCGGACTCCGTAGTAGAAATCAATCGGCTTTCCCTAGCGAGAACACTGTTTCACCCAGCAGTAGGGCCGCCACAAGCGGCACTTGAGGGTGCTGCAGCATTCGCACCTTTCCGATGCTTGCCATCAACGCGATTGCCAACACCAGCATGGTTACATTCGCTGCGATGCAAGATAGCATCAAACCTCGTACTTCGCCGCCGTTACGAATACGTAACACATTCAACATGCAAGTGAACAACAAAGCCAGTATTGTTCCGAAAATCCAGATCCTGCCGGTGTAGGTTCTCGGCACGAGCAGGCTGTCCACAATCGCCAAAACAAACAGAATGGTCACGCAAAGCCGGTCGAATAGCTTCATGGCTTTTTCGTGCCCCTCCGCGTGCATGGTGGCCTACGTTTTTGTTCGCCTGCCAAAAATCGCTGTCCCTACGCGCACGCAGGTTGAGCCCTCTTCAATCGCGATTTCGAAATCGTGCGACATGCCCATCGAAAGCTGGTCCATGGAAATGCCGGGTAGCCTGCGAGCAGCGATTGCATTGCGCAATTCGCGCAGTTTGCGAAAACAGGGCCGTGCGCCTTCGGGGTCGTCGGTAAACGGAGGCACAGTCATCAGTCCGCGAAACTGCAACGACTCAAGCCGAGGTGCGGCGATCAGCAATTCTTCAAGCGCAGCCGACTCCTGCGCTACACCGCTTTTTGCAGCCTCCCCCCCAACATTTACTTCGATAAGCACTGCCAATCTTTTTCCAAGCTTGCGGGCAGCCGCGTCGAGTTTCTCCGCCAATTTCAGCGAATCGACAGAATCCACGGCGCGAAACAAATCCACCGCTTTGGCGGCCTTATTGGTTTGCAGGTGCCCGATCAGGTGCCATTCGGCATCGCGTAAATCCAGAAGCGCATCGACTTTACCAGCAAATTCCTGAACCCGATTTTCCCCGAATATCCCAAGTCCGGCCTCATAAGCTTCGCGGATGGTTTCCGGCGGGTGAGTTTTGCTGACAGCCATCAGCGCAATTTCTTCGGGGCTACGTTTGGCCCGCCGGACCGCGGCATTGATACGTTCGCGCACCGCGGTTACATTGTCGGAAACGGACATAGAGAAGAAGAATGCCGCTGTGAGAACTGCTCCTGCAGAAGTGATACCTGACATTTTTGACTTCTGCTCTCTACATTCTGACTTCTGGGTTCTTGCTTTCAGCTTTCAGAATTTACATCATCGCCGTCGGTGGCGCCGGTTCTTTCGGATCGCCCGCAGCCGAAGCCGGAATAAAGATCATCAGAGCTGCCAGTCCCGCCATCACGATCATCCCTCCAACCAGGTACGACGGATCGCTGAAAATTTGCGGTGGATGGTTCGGCGCGCCCCAGGAAGGGACGAATTGCAATCCCGCCCAAACCAGCCCCAATAAGGCTTCTCCGGCAATTAATCCGGAGGCGATCAGGACTCCAGCATTTTCCACGCGCGCTTTCTGAGCGGCGTTGAAGCCGCGGCGGTTGGCAATCCAGTCTCCGACAGAACGAAATACTCCGCCGACAAAAATTGCGAACGTAGTTCCGAATGGCAAATACATTCCCACCGCCACCAGCATGGGACTCTTCACTTGCATCATGATCATGGCTATGCCAAAGAAAATTCCCACGACCACCAGCGGCCACGGCATGTCGTGCGCCACAATGCCCATGGCTAATGTTGCCATGAGGCCGGCTTGCGGCGCCGGAAGCTCGGCGCCGCCAAATCCTACGCCGCCTGCTTTGATGCTGCCTTCGTGCAGCAACATCAGCGGAAAATACATGACCAGGCTTGCTACAACCACCGCGATCAACTCAGCGGCCTGAATCTTCTGCGGTGTGCCTCCCAGGATGTAGCCGACTTTGAAATCCTGTAATAGTTCGCCCGCTACTGCCGACGAAACGCAGACCACAGCCGCAACACCCAGAACCGCGGCTACTCCCGAAGTTCCGGAAACGCCCAGCGCAACCATTAGTAATGCCGCAATCAGCAATGTCGAGAGCGTTAAACCGGAGATAGGATTATTCGACGAGCCGATGAATCCCACCAGGTTTCCCGAAACCGTGGCAAAGAAAAATCCGACCAGAATCATCACAACCGCCGCCAAAATGGCTGGCCACACCAGGCCTGATATCCGGACGTAGAGCACGCACATCAGCACGAACATCACAGCAATCAGACCGAAGACCGTCTTCGAACTCATGTAGCGTTCCGTGCGTGCCAGCTTGGCTTGCTGAGCAGCGGTCTGGCGCAAGTCAGCAAAGGCTTTGCCCAGTCCTGCAGTGAGGCTCTCGCGCATTTTGTAGAGTGTGTAAGCCGCTCCCACCAGCATTCCGCCGACGGCGATCGGACGCACGATGTATCGCCAAACTGCATCAGCCATGTTTGCCCAATTATCGGGCGTGTCGACTGGAATATATGCCTTGAGCTGCGGCCCAAGAAAAAACACCATCAAAGGAACCATCAGGCCCCAAGCCAGCACGCTTCCCGCAAACTGGATCGATGCCAGCCGCAAACCAATGATGTATCCCACTCCGAGATACGCCGGGCTCACGCTGGGTGCTGCAAAAACGCTGGTTCCGCCAGCAGGCAGGACGTGCGAACTTCCGGCCGCGCCAAGACGAACCTGGCTATGTCCGAGGCTGCCGACGCCAACATGAAAATCAGTGTCGGCCGCGAACAGGCCGAATTTTCCGAGAATGTACACCACGCCGCCGAGGCCGATATTCCAGAAGAGATACTTCGCGGCTTGCGCGCCTCGCTGTCCGGCCTTGTGAATCTCCGAGGCTGCAAGCGACTCCGGAAATGGAAGTTCGGGATCTTCCACCATGCCTCGCCGCACCAAAGAAATAAAAAGAACTCCGAGAATGCTGCCCACCATGATCAGCGCCGTGGATTTCCAATAGGCATCTGCAAAGCGAAAAGAGGGCCACGCCTTGGCCAGCAGAAACGCCGGAAGAGTAAAGATTGCGCCAGCGGCAACGGACTCCCCGATCGAACCTGCCGTCCGCGCGATGTTTTCTTCGAGCAGAGATCCTTTCCATGCCCGCATCGCAGCCATGGCAATCACCGCTGCGGGATATGTTGCCGCAATTGTGATTCCGGCGCGCAAACCAAGGTAGGCATTCGCCGCTCCCAGAACGACCGTCATAAGAAGGCCGAGCAGCACCGCGCGCAGGGTGAACTCCTTCATCTCCATATGTTCCGGGACATATGGGATGTGCTTCTTGGGGCCGGTTCCTGATTCGGAGGAGACGGGATTACTCATGGATAAATCCTCTAATAATTGGGATCAGTACAAACAACGTTCCTCAAGCCAAGCCGCCACTCGTGTCAGAGGGAACGGCGCACGTTAGCACGCTGGGCGGCTGAATTACAAGTGCGTCGCGGTTCCTGACGCCAGTTCGGGCAAGCTCTGGGCGGCCAGATTTTCCATTGAGCGCTTGTATCTTGGCTCCTCGGGCGGGTGATGTTAATATTAGAGTAATCAGTCTGACACGCCCCTTCGCAGTTGATCGTTCTGAGGTGCCGCATGAGCAACTCTTCCGAGCAGCCCTGGTTTCAGCGTTTTCTTGAGTTCCATTGCGACGATTGCGGCTGTGAGACAGCCTTTCGTTCGCGGCGCAGAACGTTTTCCGAACGCTACCTTCTGCCCATTTTTCTTTTGCAGCCGGTGCGTTGCGCGGAATGCTTCCGGCGGGATTACCGTTCGTTGTTTATGGAGGCGAAACCGCGGTTGTCGGAAGCAGGTTCCAAGCGGAAAGCTTCCGTCGCCAGCCCGGGCCAATACGGTAACGTTGCCTAGCCAGCCCCAGGCCCGCTATACTCGTGTCAAGGCAACAGAGTCGCCCGCCCGAGAAGATTTCTTACGGGCATTAGGGAGGCCGTCTTCAGCAGTAGTGGGGACCGAATTCGGGCTGCCCAGGCCAAAGCTGCAGTGGCGGGGACTTCTATTGCTTCGACAACGAGCCCACCGCAGGGTGTTTCCATTCGACCCGCATTAATTGCGCGAACTTTAGCGAGTCACATTGCCCAGAGTCTCTTCGCAGTTTTGTTTCCTTCCGATTGCCGCATCTGCGGCGCGCCGCTAATTAAAATCTCCCGTCTACCGGTTTGCGGGGAGTGTGTAGACCACATGCATCGCATCGCGGGCGATGTCTGTGCGCGGTGCGGCGAGCGCCTGTTTTCTCCGTACGCGGTCGATGGTCTTGAGAGTGAGCCTCGCTGCGGACTGTGCCGCCGGATCGAGCCGGCCTTCTCGCGTGCGGTGGCCTATGGGAGTTATGAAGGCGGGCTGCGAGAGCTGATTCATCTGCTGAAGTATGGCAGAGTGCGTCCGGCGGCAGGTGTGCTGGGACGCATGTTAGCGGAAGCCATCGCAACCCTCGAGCCTTTGTTTTCGGCGGATGGTGTCGCGGTCGTTCCCGTACCTCTGCATCGCGCCAAGTTTCGTGAGCGCGGGTTCAACCAAGCGGAGTTGATCGCGCGCGCCGCTTTGAAACTCAGCCCATCGCGAGAGCGCCTGCATTTGTGCACGGGAGCGTTCGAAAGAAAGCGCGAAACTCCATCGCAGATTGGGCTCACCAGCCATCAGCGCCGCGAGAATCTGCGAGGCGCCTTTGCAGTTACGCAACCCGAAGCGGTGAAGGGACGCGAGGTTCTAATCGTGGACGATGTTTACACGACGGGTGCGACGGTTTCGGAATGCGCCAAAGTCTTGCGCCGTGCCGGCGCGACGAAGGTCTGGGTCGCCACGGTTGCGCGCACCTTGAAGGTTTCGGCGCAGCATGTGGAGATTAAACCCGGCAACGATATTGAGGTGGACGAACGCAGCGAAGCAGAGCAGGCTCCACTGGCTAAAGCAGTAGGGATCTAGATTATGTCTGCCAGAATCGAAAGCGACGCAGGACCGCCGGGCCGATACGCCGCCGGCCTGTTTGCGGCGGCGGCTATCCACCGCGATAGCGACGGCAATGCCTTGCACGCTCCCGTGCTGGTGCTGAATGCGTCTTATGAGCCCATCAACGTGTGCGCCGCGCGCCGGGCCCTGGTTCTCGTGCTCAAGGGCGTCGCCATGACGGAAGAAGAGAATGGACACTTCCTGCATGCGGCGCGCATCGCCGTGCGCGTGCCCTCGGTGATTCGGCTGCTGGAGTATCGCCGCATCCCGCACCAGAGCCGCGCTTTGTCGCGAAAAAATATCCTGCTGCGCGACCGCAACACCTGTCAGTATTGCGCCACGGTTCTGCCGTCGAGTGAGCTGACACTCGATCATGTGATTCCGCGCTCCCGGGGAGGTTCCTCCACCTGGGAGAATCTGGTCGCTTGCTGCCATGCCTGCAACCGCCGCAAGGGAAATCAGTTTCCGCTCGAAGCCGGCATGAAGCTGATGCGTGAGCCGCGCGCCTTCAACCTCCACACCAGCCGCCACATCATGCGGCTGATGGGCCGTAGTGATGATAAGTGGAGAAAGTATTTGTTCTACTGAGGTTTCAAGGTTTCAAAGTGGAACTCTCGATCTACTAATTCTTTGGAACGTTGAAACTTTGACACATTAAAACCCTAGACTCGATACGTGGCTCGCTCTTATCGCAATCTTTTGGTTTGGCAGAAGGCAAGAGTCCTCACCGTCCAGATTTATCAAGCCACGGAACAGTTTCCGCGAAGCGAACTCTACGGCCTCACATCACAGACTAGACGCGCCGCCGTTTCTGTCACTTCGAACATTGCCGAAGGTCAAGGCCGGTTAACTTCCGGTGAATTCCTGCATTTCCTAGGGCAGGCGCGAGGATCGTTGCTCGAACTGGATACACAATTGGCTATAGCCTGCGATCTCCACTACCTGAAATCGGAAGCCTATGCGGCGCTCGATGAAACAACATATCAAGTGCTAGGGCTACTGAATCGGTTGATCGAGTCTCTACGAAGAAAAGCGAGTTAACACGCGAAATTCTTGTGAAGCCTGAAACTGAGAAACCTTAGAATCTCCGAAACCTTGAACCCTCACTTCTGCGGCGTCGTATCCGGCTTCTTATCTTCCGGCTTCTGATCTGCCTTGGGAACTTCTTTCCCCTGATACAGAATCTTCACATTCGCGCCGAAGCGTTTGTAGTCCTCATATTTGACGATCTCGCGAATGTGTATGTCGCCGGTGTTGAAGTGTAGCGTGTCATCGGCGCGGGTGTAGGTAGGGAACCAATACTGGTTGTCGATCTGCTGCCGCCAGGTAGTGAACTTCGGATAAAGATGTTCTTCTTTGCCCTTCTTTTTCGTGTCGCGGATTTCCGGCACGGCTTGGCCGTAGGTCTTCACAATCTGGTGATCCGAATCGTCCACCCAGATGCGCCCCTGAAAGTAGCGCTTCTTGCCGACGATGGCCTTCGGAGCAATATCAAAAACGTAGCAGTGCAACTGATCTTCTTGTTGCTGGCCAACATAGAGAATGTTGTATTCCGGAACTTCTTCCGTAGTCAGCACGAAGGGTAAACGATTGCGAAAATCCTGTACGTCGCCCTGATCGAGCGACAGGCCGCCCTGCTCCAGCGACGATTGCGGTGCGAACACGACGTTTTCGAGGCGATGTCCCTTATCGTCGTAGAGCACGTCGAAAACTTCGTGATACTCCCCCGTGACGGTGTCGCCGTCGCGCGTCTGCACTTTGATGTCCTGCCGGTAGGTGTAGTGTTCCCGCGCCTCTTTGAAGAGTTTTTCGCGTGCGGCAAACTGCGCGATGATTTCCTCAGGAGTAATGCCTTTGGGCGGTGTGCTTTCGAGCGGACCTTCCTGAGCCACTATCGGCAACGAGAGAGCGGCTAGCGCGACCAGAAACAATGCGGAGCGCAACGGCGATTTCATACACCTATTCTAGCGAATAAATGAAACGGCCGATGGCACGGGGACAGTAATGTGCAGAACCCGCGGCGGCCCTCCCCCGACCCCTCTCCGCTCAGTGAGGCCGGGGGTAGGGCGCTGCAGTTCTGCCGCAAACTTGGATGCCATTTCAACAGAGGGGTTGCCGTAAGAAAAAAAGCTTCGGCTTTCGTAAATCGACCTTGGCCGTGCCGCAGGAAGTGTGGCTCCGTCATTCGGAACGGATGTCGATCCCGGTCCCGGTACGCCCTATTGCAATCATTGCCATCAATGATATCATTGATGACATGGCCAGCATTACCATCCGCAAACTACCGGAGAACACCAAGCGCCGGCTCCGCATTCGCGCTGCCCGCAACGGCCGTTCGATGGAGCAGGAGGCACGTGAGTTGCTCGAACTGGGTCTGGCGCGGGACGATGCTGAGCCGGTGAGTTTGGGAGAAGCCATTCGCCGTCGCTTTGCCCCGCTGGGCGGCGTCGATCTCAAAATTCCTCCGCGCGGTCCTATCCGCGACCCTGGCATCCGATAATTTGTAATCCCGCATGATCATTCTGGATACCAACGTCGTATCTGAAGCAATGCACGTTTCGCCTTCCGCGTCCGTAATGCGTTGGTTGTCTCAAGGCCGGAGCACCGATGAACTTTTCTTGACGACGATCACTGTTGCAGAGATTCTTTATGGGATCGAATTGCTGCCTAGGGGAAAGCGCCGCGAGAAACTGCTGGCCGAGGCAGAAGCGATGTTCCGAGAGGACTTTCCAGGCCGCATCCTGCCGTTCGACGAAGACGCGGCGCGCGCATTTGCGGAAATCGCTGCGGCACGCCGCTCGCAAGGCCGTCCCATCGCGGAGTTTGACGCGCAGATCGCCGCGATCGCCCGTTATAGGCGAGCTACCCTCGCCACGCGCAACACGCAGGACTTCGAAGGTTGCGGTGTGCGCCTGGAAAATCCGTGGCAGCCGGCGGACTTATAACCCCTGCCAAATTTGTTGTTTCTAGAGGCGAGCCAAGTGGAGAGCCTGGCCTGAGCGAAGTCCGTTGGAAGCTTGTCACTTCACCCTGCTACACTCTTCCGTTTGCCGAGGAGATCATTGCATGCGCCGTATCTTTCTAGCTTCTCTCGCCTTCATGGCATTCTTACTGCCCCTCGTTGCTCAGGTTAAGCATCCTTTTACCTTCGAAGACATGATGAGGCTGAAGCGCGTGGGTGAACCCGAAGTCTCGCCCGATGGCAAATGGGTGATCTTCAGCATGGTCGAGGTCGATCTGGCGGCTAACACCAAGACGCCGCACATCTGGATCGTGCCCACGGCCGGTGGCCAGGAGCGCGAGATTATTTCCGATCAGGATGCCGACCGCCCTCGCTGGGCGCCGGATGGGAAGCGGTTTGCGTTCATTTCCACCAAAGAACAGGGATCGCAGGTTTGGATTGCGGAGTTTGACGGGGCGGCCGGCGTTGTGGGGGCGAAGCACCGTTTGACAGATGTTCCGACCGAAGCGAGCGGCGAACTTTGGTCGCCTGACGGAAAGAACATTTTGTTCATTTCGGATGTTTATCCAGGATGCGCTGGCTCGAGCGAATGCAACGCTAACAAGGTTAAAGAAGTCGAGCAATCGAAAGTTAAAGCGCAAATCTTCGATCACCTGCTTTATCGGCATTGGAACGCCTACAAGGACGGAAAACGTTCTCACATTTTCGTTATCGGGGTGCCGGAGGGAGCTTTGTGTGATCCACAAAAGGGCACCTCCATCACGGGCCGGAACCTGTGCCCCTTAATTCCATATCCGATCGATCTCACGCCCGGCGACTACGATGCGCCCGTGTTCTCGCTCGGCGGGCAGGACAACTACGCCTTTTCGCCCGACGGGCAGGAGATTTGCTACACCTCGAATCACGACAAGAACCCGGCGGCTTCGACCAACAACGATCTGTGGATCGTCCCGGTCAGTGGAGGGGCTGCCAAGAACATTACCGCCGACAATCCCGCCAGCGACTCGACGCCGCTCTATTCGCCCGACGGCCGCTACATCGCCTACCGCGCCCAGCAACGTCCGGGATACGAGGCCGATCGCTTCCGGTTGGTGCTGTATGACCGCAAGACAGGAGAGAAAAGGAGTCTGACCGAGAAACTCGATTCGTGGGTCGGCTCGTTCGTGTGGTCGCCGGATTCCAAACGAATCTATTTCGCGCATCAGTGGCGAGACGAATCTCCGGTGGATTCATTCACGATTGACCGACCTTTTGATCGGACAGTCACCGTGGACAGAGATGCCAAGGAGACGGCCCGCTATAACGCTTCCGTAGTCGTTCGGGATGGTTACAACGACGATCTAGCCTTGAGCGCGGATGGAAAAATCATCGTCTTCACCCAAATGTCGATCTCGTTTCCAACCGCGATCTACAAAATGGATTCCGAGAGAAGCGTGACCGAACAGCTTGCTCATCCGCCTGAAAATTTGACTCACCTAAACGATGCCGTCCTCTCCGAGGTCGCCATGTCTCCGCTCGAATCCTTTTGGTTCACCGGCGCTCACGGCGACAAAGTCGAAGGCTTCCTCGTTAAGCCGCCGAACTTCGATGCCAGCAAAAAGTATCCCGTGAAGTTCCTCATCCACGGCGGTCCGCAGGGAGTATGGGGAGACGACTGGAGCTACCGCTGGAATCCTGAACTGTTCGCGTCACCAACTTCCGCGGCGAGCGGGGGATACCTGGTCATCATGATCAATTTTCACGGCTCGACCGGCTACGGGCAGAAGTTCATCGACGCCGTCAACGGCGACTGGGGTGGTGCTCCGTTTGAAGACCTGATGAAGGGCCTGGATTACGCGGAGAAGACTTATCCGTTCATCGATAAAGACCGGGAGTGCGCGCTGGGCGCTAGCTACGGCGGATACATGGCCAACTGGATCCTCGGCCACACCGACCGCTTCAAGTGCATTGTTTCGCACGACGGCCTGTTCAACACCGAATCCGGCTGGGGCACGACGGAAGAACTCTGGTATTTCGATTGGGAGTTCAAAGGCACTCCCTACGACAACCGCGCCATGTATGAGAAGTGGTCGCCGCACCAGTACGCGAAAAATTTCAAGACGCCGACGCTGGTGATCCACGGGCAGAACGACTACCGTTACGACGTGAGCGAAAGCTTGCAGCTTTTCACCACGCTGCAGATGGAAGGCGTGCCCTCAAAGATGCTTTATTTCCCTGACGAAGGACATTGGGTACTGAAGCCGCAAAATTCTCAACTGTGGTACAAGACAGTGAACGACTGGGTCGATCAGTGGACGAAAGATCAGGGAACGCAGAAGTGAACCGCACGAGAGGACCGGAGCTGATTATCAGTCGTTCCTGAAAAAAGGTAAACGGGTGCGCAAGGCAAAAACTGCAAAACGGAACCCACGAGAAGCTACGGCGGACATTTCGCCGGCCGAGGCCGAGCGCCAACTTGAATCTTTCCTCAAGAAATATGATCCAGAAGTTGCTGCCTTTGCTCGTCGCACGCTTGCAAAGATGCGAAAACTGGTTCCGGGCGCCATAGAGATGGTTTACGACAACTACAACTGGCTGGTCATTGGCTTCAGTCCGAGCGAGCGGCCCTCGGAGGCAATTTTCTCCATCGTGCTTCCGCCGGGGCGAGTCACCTTATGTTTTCTTCAAGGTGCTGGCTTGCCCGATCCGGCAAAGAGACTGCAAGGGAAAGGCAATATTGTACGAAACGTTCGCCTCTACGAGGTGGGAAAGGCGAACGAGAAGGTTCTCGACGATCCTGAAGTTCGCGATCTGATCAACGTCGCCCTCAACCGCGCAAAAGTTCCCATGCCCGAGCGAGCGCGGCGCAAGCTCATCATCAAATCGATTTCAGCCAAACAGCGGCCGCGACGTTCGACGCTGGAGTAACAGTCGAGTCGGGACCCAGCCTAGTCGTCAGCTGTCCTACGCTTCAGCGATCCTCCTTTGAGACTACATTCAAGACGTTATGCTCTGGGGGAGGGACGAATACAGGATCTGCCACGCTTATTAGCGGTGGAGCAGTTCCACCACTTCCCGTGCTACTAGCTTGAGGGAATGTTTCAAGTTGGTCCTGTAGCAGGGCTGTAGCTCCGGCTGAGACTTGGATTGCAACTTCGAGCGTGCCGGTGAACGATCCTACCGAGGGGACGATGCTCGCCAAGCCGTTGGCATCGCTCAACAGGGTGGTTTGGCTTGCACCTAAGATCACGGGCATTCCCGCCGACGTGCCGCCGGGGTCGCCCGCCGTCAGAGACAGGTTATCTCCTGAGGGGCGGAGTACGGTCGATTGGAACAATACGCCCGCTCCGAGGACGGGATTGGGTGGCGTGGACGAGTCGGTCACGCGGACGGTCACAGGCTGAAACGCCGGGCCCGCGGCGATT